>JAYWHK010000097.1:0-30159 GCA_043777755.1 Saprospiraceae bacterium
TCAATTACTTAATAAAATAAAAAAACTATCCATTAGGAAAATGATATTGGGCTTTAGTGCTAAAAAACATACAAGTTAAAAACAGCTGCTCCGTAAAAAGAAAAGACTCTGTTTTTGTCTTTATTTCATCGCATCGTAAATTGCTTGATGTATTTTCACTCGATAATCATTGCTGATTAATTTGTTATTTTCCATGCTTGGATAAGTCCGATTGGAAAGAAAAACATAAGTCAAATGACTCACGGGGTCAGACCAAACGCAAGTTCCTGTAAATCCTGTATGACCAAAAGTTCGTTCAGAAGCGGAAGCGGCTACGGTTTGCGACTTGCTTTTATCCAACTCTTTCATGTCAAAACCAATGCCTCGACGGGTTGATTTTGAATACCTTGTTGTGAAAAGTTGTACTGTTTCGGGTTTTAAAATTTGCTGTCCGCCATAATTACCATTGTTCAAAAACAACTCAAAAATGGCTGCCACATCGCTTGCATTGCCAAAAAGTCCTGCATGACCACTCACACCGCCCAACATTGCGGCTGCCATGTCATGTACATAGCCTTGCACTCGTCCCATACGATAATAGGAATCTTCTTCGCTGGGTGGCATACGTTCCAAAGGAATTTTTACCCAAGGTTTGTACATGATATTTTTTAAGCCCATTGGCTGATATAAATTTTTTAATACATAGTCGTCTTCTGTCAAACCCGTTTGTTCGTTGATTAGTTTTGTCAAAAGAATTAAGCCCAAATCAGAATATTTGTACTCTTTTGTAGGGCGCAAATCAGATTTTACAATGTCGTCAAAGATTTTTTCTTCATAACCTTTTTTCAAAAATAAATTAGGCGAAACAGGAATATTAAAGTCAGAAGAAAACGAATTGCGGTAAAAATCACTCGAAGGCTTGACTGTTCCGCCTGATTTGTCCAAAGTTGCTTCGTAAAATTTCAACCACGCTTGCAAACCTGCGTGGTGTGTCATAATTTCTTCCATGGTCAAATTGGCTTTGTTCGAGCTTTTCAACATAGAAAGGTAATTTGACATGGGCTGTTTTATGTCCAATTTTCCTTCCGAATGAAGTTTCATCAACGTAAAAGTTGAAGCGCAGATTTTCGTCATCGAAGCCAAATCGAATATATCTTCGGTTGTCATTGGGCGAATTTTGTCATAAGTATGGTAGCCAAAAGCCTTTTTATACACTACTTTTCCATCTTTTGCCACCAAAACAACACAGCCTGGTGCTGCGCCAGTTCTAACAATTTCGTCCGCAATCACATCAATTTTTTTCAATTTTTCACTGTTCAAACCAACTCTTTCTGGCAAATCAGCACCCAAACGATTGAGCGATTTGGTCGTTACACCAGCACCCAAATAACTGGCATCACTCACTCTAACAGGTAATTTTCCGTTTGTTCCCATAACGCCAAAAATCGCTTGTGCCGCCAAATCTTGTGTCATCGGGTCTTCGTCGTAGGCTTGTAAAACATTTTTTATGCCATCAAAATGACGTAAAGTGTAAGGGATTCCAAAAACGGTCAGAATGACCTTAGTTCTTGCTGCCAAATTGTAAATCAAATCTACTTCAGGTGTTGTAATACCATAATTTTCTTTTGGTTTGGTGTTCATGTCGTGCAATCCAATAATCACAACATCTTTTGCACCTAAATTATTCAATATCAACTCTTTATCAACTTCACTTGGCATTTTACTGACTTGATAATGCTCCATTGGGGCGTAATTGTTAAGTGTTTGTTGGAAAGGTGTCATGCTTGTTGTACCGAAACTTAAAGTAGCGATTTTTTCCAAATTTTGGATTGGAATAAGCGCATCACCGTTCCGAACAGTTGTCAAAGCGTTGGCTATTAAACGGCGTTTTAATGCCAATGCTTCTTGCGAATTGAGCTGAAAAGAAAGACTATCGGTCACAACAGGTACAAATTTTTTATTCAAACCAAATTGATATTTGCTTGACAATACACGTTTTACACTTGCAAAAAATTCTAAACTGTCTATTTTTCCTTGTTGTAAATACTCTTTGATGCGAATATGCGTTTGTGCAATGTCTTCTGGTAAAAGAATAATATCATTGCCAGCTGCCAAAGCCATTGCTTCTGCATTGCCATTTTTAAAATATTTTACGACTCCTTTCATGCCCATTCCATCGGTAAAAATCAAGCCTTTGTAGCCAAATTTGTTCCGCAACAGGTCTGTTATAACTTTTCTTGATAGAGAAGTTGGCAGATTTAAGGTATTGTCCAAGGCGGGAACGCTCAAATGTGCGACCATCGCACTCTGAACACCACGTTGTCCCAAAGCTCGAAAAGGCATCATTTCCAAAGAATCTAAGCGACTTCGGTCATGCGGAATCAGTGGCAAATCCAAGTGAGAATCAGTGTCTGTATCGCCATGACCAGGAAAATGTTTCATGCACGCCATTACGCCATTGTCCTGCATACCAGCCATGTATTGATAAGATTTTGCAACGACATTTTTCTTATCTTCGCCAAAAGACCGCATTCCAATAACTGGATTTTCAGGATTGTTATTGACATCAGTATCAGGCGCAAAATTTACATTTACACCCAAACGCAAGCACTGACGGGCAATCTCTTTGCCCATATCATACAACATAGAATTGTCTTGAATTGCACCCAACATCAGCTGTTTTGGAAAGCTAATTGCGGCTTCTTTGAGCCTCATTCCCAAGCCCCATTCAGCATCCATACTTACAAAAAGTGGAATTTTTGCCAAAGATTGGTAATAATTGTTAAGTCTTGCTTGTTTTTCGGGCGTTCCTTGAAAAAAACAAATACCGCCAACTTTGTAGTCACGAATTTGTTGTGCGACCATTTCTTCGTACGCCAAATCCTTGTTGGAGTGCGCACGAACCATGTATAATTGTCCTATTTTTTCATCAAAGGAGAGTTTGTTAAAAACAGAGTCCACCCAACGAGATTGAGCGGTTTGAGCAAAATTTACTTGTTTTACAAGTAAAAAAGCTAAAATAATGAGTGTTTTTTTCATAATATTGAAAAAAATTGAAGTTTGATTAATGACATGAAAGGACAAAGATAAAATTATTTTTCTAAAATCCACTCCATTTTCCTCCGAATTTCGGCTGTGTCAAGATTTCCAATACTTCCTTCGTGCTTCAATATTTATAATGTAGAACTTTCAAAGTAATTTCTTTTAATTGTTGGAATGTTATATTGTTGGTGTGTTGTTTGCAATCGTTGCAGCAACATTTTAACAGTATAACACTCCAACAATAAATAATTATTTCGCCCTAAAACTATTCATCATTCTTTCTTGTGCCGCTTTTACATCAAATCCAGAAGGGTCAAAATCAGAAGCACTTTCCAATCCTAACCAGCCAAGCATATCCTTGTGGTCTGCACTTTTAGGATTTGCCATCGTTTCTTTGAGTTGCTCATAACCAGGATAACCGCCACAATCCTCAGGAGGACAAGCTGCTTTTCCAGCCGTTAGTTTTGGATAAGTTGCTTTTTTATCCCATTCCTCAACGTTTTCTAAAGAAATAGTGTGCAGCCAACTGTCACCAAAATCATATTCGTAATTAATATTCATCTTTATTCTATCTTGAAAAATAGCAGCAAGACTAACTTTTCGGCTATCTTCTGCATCAAATTCATCGTCACCAGGAAAAGGCGTACTGTAATACCTTCCACCAATATTAAATTGATGTAAGTGACAATTAAACCAACCCATCGCTCCTTGAATAATTTTGTGTAAATCATTCAAAGTATAGGTTGAAAGCAGCGTAACCTGTCGCCAAACAGGTGGCTTAGAAACACCAGACAATTGTATTTTTAATTGATAAACTTTAGTATCTGTCATTTATATTTTGAATTTCAAATTTTGTTTATTGAAAATTTGAGGTAAAGATAATTAAAATTTTGTAGAAACAAAAAAATAAATATTATTACTTAATCTTTTGTTAAAATAAAAAATGTATCAATCCTTTTTGGATAAAACAACGTCTATACAATATTAAGTATTGGGGCTAAATTAATTAGTATTATTTTGAACGCCCGCTTACAATTTAATTAAATTAAATCAACGTCATTTATTATGAAAAAAATCAGTGCTATTGCCATCGCAATTTTATCTTTCGCCCAGATTTCTAATGCTCAAATTAATTTGAATAAATTAGGAAAATCCGTCAAAGATAAAGTAGAAAGTGTAAAAACCAATGGCGCAGGTGCTGCCTTATCAAACGACGAAATCGGAAAAGGCTTAAAAGAAGCCTTAAACGAAGGTGTTGGAAAAGGAGTCGCATCATTGAGCGCAACAGATGGTTATTTTAAAAGTGCTTTGTATAAGATTTTGATTCCAGAAGACATGAAAAATATCATCAGTAAGGTGAAAATGGTACCTGGTTTTGCAAACATCGAAACCCAAATCATGGAAAAAATGAACCGTGGTGCTGAAAAAGCAGCTGTCAAAGCGAAACCAATCTTCATCAGTGCGATTACGTCAATGAGTTTTTCTGATGTAATGAATATTTTGATGGGTGAAAAAAATGCAGCAACCAACTACTTGAACACCAATACCAATCAATCTTTGTACAACGAATTCAAACCAGTTATTGGTAATTCTTTGTCAGAGGTTGGTGCTACAAAATATTGGACAGAAATCGTCACCGCTTACAATAAAATACCAATGGTAAAAAAAGCAAATCCTGACTTGAACGATTATGTAACTAAAGAAGCCTTAAAAGGTATGTTTGGTATGATTGCTGAAAAGGAATTGGATATTCGTAAAAATCCAATGTCAAGAGGCAGCGATTTATTGAAAAAAGTTTTTGCGAAACAAGACAAGTAAATTAATGAATAATTAAAAATGAATAATTAAGAATTTATCATCATTTATGATTCGTTATTGCCTTAATTATTCATTATTGATTACAAAAAGCCGCTAAAATTTTATTTTTAGCGGCTTTTTTTATACCTTTGTTTTTTATTTTTCATCTATTTTTCCAATAAAAAAACGCTACGTTTAAAGTCCTCCCTTTATAGGAGGATTTAAGAGAACTACCTATATTATGAGTAAATTTATTTCAACCATACAAGAAGGTTACGAATTTGAAGGCACAGCGATTGAGCTTGGTGCTGCAATGATGGACGGTGAAATTTTTGCAGATGCAAAAGTAAAAATTCCATTAAAAATGATGAACCGTCACGGCTTGATAGCTGGTGCAACGGGTTCTGGTAAGACAAAAACACTTCAAATCTTGGCGGAACAATTGTCCGCAAATGGCGTTCCGTCTTTGTTAATGGACATCAAAGGTGACCTTTCTGGTATCGCAAAAGCGGGCGAGTCGAATCCCAAAATCATGGACAGACACGCCAAAATTGGTTTGCCTTGGATTTCAGAAGGGAACACCGTAGAATTTTTGTCACTTTCCAACGAAAAAGGCGCAAGATTACGAGCAACTGTAACAGAATTTGGTCCAGTTTTATTTTCAAAAATATTAGGATTAAACGATACTCAATCTGGCGTAGTTGCCGTCGTTTTTAAATATTGCGACGACAAAAAATTACCTTTGTTGGATTTGAGAGATATTCAAAAAGTTTTGCAACACATCACAGATGCTGGAAAAGATGATTTTGAAGCTGCTTATGGCAAAACTTCTACTGCTACGATTGGTACAATCATTCGTAAAATCGTAGAATTAGAACAACAAGGTGCTGATTTGTTCTTTGGTGAACGCTCTTTTGAAGTAAAAGACCTTTGCAGAATTGATGAAAATGGGAAAGGTGTTATTTCGGTGGTTCGTTTGAGCGACATTCAAGACCGCCCAAAGCTATTTTCAACTTTTATGTTGCAATTGCTGGCAGAAATTTATTCGTCATTTCCTGAACGTGGCGATGTCGAACAACCAGAATTGGTCATATTTATAGACGAAGCACACTTGGTATTTTCCGAAGCGTCCTCTACCCTATTGAACCAAATCGAAACGGTCATAAAACTCATTCGCTCGAAAGGAATCGGTGTTTATTTCATTACGCAAATGCCTTCGGATATTCCTGCGGCAGTTTTGGGACAATTGGGCTTACGTATTCAACACGCCTTGCGTGCCGTTACCGCAATTGACAGAAAAAACATCAAATTGGCAGCGCAAAACTTCCCTTTGACGGATTTTTATGATGTCGAAAATATGCTGACACAAGTCGGTATTGGAGAAGCTTTTGTAACCGCTTTGAACGAAAAAGGGATTCCAACACCGCTGGCTTATACGCATCTTCGTGCACCGCAATCTCGTATGAACATACTGACAGACAGCGAGTTAGGTGAAATTGTGGACGCTTCCGACTTGGTAACAAAATACAACGAAGAAATAGACCGAGATTCCGCTTACGAAATCCTAACAGGCAAACTCAACGATGCTTCTGGCGAAGAAAGCAGCGAAGAAAGTGCAAGCGAAGCACCCGTCGTTGATGAAGGACCTTCGATGTTTGACAAAGCAAAAGATGTACTTTCTGATGCGATGAGCAGCCCTGTTGCTCGTCAGATTGGTCGCACCGTAGCGCAAGAAGTGACAAGAGGAATCTTAGGCGTTTTGGGTTTAGGCGGCGGACGAGGTGGTAGCCGAAAAGGTTGGTTTTAAAAACTTTTGCTATTGTAAAGTTTCGTAAAAGGTAGATATTGCTTAACTGAGCAATATCTACCTTTTTTAACAATAAATGTTGTAAAATATTTTTTTTAAATAAAATATTTTATATTTTTGCACAGTAAAGTATTAACATTTCTTTTATTGTCATAAAAATTAGGTAAACATGACTTACGTAAAACTTACTCCTACGCTTTTTTTTGAAGAAAAAAAGAAAACTCTTGGCGATTTTTATTGGGCGTATGCCGATATATTAAGAGGCATTGGTATTCCCGAAAGCACTTATGACCAACGTATTATGGCGTTTATGGCAGTCAAATTGCTGATTGACAATAGCAAATTGTTGTTTAATTTTGAGTACAAACAGCAATTTGGACTTTCTGACACGCTTTTTGAACAATACAAAGGCGAAGATACCAAAACGACGTTTAAAAATATTATGTCCGATTTGGAAAATTTAGGACAAGAACTGCGCTATTTTTCGCAAGAAGCCAAATATAATCCTGGCGAAAAGGAAAATGTTTTGGCGTATTTGAATCATTCTAAGTTTTTTGCGCTTGACGCTTATATTGAGGAATTGCCTAACGATTACCTCGAAATGGTTTTGGATATTTTTACTTACAAAGCAGATTTTAAAAATTTTCCGAAAGAACAATACAAAGACCTCTACGAAATTACGATTTCGAGAATGGCAGACCTAAAAGGCGACCTCACGGGGCAGCATTTTACGCAAAAATCTATCATTCATCTGATGTGCGAAATGGCATCAGAACGAATGAAAGAAAATCAACATATTGCGATTTATGACCCTACTTGTGGCACGGGTGCAATGATTATGGAAGCCGCTTACTATTTCCAACATCATGTAAAAGGGGCGACGATTGAAGTCTATGGGCAGGAATATCATCCGCAAGTATGGTTGTTGTGTAAGATTTTTTTGGAAATCAGCTCGCTTAAAGGCGAAGGTGGCGAAACACAAGGAATCCCTAATATTATTGCGTTTGGAAATACGCTGACTGCGCCTAAGTTTTCGGAAGGTATCAACGGTGAAGATAGTTTTGATTTTATCATTGCAAATCCACCTTTTGGCGTGGATTGGAAACATGACCAAGAAAAAGTGTTGGACAATATGCGCTTGGGCGAAAAATCGCATTTTATAGTCGTCAAAGATAAAAAAGGCATTGTTACGCCTAAGAAAAGCGATGGACAGTACCTTTTTATGCAGCATATCATCAAGCTGATGGGAAAAGAAAAAGCAAGAGGAAAACAAGCAATGGCAGCTGTGATTACATCAAGTACCTTGATTTCAACAGGTTCAAAAACAGGTTCGGAAGCCTTGATTAGAAATCGGATTTTTAATATGGGCGTTTTACGAGCAGTCGTGGAACAACCTGACGCAATGTTCACGAATACGGGCATCACTTCGCACGTTTGGTTTTTTGACACTGCCTTAGAAAAAGGCGAAAGTATCAAAATTTTGAAAGCAGACAACAGCGAAAAAGCTCTTTTTGGCGCACATCCGAAGGCAACTAAACACATGAAAAATGCTTATTCTGCCGAACAAATCAAAACGATAATTCAATATTTGCATCAAAAAGAAGAAATTGAATTTATTACTAAAAATATCAATCCAAAAGATTGTTTTGCTATCAATATCAATGCTTTGGTCGGAAAAAGAATCATCGAAGAAAAAGTGGATATTGCTGAGTTGGAAAAAGAAATTAGAGATTGTGTCGTAGAGATGTATAAGGTTTTGATGGAAAAAGAAAAAAATTTTGCTTTGTAAATGGTAGCACGGACTTTAGTCTGTGAAGATTCACGGACTAAAGTCCGTGCTACCTAAACAATTAAAAACAACTATGTTAGATAAGGATTTAATACATAAATTCAATCAGTTTCAAGAAGAAACGGGGAAATATAAAGATTTTAAACTCGAGGTGGTTGAGTTTGAAAGGGTTGATATATTCAACCATGTAGATATTTCTCTTATTGGTTCAAAAAAATTAGAAGTTCACGAAAAATTAGAAAAAATTAATGATATTGAAGGGCTACCCGTCTATGATGCAAGTAGCAATATTTTAACTTACGTAGCAAAAGATAAGTATCCTAATTGTGTTTTTATAAATAAAAGCCCAAATAATCCTGATTTATCGTTTGCGAATGAAGGTAATTCATCAGCTGGGACAAACTTTATATTTCATGTCGGAGAATATTTTGTAAATAATCATAGAACAGTGATAGATTTTAGTAAGTCATCTTTTCTTAGTAAATATGTTTATTATTGTATCAAAAATATGAAAAAACAATTTGGCTTCCAAAGAGGATATATTCCTTCTCAAACTGAATTATCAAGATTAAAAATAAATATATCTATTCCCAAACCCTATTCTAACCTTTACACTTCTTTAAAAATCCAAGAAATCATGGTAGAAGCGGTAGAGTATTTCAAAGCCTACAATGATAAAGAAATTGTCAAATACGACAAAGGTATTAAAGCCATCAATTGTTTAGATAAGATTTTGCTGCCTTCTTTTTTCAAAAAAGACGATAGATTGGCTTTTCATTTTGATTGTTTTTGTGAAGCAAAAGGTTTGGATTTGACGTTGAGAGATATTGAGTTTGAGGAAAAGCGAATACACTCTAATAATAAATCAGAATTGGTTTGTACTAAACGAATGGGTTTTACACCTAATAAAGACAATAATGGCGATATTAACTGGCTCTCTGTCAGCGATTTGACTAAAAATTCAAATTTAATGATTGAAAAGCCCAATACAAAAGAAAAAACAACAATGGCTTTGATAAAAGAGAAAGTATCTGAAAAATCAGATAAATTTGCGCCTATCAAAAAAGGCGATGTGTTGGTTTCTTTTAAATTAACGGTTGGTTTGGTCAAAATTTACAATTCGGATTTGCCCGCTTATTGCAATGAGGCAATTGATATTTTGACTCCTTTTGAAAATGAAATTACCTCTGTTTTTTTAGCTTATAATTGCATGATGGAATATTCAAAATATGGCGAAAAAACCAATAATGGAGTAACATTGAATGATGAACACAAGAAACAAATTGTTATTCAAGTTCCCAAAGCCTATAAAACGTACAGTTCCCTTGATATACAAAATATGATAGTTTCGTTTATCGAAACCTATCAAGGCGGACATCATCGGAGTCGGAATTTGATGAAAAAAGTAAATGGTTTGTATGAGCGACATACGCAATTGATTGTCAAAAAGACGTTTCAACATTAAAAAAATTAAAATGAAATTAGCAAATTTAGACAATGAAATCTTTTTCAAAAAGGTTTTTACTGACCCCGAAATCTTTCGTGCTTTTGTAAAAGACATCACTGGCATTGATGTAATTAATGCTAAGATAGAAACAGAAAAGCAGTTGGATAGGAAAGTTGCGGCGATTCGGTTCAAATTGGATATTTATGCCGAAAGTGCGGATAAAAGAGTGTTGATAGAAATTCAACGGGTAGATTATGATTATACTTTTGACCGTTTTTTGCATTATTTTTTGGCAGCATTGGTAGATTTACAGCGCAGCTCTCGTGATTATTCTTTTGGACAAGATGTTTATACGATTATTGTTTTGACGGCACCTTATATCGTCAAAGATAAAACAGGAAAATTACTACAAGATGATGTGTTGATTTCTAATTTGAATCCTCGCACCTTGCAAGATCATGTACGAGAAGTATATCCGCATCGTTTAATTTTCTTGAATCCAAGCCATACTTCAGCAGAAACACCCGCTTTGATAAAAGATTGGTTGGATTTGATTTCAGAAAGCATCAAGAATCCTTCCGACCCGAAAATTAATTTCTCTAATCCAGCTATCCAAAAAGCGGCAGATTTAGCAGATTTGGACACTATGCCTGAAAGTGTATTGGAAGAAGGGAAAATTGCAGAAGCTCGTAAAAAAACCAAAAGTATTTATGAAGATATTGGAAAAAGGGAAAAAACAGTTGAAATTGCTAAGAAAATGAAAGATAAAAAACTTCCCATCGCAGATATTGAAGAACTCACGGGTTTGAGCGAATCAGAAATTGAAGACCTTTAAATTTTAAACAAAACAATGATAGATAAAGCACTGATATACAAGCAGATAAAAGATTTTAATGCAAAACCTTTTAACCCAAGCGTCTTGAATAGCACGACGGTGGAGCAGAGTTATTTATATATAAATGATGGCACGGCTAATGATGCTGCGCTGTTTTTGCAATATTTAAAAGCTGAAGAAACCGCTTTTAGCGATTGGGAAAACAAAACGGATTTGAACGTTTTAGACATGGCTTCGGGCAGTGGTAACTTGACTTCTCATTTGGTGTTGGAAAATTTCAAGGATTTTGAAAAAATAACTTTGAATGACCTTAATGACGAAGCAAACAAAGACGTAATCAAGCATTTTCCTGATGGAAAAGCTACCTTTTCGAAATATGATTTTTTAGACCTAAGTCAATGGAAAAATGTAGCGAAAGCAGATTTGATTGTTTTTAATCCGCAAATTGGTGGTAATTATACCAAAGGAATTTCCAAGATTGAAAAAGTAAGTACGGTTTTTTCAGAAAATGAGTTAGAAGATTTTTTGATTGAAAAAGGAATTGATACAGCAAATTTGAATATTACACAAGATGAAACAGAACGTAAAATCTTGATTCAATCTGAGGAACTTTCTAAAACTGAGCTACAAAAAATACAAAAAGAAGTCAAAATTTTCAATTATTACGATGTTTTTATTCAAGCCAAACAAACAAAAGAAGAAGGTAGCAAAAGTAATATTGTAAAATTCAGACAAATTCTTGATAAGATTTCGTATTCAACGAGTTGGTTAATTTTTTATGGCGAAGTTTCTGTTTTTGAAAGCCTTTTTGCTGATTTTGATACTGTTTTTGATTATTGGATAGGCGGTGTAAAAACAGGTTCGCATATAATTATTGCTTCAAAACAAGACTTTTCTGGAAAAAAATGTTTTGAAAAAAGCGGAAATACTTTTGTCGAAATTCCAAACTGCGAAAAAGACAGTAGCTTTTCAGATGATGATGCAGATATTTCGGCTTTGGAACAAGAAATAAAGGCTACGATTCAAGAGCTTTATCAAAAAGAAACGACGGCATCTTTGCCAATTTCAAAAGAAGAAAAAAAGATGACCAACAATACACAATCATTTGAAATTCAACAAGTTGCATCTTTTGGAAATGTTAATTTTCCTTATAAAAACATCTTGCTTAAAGGCGTTCCTGGCACGGGAAAGTCAAGGTTAATCAACGAAAATTTGATTAAAAAGCAATTGGGTTTTGGCTCGATTACGCATGAAAATATCTTGCGCATCAACATACATTCGGCATCTTCTAATGCGGATTTGATGCAAGGAATTGGCATTTCTGCCAATAAAGGACAAGTGGAATACAGCGAAAAACAAGGCTTGATTTTGAATCATTTGAAAAAAGCAATTGCCAGTCCTTTTCAGCCTTTTGTGATTGTGTTGGAAGAAATCCAAGAAAATAGTTTGAATGAATTAATCGGCGATTTGATTTATCTGATTGAAGACGACAAACGTGTTGATATTCAAGCATTTGTGAAAGAAAACGGAGCGCAAAGTTATGAAAGTATCGAACATTTTTTTGATGCGCTTTGTGCTTGGAAAGCAGATTTGCACTTTGTAGAAATTCCTTATTTGATAGATGCCCAAACGAAGTATAGAAAATTGGTCGTGCCTAAAAACTTGTTTTTCTTCTGCACTTCCAATTATCGTGACGATAAAAAAATTATAGAAGACAACTTGTTGCGTCGTTTTGAATTGATAGAAATTTATCCAAAATATGATTCGGAAGTTATTGACAATCAAGAAGTTGCAGCGTTTTTACAATTATTGAACGAAACAATTGTAACGCAATTCAAAGACAGTGAAATTCATCCCGACCGCTTTATGATAGGTCATGCCGCTTGGATAAAGGTAAGCGACGAACAAAGTTTTTGCAGAGCGTTATTGAAAGCAATTACGGAATTTAAAGACATCAGAGAGATAGAATTTTCAACATTGAAACCTATTTTAGAAGTGGTCAAAAAGGAATTGCCTTTTGGTTTGGACAAAAGCCTTTTAGAAGGAAATTATAAAAATGTAATTGAACAATTGCAGGCTAAGGCTTATAGCGATATATTGTAAGTAAATATGACATTTTATATTCAAGAAAACGAAAATATCTTCCATTTTTTGGTAACAAAAAACATACAATTGACTGATGCGATACGCAAGCGGTTGGAATTTATTTCGCAAAAAACCTACAATAATTACATTGGTTATTATCAATTTCGGCAAGAAACGGGCGAATATATTAAGTTTCTGATTGTTCCAAAAATTCATAAAAACGTAGCAAAAGAAGACAAAGAACAAGCATTTTTTAGCTTTTTAAGCAAATATTATGAACTTTCGGAACGTTACGAAGCCATCAAACACGAACAAATTGATGGCAATATTTTGGATATTTCTTTCGCTGATTTCCAGAAACAAGCAAGCGGCACACTCGACGATTTTTTGCGCTACAAATACAGTTACGCACTGCAAGTTTTAGAACGTTTTTTCAAAAAACACAACAAAACGCAGTCCAAAACAACGGGTTACATTTCACAATCCGTAGCCAATAAAATTGACATCAAAAACAATATTCGTAGTCTAAATAAAGCAAATGTGCATCAAATCAAAAAAGAAATTGAGCCATTTTCTGTTATCGCTATGATTACAGAGCAAGTGTTGTTACAATTCAAAGCCAACAAAATTGAACATATTGAAGCGCAACACGAAATACTTTTGACCAAAACACATGGTATATTGAACAGCATCAGAAAGCGGTTCAAAAGCAATCAAAATTTTGCTTTCAAAGACCGTGACATTATTACAAATCGAATTACCAAACTTTTCAAAGGCAGCCGAGAACTCAAAAACGTCTATGGAGCACTATTGATTTTGATAGGTTTAGAGCATTATGATAGTCAAGACAGCTCACAAACGATTGAAAAATTAGACAATATGATTGCCTTGTTTTTCAATCCCGCACAACTTTTTGAATGGATAGTATTTGATTATTTGACAAAAAAACACGAAAATGCTACAATTTTAGCCGATAATCAAGGCAAAACAACTTCAAAAGAATATGCACTGATTAGCCAACAACAAACGATAAAGAAAATATCAAGCCCTGATTTTATTGTTATTGAAAATGATGAATTAGTCGCAATCGTTGATGCCAAATGGAAAGTTTTAGAACGCATCGAAGACCTAAAATTTGACGATATTGCAAAATTAGAACGTGATTACCTAATCAGGAAAAATGATAAGCTAAATATGGAATTTAAAAATTTATTGATTTACCCAAAAATAGATTTTGATTATACAAAAGAAAACCCAATGAAGCATAATTATTCAGAAGAGTTTGAATTTGAAATAGCTCGTACTACTAATCTATGACCATCAATACCGCCTACACTACCCTACTCCACTCATTATCAAGTATTTACGATGAAAATGAAGCAGCAAACATTGCTCAATTCGTAATAGAAGATGTTTTTTTTGAAAAAATAATAAGCAAGAAAATTTTATCTGAGGAAAATATTTTATTGTTTGAAAATAAAAAAAAACGCCTTCTAAGTCACGAACCTTGGCAATATGTTGTTGGGAAGGGAGATTTTTATGGGCTGAAATTTGAGGTCAATTCTTCGGTTTTGATTCCACGTGCCGAAACCGAAGAACTGGTCTATTGGATTTTGGAAACCATCAAAAAAGAAAAAATAGCATCGCCTTCACTCCTCGATATTGGAACAGGAAGCGGCTGTATTCCCATCACTTGCCAATCTAAAAACAATAGTATTTCAGCTTTTGGAATGGACGTTAGCGAAGGAGCTTTGATTGTTGCCAATCAAAACAATCAATCTTTAAATACAAAAGTTATTTTTTTAAAAGATGACATTTTAAATGCACAAAGCATTGACAATGAAATAATTGCAAATATTGAATTTGATGTTATCGTGAGTAATCCGCCTTACATTCCGCATTTGGAAAAGGCTGTGATGGGCAAAAATGTATTGGATTTTGAGCCACATTTGGCTCTTTTTGTAGAAAATGACGATGCACTTATTTTTTATGAAAAAATTGCTTTTTTTGTACAAAAAAAATTAAAAAAAGGTGGTTTCCTTTTTTATGAATGTAATGAATTTAATGCAAAAGATGTTGTACAAATGCTTAAAAATCAAGGATTTAAAGACATTATTTTACAAAAAGATATGAGTGGAAAGGAAAGAATGATTCGATGTATATTTTAAAATGTTAAAGTGTTAGAATGTTAAAGTGTTTGCCAAGTAGGAGAACAATATAACATTCTAACGATATAACAATCTCTTATTTGACCACTACTTTTGTCATTACATCATTGGCTTGAATTTTATGAACGATGTCCATTCCTTCCACTACTTTTCCAAAAATAGTATAATTGCCATCTAAATGCAATGCGGGAGCATTGTTCACAAAAAACTGAGTTCCTTCTGTATGGTTGCCAGACGAAGCCATTCCAACCAGACCTTCACTATCCCAGTGCATGTAAGGTAGTTCTGAACGAATCGAATAATCAAGTCCGCCATAGCCGTCGCCACGAGGACAACCGCCTTGAATTACAAAATTCGACACCACACGATGAAAACTTTTTCCATTGTAAAAGTTATTGTTCGCCAATTGGATAAAATTCACCACAGAACCAGGTGCTTTGTCAGCATACAATTCAATCACAAAATTACCATGTTTCGTCGAAACTGTTGCTTTCGGTTTTTGAGCATAAGCGTTCAATAATTTCCAATCAATAGGCTGATTAAATGCCGCTTTTCGAGGTTCGCTGATTGTACCATTAAAGGCATCTATTGTTTTTTGAAGTTCATTCCAAGTTTCGAGGTCACGAGGCAATTTTAACTTACTCTGCGCATTGGTCAAAAATGATTTATCCAACATTTTAGCGTAAATATACTTGTATTCCATCGTTGGCGTTCTCAATCCAACTGCCGCCATCGCTACCATGCCTGGGTCGCCAATATCCAAGGCTTCTACAAAATATTGAAACAAACTAACCCGAACACCTTTTGAATTGCCCGCAAAAACCCTATAAAATGAAGGATTTGCAGCGATTTGACCCAATAATTCCACAGCTGTAGTACGAACCAAAGGCGATGGAATCGAAAAAGCACTTTCTTTTATAAATCTATAATTCCATGGATATTCTGCCAAAGCTCGTAGAAGTGCCACTTGCTCCTCTGAATTTTTTACCTGCGTAAATTTTCGATACAACTCCGCATTGACCCAACCTTTTGTATTTACCATAAAAGATGATACATGACGGTTTGTCGCTTGATACATCATTAATTGGGTAATTGGGTGCAATGACGAATCCTTAGCCAAAGCCCAATAGGTCGTTGCAGCATCTTTTTCAATACCTTTATTGATAAAAAAATTGGCAGCAGCATTGGCAATATGAAGGTTGTTGTCACGCAAATAATTAACAATTACAGGTTGTACCAATATGTAATTATAAGAACCTAAGGCATTTATACATGAAACTTTTACCCTATAATCACTCTCTCTTCCCAATTGATTGATAAGCGCATACATTGTTGTGATATTGCTCGCTTTCCCAAGTGTTTTTGCCAAAGCCATTCGGATGCGGTAATCATTGTCGCTACTCATTGCAGCACTGAGCGATGATGCAGCTGTACTATCAATAGAAATGTCTTTTGCACGGGCTAAATAATTGCTCGCAATCATACGCACACTGTTCGGATAACGACCATTTCCAGCATAAGTAATCATTTTTTGAGTACCTTCCGTTGCTGTAATACCTCGAGTCAAATAACGATAAATTGCATGGCATTGCCCTTCCAGCAAAACAGTATCTGTACTTTTATAAGAAGCCACACTTGCCAAAGGTTTTAAGTAAGAAGCAGGCGCACATTTACCAACCGCTTCCAATACGGCTGCATTAAAATGCTTGTATGCTCCAACAGTATCGGTCATTTTAAAGGATTTTATAAGCGCAGTAGCCGAAGTACTGTCCCCAATCTGCCCAATAGCGTAAGCCGCAGCAATACGAATTTTGTCCACATCGTCATTTAATAACGCCTCTAAACCGACGAGTGCCTTTTTGTCTTTCACAGAAGCCATCGCTTGTGCTGCCAAAAAACGCAACGTTGGGTCACTTGACTTAAAGTAATTGACCAAACTATCGGTCAAAAGCTGATCTTGAAAATTATACAAACGCTGAACAACAGGATTTGTCAAGTCAATATCATTAATGTTGGTCGCTCGATCTTGTGAAGAAGGAGGAATACAAGCAACAAAACTTGATAAAAAAGCAAATAAAATGTAAAATATGTCGTTTTTTCTCATTATTAAAGTAGTCGTAAGTCAGTAGTCAAAAAGTCTAAGCCTTTTGACAACTCAATGCTAAACAAAGGTATTTAACTAAAAATAAAGTACAAAGGTAAGTAAAATTAGAATTTTTTTCATCTTTGTTAAAATAAAAAAAGAAAATATTGTTTAGAAAAATGCTTTATTTAGTGTATTTTTTTTACAAAAACCCTTATCTTTGCACTAATTTTATTGGGTTCTTTTAAAATTTTTGTGAAACTGTAGGGGCGACTTTAGTCGCACAAAAGTCTAAACGTTGAAAATTAGCCAATTGTGCGACTAAAGTCGCCCTTACAAAGTCTTAAACCACAAAAATTTTAAAAGAACCTTTTATTTTAACAACAAAATTTTTAAATTAAAAAAATGACAACAAAAGGAAAAGTTATTAGCACATTATTGGTCATACTTGTAATTGCTGCTTTGATAGGAGCTTATCTTACATTTGGTTGCTACAGTAGCGGAAAACGTGCTGGAAATGTGATTAAATTCAGTAATAAAGGTATAATTTTCAAAACTTGGGAAGGCGAAATGATTCAACGCAACTTTTCAGTTGCTCCTGGTGACACGTGGAAATTTACCGTTACTGACGAAAATGTAGTGAAACAAATCAACGATGCTATGGCTCGTGGCAAAACCGTTGATTTACAATATTGTGAAAAATACTATAAATTCTTTTGGCAAGGCGATACTGAATATTTTATTACCAATGCAATCGAAATTCAACAGTAATTAAAACAGGAAAGGGTGTCACAAAGATACCCTTTCCTGTTTTAATTACTTCTTCCTTGGTTTTATAATCAATCGTAACGATTGGTCATAAGTAAAATAATTCCAAACCCAATTGAGGAAAATAAAAATCTTGTTTTTTACGCCAATAATGGAAAATAAATGGACAAACAACCATACAATCCAAGCAAAAAAGCCTTGAAATTTGATAAAAGGCAAATCCACAACAGCATGATTACGCCCTATTGTTGCCATACTTCCTAAATCTCTGTAAGCAAATGCTTCAAGTGGGTCATTGGTCAAAATATTTCTAAAATTGTACGCCAATTGCTTGGCTTGCTGAATCGCTACTTGCGCTACTTGCGGATGTCCTTTAAAATCTCCTTCCTCCAAATAAGCAACATCACCCAACGCAAAAACATTGTCTAAGCCTTTGATTTTGTTGAAGTTATCGCATTGAATACGTCCATCTTTCATAACAGACTCGGTAGGCAAACCAGCCAAAGCATTGCCTTTGATGCCCGCTGCCCAAATCACTTTTTTGGTACTGATTTGAGTGCCGTCGTTCATCGAAACAAGCTCGCCATCGTAGTCAATTACACGGGTATTTTTTTTAATAATCACGCCCATATCACTCAAAAAACGTTCTGATGCTTGTGCTGCCGTGTCAGACATTCCTTTCAGTAAAACATCACTACTTTGAATCAAATAAATATCTACGCTTCGGTGATTGAGTTCATGGTAATCTTTTGGTAAAATATACTTTTTCATCTCAGCCAACGCTCCAGCAAGCTCCACACCTGTCGGACCACCACCAACTATCACGATGTCCGTATAAGATTGCTGCTCGGTATCATTCGTTGAAGTCAATGCTTTTTCGTAATCTTCAAAGATTGAATTTCGTATGTACAATGCCTCCGCAACTGTTTTCATTGGAATGGCAAATTGCGCAATTTTTTGATTTCCGTAGTAATTCGTATCTGCGCCCGTAGCAATCACCAAGTAATCATACCAGCAGTAACCCAATTCGGTTTGCACTTTATTTTCTTGATAATCAATACTTTGTACATTTGTCACTCGGATAAAAACATTCTTTTTACTTTGAAACATTTTCCGCAAAGGAAAAGCAATTGAGCTTGGTTCTAAGCCAGCCGTTGCCACCTGATAGTACAAAGGTTGGAATTGGTGGTAATTGTTTTTGTCAATCAACACCACTTGAAGGTCATACTTTGAAATGCGTTTTGCCAATTCTAAACCAGCAAAACCAGCTCCAATCACCACTACTCGTCGTTGTCCCGTTTCAGGAATATTTATTTTCATAAAAAAAATTTTACAAAAGTAAGCAATTTTTTGTAAAATACAAAAACGTCAAAAAATCTATCGTTTAATCCCATAAAATATACGTAGAGAGAAGGCACGCCTTTTCTCGTGTTATGTATGCCTTGCGTCGTGCGAGAAAAGGCGTGCCTTTTCTCTACGTTAATGTATCAATACAATTTTTCCTTTACAACCTTGCTATTTTCAAAAAGAAAGTATATTTTTGTAGAAATTTTAAATTTAAAAATTATGACCAAAGAGATAATTTTATCAAAATTACATCAAATGCCTTTGTCTGTCCAGCAAG
The DNA here is from genome assembly GCA_043777755.1 of Saprospiraceae bacterium. Lineage (GTDB taxonomy): Bacteria > Bacteroidota > Bacteroidia > Chitinophagales > Saprospiraceae > CANHEE01. The sequence continues at coordinate 19,425 of JAYWHK010000097.1, forward strand.
AAGCCTTGGATTTTATTGACTTTTTGATACTAAAATATCAAAAACAGCCAACTCCTACGAGAGTTCGAAAAGCTGGAACAATGAAGAACTTGGTAGCGTATATTGCACCTGATTTTGACGAACCCTTAGAGGATTTTAAAGAATATATGTAAGGCATGACTAAATTTCTTCTTGATACACATACTCTTATTTGGCATTTGACCGATTCTACTGAATTGTCGTCAAAAGCAAAAAAAACTATTGAAAATCCTAAAAATCAAGCCTTTGTAAGTATTGTTTCTTTTTGGGAAATTGCAATTAAGATTAATATAGGTAAGCTCAATCTGAATTACTCCTTGCAAGAGTTGATGGCAGAAAGTGAAAAATTGGGATTTGAAATTTTGGAGATAAAACAAGCTCACCTTCTTGCGTTACTCAACATTCCCTTGCATCATCGTGACCCGTTTGACAGAATTCTAATCGCTCAATCTACCGTAGAGTCAATGACGTTGATTTCAAAAGACACAAATTTTCCTCTGTATGATATAACACTTTTGTGGTAGTTACTCAGTCGAGATGCATCACGTAGAGAAAAAATCATGCCTTATGCCTTGCGTAGTGCGAGAAAAGGCGTGCCTTTCTCTACGTGATGCTGTTTTTTATTTAGAATACTGCTCGAATCTTTGGTATAGATTTGTACTGCTTATTATGCTGTGTTACAAACACTCATACAGAAGAACGTGATTAGAAATCACATCCAGCGAATGGCTTGTTTTTTGCTTTCAACCTTTACACACTCTGCGCCAGCGGTATTAAAATATCCAAAAATCGGAACAATTACATATACCATACCGAGTTAAATTTTCACCATTAATAGCTAATCTATCCCAAGTTTTACTATTTTCATCAAATATTATTTTCACCAAATAAGCACCACGATTTTTGTAGCAAGCAACTAAATCTTTGTTAGGTTGCCAATATTCTTCTAAATCAGAGTAAATGTAAATAGCAAAATACTTTTTTTCTTTGTTGTAATAGGCTTTTATTGGAGCAAATCCTTCATACTGATTTACAAAATTGGGAAATATAAAATCATTAATTAAAGAATCAGGAACTGCTATTGGATCTTTCGTATTTACGAGCTTAATAGATTTTATAAGTTCATATTGAGCGTTTGGAGCATCTGAAATGATACCAAAATGAATTATTTTATCCAATATGGGTTTGTTAAAATTATCAAGAACTGCAACTTTGAAACCCCAATTGCCTCTTTTATCCTCTTGTAAGTAATCCGCATCAGATATGTCATAGACTATACATTTTTCAACTTTTGTTTCTATCAGAATTTCTGTTTCATTCTCACCTATTTGCAATGCAAAATGAATTTTATTATTATTTCTAAACTTTGTCTTGAAAGGTTGTAATTTAGTATTATCAAAATCTGCATACTTATTTATATCCGCATAAAATTGGTTGATATACTTATTTATAAATTTAGTTTTTGTAGATTCATAGTAATGACAATCTGTAAAATACAGTGTGTCTATACAGTTTTTAAAGTGATGATATGTTGGTGCTTGCGAAAAAGAATCATTAAAATTCAATGCTAATAATAAGACTAATGTTGCTTTTTTCATTTTTTTATATAAAAATCAATAGCCTTTTTTAAGGCAGATTGAAATATCTTTATTTTTTGGTTCTTTTTAAAATTTTTGTGGAAAGCCCGAATGGGCTTAAGCTTGAATAGCCCTGTGCGAAGCTCAGGGAAGAAAAAGAATACGTTTAGCAACTACAAAGTAGTTGAACTTAAAAACGTAACGCATTGATGTTCAACTACTTCGTGGTTGTTAAACGCTACTTTATAATTACCCCGATCTTCGCACGGGGCTATTCATGTTTAACGCTTTCAGCGTTATGTGATGTACTCCACAAAAATTTTAAAAGAAACATATTTCTTAACATCATATCCAGCAAATTTCCAAATGAAAGGTTTTGTCCGCTGGCACTTATGTCTACTTCACACAAAATACATAACTACCACATCTCGCTTGGTTGAATTTGTCACAAAGTGATGCCTTTGGTCATAATCGAACATTCCATCTGGTCGTCTGTGATGTAGCGTTAGCTGCTCGAGTCAATAGTATGGATTTGTTCTGTTTTGCTGTGTTACAAAACATTCAAACGGCAGGATTGAGTTTTTCAACTCAATCCTGCGAGGCAAGCCTTTTCTCGTATTTATATGCCTTGCGTCGTGCGAGAAAAGGCACGCCTTTTCTCTACGCTAATGTATCAATACTATTTTTTTTACCAAAAGAACTTTTTTATTTTGTATAATTTTGACAAAATAGTAGTCGTTTTCCAAATCACTCAAGTCTATTTGCAATGAACCACTTGTCATTTTTTCTTTTTTTAAGCGATTCATACCATTTTTAGAGCAAAGTTCGACGTTAAATTCTCCTCCTAAATTCGTTTGAATATTCAGAATATCTTGCGTAGGATTTGGGAAAAATGTAAAATCCAAAGACTCTGTTTCTTCAAAAGCCGACAAGGTTGGGTCAGCCTTAATACTCACCACTTTTTCGAGCAATACATTTCGAGGATCTAACGAAATACTTTTCACATCATTGATTTTTGGAATAGCAAAAGTCTGGTCGTTTTGGCTCTGATACACCGCAATTGTTGTATCTGCGGCATTATTTCTTTTGATTAAAAATTCAACTTTTGTTTTGAAAAGTGGCGTTTGCGTACTCGAACCTTGCTGTACAGAACGCAAAAAAAGCGTGTTGTTTTTGTTGGAATACGTCACTGTAAATCTTGGATAACCGTAGCCATAATACCACTGATTGAAAAATATAGTTAAATCCTTTCCTGAGTATTTTTCCATAAAGGCTTTAAAATCAGCAACATCTATATTTTTATTTTTATAAAAAGATTGCAAAGCCGTAACACCACCAAAGAACAATGAATCACCAATTTCATCTCTTAAAATATGGCAAATTACCGCACCTTTGTTATAGACTTCAGTGTTGTAAATGGGCGTAAAACTCGTCGTATCGTCCACATAAACACGCTTGTTCACGGCATAAGAACTGTTGTGAAAATTGGTCATGTATTTCATCGCTTCTGTCGGGTATAATTTTTCGGCAGTCAAATATTCGCAGTAAGATGCCCAACCTTCGTTGAGCCACATATCGTGCAAACTTTTCACGCTCACATTATCGCCAAACCACTGATGAGAAAGCTCATGCGCCACCAAATATTTATCGTAATTTGTTGCCAAATTAATCATAGTCTGATGCTCCATTCCTCCACTCAACGGCACGATAACCGTTCCGAATTTTTCTTTGTGAAAAGGATAAAGCCCAAAAAGATTAGAATAATTGGTCAAAAACGCTGGCAAATTGTCCAAAATTGGCTTTTTAGCTTGCAACGCTTTTGCATCAAAAAGATAATTGGTAACGGGCATTTTTTCAGCTTTTCCAGGAAGGGTAACATCAAAATCGTACTTGATGTATTTTCCAACAACGAAATTTATTAGGTAATAATTAATTGGATATTGGGTTTTCCAAACGAGTGTATGTTTTCCATTTCCCAACTTTAAATCACTGATTAACAAACCATTAGAAGCAACTGTACTTGATGTATCGGTGGTTATTTTCATCGTAACGGAGTCTATCAAATCCGTCAAAACTTGTTTGCAAGGAAACCACTCGTGACCGTGAAAAGGCACCGTCAAACTGTATATTACATCACTGTTGTAAGTTAAATCTTTCTTTTGAACAATGCCATTACCCCAGTCATTGGTACTCAAAGGAGCTTTCCCATTGTAAAAAATAGTAGCTGTGAATAGGTCGCCTTTTTCGGCATTAAAAGGAAAAGAAAACTTATTTTTGGCAGGCTTCGTTACCGTTACTTTTTTGTCGGCAACCAGCACTGAGTCAATTTTATAAACATCGTGAAGTTCCAACGTAACAGCGTTTAACGATGTATTGGCTAAAAAAGTAATGGCAACATTTCCAGCAATATCACGAGCGTTACGTTCCATTTTAAGGTCAAAAACGTAGTGTTTTATGTCAAAATCATTCGCTCCAACAGGGCGTTTTTTTTCAAATAAATTAAGAGCATGATTTGAATGAGTACACCTTTTGCCTTGAGCAAAAAGGTTCAAACAAGCCGTGAGTAGTAGCGAGAGAAAAGCAAATTTTTTCATTTAGATTGGTTGTTTCCGTAAAAGTAATACTAATATTTTTATTAATAAAAAAGATTTTTTTAACTGAGTAAAATTTTGTTTTATAAAAAAACGTTGTATCTTTGTAACGTTTTGATAATCAGCGTTTTTAGTGCCTATATCGTTTATACGATTTGGTCTAAAAAAGTAACAAAAAATACGCTATATTGCGTAGTGACGCTAAAAAATGTCGCTTTTTAAAAGAAAATTTACTTGTAAAATATAATTTAATTAACTAAAAATTGCAGCGTTACGCTTGCAAGTCCCTCCTTCGGAGGGACTTAGGGAGGTCGCTATTAATCAATGAAAAAACAACCTGGACACCGTCAATACAACATTCCCGATGCCGACTTTTATGTACTGTGCATCGAAACCATAAAATATGTACACCGTGACATTGAATCCTTCAAAGGCTATGGTTATGATTTGGAAAAACTAAAAGGTTTTAAAGCACTTTGTGACCGTTTCCAATCCTTGCCTGATGACGATGAATTGGTCGGTGATCAAATGATTTCGACTGAAAAGAAAGATGTTTCAAGCGAAAAACTCAAAACGGCAATCCGTGGCGTAATGACTCGTGTGGAAATGAAATACAGCAACCGTACTGGTCGCTACCGTAAATTCGGAACAGCAAAAATGGGCGACATGACTGACCCTCAATTGCTTTTTTGTGGTCGTCGAGTAGTGCGTGTGTCACGCAAAGAAATTGATTTTTATGCTGAAGTTGGTCTGACCGAGCAAATCATCACTCGTGTGCAAGATGCTGCGCAAGACTTTGAAAATGCACTGAATATTCAGCAAGATAAAATCGCTGAACGGGACATTTCCGTGGAGCGTCGCATGGAACAAGGCAATAAAATGTATGACGAATTGGTAACCGTTTGCAATATCGGAAAAGACCTTTGGGCAGAGAAAGATCCCGTCAAATATGAAAATTATGTCTTGTATGAAAGCAATAACGACCAGAAAATTGTAAGAAAAGAGAAGCTAAAACTTGACAATCAAAAATAATATATATATATTTGTGCAAAAATCAATAATATGTTGAAAAAATGTATCAATAGTATCGTTTTCACACTTTTTTGCTCCTCTCTTTTTGCACAAAAAAATATCACTTATTTTAATTTTTTAGACTATAGTTCGCAGTGGAAGTATGGCTCGTACCAAACTACGCCAAGTGGTAACGTATATACGAAATCCATTTTTTACGTAAAAGGTGATACTTCCATTGCGAATGAATGGCATTACAAAATATACGAGCAAATACAGAATTTTGACGGTGATTACAAGCTGACAAAAGCGTCAGAAAAGTTTGCTTACTCGCTACGAGAATCAAAAGATAGTATTTTTCACTATACATATCCCAATGGTAATCAATTCTCTATCAATCATTCGACGAGTTATCTGAAAAATGCTTACCCCTTCAATCAGCCTTTTGCAAAAGCTGAAATACCTTTCACGACTTACTACGAAAATCAGCAATATGGCTCGGCTTGTGGCTTGATACAAGGCATTGGTTCGAGCAATTGTCCGCCCAGCTCAAAAGGTATTTCTTACTTTGAATGTTACCGTAAAAAAGGACTTAGCACTGACATTGCTGGCGCAAAATGCAGTATTGATGTTAAAAACCTCACCTCAAACCAAGATACCAAAACTGGTACTCTCCTACTCTACCCAAATCCTATCGAAAATCAACTTTTTTTCCAATCAAAAAATGATTTTTTCCAAGAAAAAATAGAATGTCGCATTTTTGATAGTAAAGGTATTTTGCAAAAAGAAAGCATTTTGAACAGTGATGATTTTATTGATACAAGTACCTTATTATCAGGCATTTACATTGTTAAAATTCAAGCAAAAAAGCAAATTTTTAATTATAAAATAGTGAAATTATAAAAAATGCGAATATTGGGTTAGATAATTAATGACAATAGAAAACTGATGAAAATCTACTCTCTTTGTTTTAACCACTTTGTGGTCATTCAGAGTGCGAAGCACGTGGAATCTCGCCCGTAGGTTCTCTCGTGGTGTGGGATTTCTCCGCTAAAGCTACGAAATGACAAAAAAGAGTAGATTTACGTTATTGCAGTTTTGTTATTAGTAACATTTCTGACTAAAATAGTATTTTCAACCCAATATTCGCATAAAAACCAAAAAATAAACGATTTATGCCAATTCCAGCTTATTCTGGTGCTTGGAGCAATGCCCAAGCCCTTCACTTACTGAGAAGGACAACTTTTGGTCCAAGAAAAAGCGATGTGAACGCAGTAGTGAACATGGGAATGACAGCCGCCGTCAATGAAATTCTCAACGCTGCTTATACTGCGCCTTCGCCACCTTTAAATGACTATTACCAATCCGTTGCTGACCCTAATGTTGCCGCTGGCGCAACTTGGGTTAATGCTCCTATTGATAGTGGCAATGAATGGTACCGTTTAGAATCACTTCGGGCTTGGTGGACAGGTTTGATGATCAACGAAGGGAGAAGTATTCGTGAAAAAATGACTTTGTTTTTTCAAAATTACTTGCCCGTTTCGTCTGATGAAGTGAACAATCCTATCATGTATTACGAATATTTGGCGTTGATGCGTGCAAATGCCTTAGGGAATTTCAAAACATTGGTCAAAGATGTTACGATTGACCGAGGAATGTTGTGGTATTTAGATGGACAATCCAACCAAACTTGGGGCCCTAATGAAAACTATGCCCGTGAATTACAGGAGCTTTTTACAATTGGAAAAGACGCTCCACCGTATTATACGCAAGCAGACATCGTTGCGGCAGCAAAGGTTTTGACGGGCTGGACTTTAGTTTGGAATCCTGGCGGAGCTAATCACCGACAAAGGGTTTATTATCCTTCTTGGCACGATGCAAGCAACAAAACATTTTCTTCTTTTTACAATAATACTGTCATTACAGGCGATTCGAGTGCCAACGGAGGTCAAAACGAAATCAACGCCTTGATGGATATGATTTTTTTAAAAGATGAAGTTGCTTTGTATTTTGTACGTCGTTTGTACCGTTATTTTGTTTATTACAAAATTGACGCAGCAACAGAAGCCAATATCATCGTTCCTTTGGCGAATACTTTTAGGAGTGGCGGTTATGAAATTGCACCTGTTTTGCAAGAACTTTTCAAAAGTCAGCATTTTTACGATACGGCTCAAATGGCGGCTGTGATTGCGCCGCCGATTCAATTGGTGGTCAGTACTGCAAAAATATTTAACATCAGTTTACCAGCAAGCGACACGAAAACGCAGTACGCTTCGTGGCGGATGTTTTTGAGTAGAGCAAGAGAAATGAACCAAGAATTGACCATTTTACCAAACGTGAACGGTTGGCCAGCCTATACAAATGCACCTTTTTTTCACGAGATTTGGATAAATGCAGACAGCTTGCGTTTTAGAAAAAGCTTTTACGATGCCATTGTGAATTGGGGCTACAACAGCAATACCATAAAAATAAATACATTGGCTTTTACCTCTACGATGAGTAATCCGAGCGACCCAAATGCACTCATTGATGAGGTTCTGACGCTACTCCACACTGTTGCGAGCGATGCAAATTTGAAGGCGCAACTCAAAGCGATTCTGCTTTCTAATCAAGTCGGAGATTATTATTGGACATCGGCTTGGAACAACTATACGAGCAATCCTGGCAATGCCACTTATGTAAATACCGTAGAAAGCCGCCTAAAAACTTTTTATAACCGTATTTTAAACATGGCAGAAACCAATTTATCATAAAGTCCTAAGTCCATAAGTCGCAATTCCTAAGTCCTAAGTGTCTTAACTCATTGATTTGCAATATTTTATAGTATTTTAAAATGTCTATTATTTCAATCGAAGTACTTAGGCTACTTAGAAAACAACCAAAAATTATGAAAAGAAGAAACTTTCTAAAAAACGTACCACTGGCTGTTGTACCGTTTTTTTCCAATAAATTATATGCTGCACCAATGTCTTTGGGCATGGAAGAAGCAGCTGTTTTGAATAGTGCGGTCAATGCAGACCGTGTTTTGGTGGTGATACAAATGGACGGAGGAAACGATGGTTTGAATACCGTTTTACCACTTGACCAATATACAAATCTGGCTTTAGCTCGCCAAAACATCTTAATTCCTCAATCTTCGGCTTTGGTTCTGGGAAATTCCCAAACGGGCTTACATCCAGCAATGACTGGAATGAAAAGCCTTTATGACCAACAAAAATTGTGTGTTATACAAGGCGTAAGCTATGCGAATCCAAATCTTTCGCATTTTCGCTCTTCGGATATTATGGCTACCGCTTCGGATTCCAATACGGTTTTGACAAGTGGCTGGTTGGGTCGTTACTTAGAGTACAATTACCCAGGATTCCCTGGGGCATACCCAAGCACGGCTGTCCCAGATCCATTGTCTATTCAGATTGGTTACAGTGTTTCGCCAGGTTTGGCAGGTTATGAAGTGACCACAGCACAAATGATCAATCCTTGGTTTAATGGTGGTGTTGGACAGATTCAAAGTTTTGTCAATGGAAATACACCTGCGGGCTATGCTGGTGCAGAAATCCAATTTTTGAGAAGCCAACAAACCGCTGCGGATCAGTATGCCACTCGAATCAACAATGCTTGGAACGCTGGAACAAATAGCTTGACCTACCCTACTTCGCCTGCTGGTGTTTGGAACAATTTGGGAAATCAATTGCGGATTGTCGCTCGATTAATCAAAGGTGGTTTACAAACTAAAGTATATTGGGTAAGAATATCTGGTTATGACACACACGATTATCAGGTAGATAATGGCAGTACGACGACGGGAGCGCACGCTAATCTACTGAAAGAACTGAGTGATTCTATTTCAACTTTTATGACTGATGTCTATGCAATGGGTTTAGAAGAAAGGGTTTTAGGCATGACTTTTAGTGAATTTGGTCGTCGTGTACAATCCAATAGTGGCGTAGGAACTGACCACGGAACTGCTGGCCCTATGTTTATGTTTGGAAAATACGTTAATCCAGGTATTTTAGGTCAAAATGCTGTAATTCCAGCGACAACAAGTTGGAATACCAATGTACCGACACAATACGATTATCGCCAAATTTATCAAGCTGTTTTGCAAGGTTGGTTCTGTGTTCCTGCGGGCAATGCAGCGTCAATCTTAGGCACTTACAGCCCATCGCCAGTTGTGAATACGACTTGTTTGGCATCTGCACCATTGCCTGTTGAGTTGTTAAAATTTGAAGCTGAAAAAGCAAATATCAACGATGCACACATTGAATGGATTACAGCAAGCGAACAAAATATTTCTCGTTTTGAAATTGAAAGAAGTACCGACGGCGAAAATTTCAAATATGTCACGGCTTTTAAAGGGCAGTTAAATTCCCAAGAATCTCGTGTGTATGATTATTTGGATAAAAACTTGGACACGACAAAAAATCAAACGTTTTATTATCGCTTAAAAATTGTAGAAACGGACAATCGTCATACGTATTCTGAAATACAATCTATTACTTTCAAAAAAGGTATCAAAGATATTTCAGCTGATGTATTCCCTAATCCTCTGAAAGACAATGTTTTGCACATCGAACTTCAAGGAAATTTTGATAAAAAATATCCTGTAGAAATCAATTTACACGATGCTTATGGTCGTCGTTTGATGGAATTTGGTGAAAATGGCTACGAATCAGGCAATCAAATTGACATTACGATTGAAAATGGTTTGCCGAATGGCGTGTATTTCCTTGCTATTTTACATAACAATAGGAATTTTACGCAGCGTTTGGTAATACAGCGATAGGAAAGTTTGTTTGAAGATTGCTAAGTTGAAGTGTTAAATTGTTCTTGTATGAGGTGTATCAATTAAAAATAGTATCAATTATTTTTGTAGGCATCAATTATTTTTGTAACTTTGATGTATGAAGAAGAAAAGCACATCAAAACAAGGTAATATATTTGATAAAGTAGTCAAAGAAAATCTTGACGAAGTCTTTATTCCTTTTGTAATCAGCCATTTAGGAATTGATATTACGACCATTTCATTGAAATCCTACCCGACAAACTGTTCACAACAGAAGAGCGAGAGATGGATTTACTTCTAAAACTGACCGATAAGCAAGGGCGAATTTTCCTATTGCACGTAGAGTTTCAGAGTAAGCCTGACTATGAAATGATTTGGCGAATGGTTGAGTATCATGGAATGATAACCAGAATTTACAAACTGCCTATTGTGCATATTGTTATAGATTTGGACGACAGCAACTCTAATATTACAACAAATTTAGACGAGCAATTTGTATTTCAAGGTTTCAAAATAATCAAAATACATGATATTGACTATTCTAAAATGATTGCATCTCAAATCCCTGCCGAGATAATTTTGGCGATATTGGGTAATTTTGGCAACAAAAAGCCTGAAATAATCATCAGAGCAATAGCACAACGCTTGAAAGCAGTTAGTAAAAGCGATGCAGAATTAAAAAAATACGTTGCACAGTTGAATGTTTTATCAAGACTTCGTAACTTGCAAGATTTAATCACTCAAACAATTTCTAA
>JAYWHK010000098.1:0-11487 GCA_043777755.1 Saprospiraceae bacterium
CGTGGAAGACAACCTAAAATTATTCACCGATATTTTGCAACACCGTGAAAGTCAATGGCTTGAATGGATTGTTATTATTTTGATTTTGATTGAAGTGATTAATGTACTGGTTTTTAGGCATTAAGGACATTTTTTTTTAGTTATCTAATGTTTGCTATTGTTTGGAATGGTTCTAACTAATTGAAAACCAAAACAATACAACAATTATAAACAATAGCAAACTTTTAAAACAATGTACTTAGTTCTACTTTAAAAAATTTTTTTTTGGGTAAAAACTCATTGCGCCCGTCAAGTCCAAATAACGGACATATTCCGTGGTGATTTGATAGGCTATTTCAAGGCTACGCAACTGCATTTTTTTGATAGAAATCTTCAAATCCAGTACTTCCATTGGGCTTGTTTGCTGCATCAATTTGGGGTTGTTCAGTAATTTTTGAATCAAACTTTCTTTGATGGACTTTTCGTTCAAGCGATAGGATTTCAAAAAATTTTCTATTCTAATCAATTGATTATCAGTACTTTTTTGTTGCAATTGTCGAGTCAAAATCGTATTTTGTTCATCTTCTTTCTGTTGCAAAGCAGCTTTGCTACGCTTCAAGTTATTGTTGCTCGGAAGCGGAACAGTCAATCCCAAACGGAAGGCAATGTTATTAACAGCTTTGAACTTGGTCAGCGACACGGCATCATAAGCGGTGCGGTCATAACCCGCCTGAAAATAACTAAAAACGTTTCGGTCACGGGCATTTTCATACGCAGACTCAGCCGCAGAATACTTCATTTGTGCAAATCGTAGTGCAATGTTTGGATGTAAAACAGCAGCATCGTTTTGCAAAGATTTAATGTTTTGCTCAATGCTATCAATTGTTATAAACGACTGATAATCAATCGTTAATTCATTTTTTATTTTTAAAAATTGCTTGATTTTTTGTAAGTTGTAATTGAAATTATTTTCATAATCTATCAAAGCATTTCCTAAACTATTCTTGTCGTTTTCAGTATCCATCACATCTTTGACACGAACACTTTCTCCGTTGTCCAACATTATCCGCAAAACATCAGACTTTGAATTTAGCAGATTTGACAATTGGCTACGCTCGTCTAATAATTTTTTTTCATAAAAAAAATTTGTAAGACTTTGATAACGGTCAAGTAAGGCTTGGTGTATAAATACTTGATTCTGAACAGTATAGATGTTTATTTGCGCTGGCTTGATGGCTCTTTGCAAACGCATTTCACGAAAATTATTGGTGGCAAAACTAACAGCATAATAGTCTTCATTCCGCAGCCTACCATCTAAGGTATCAGCCGTCGCATTTCCATTGATACCAAAACGAACATCAACTTTTCGGAGCAAAGGAAGGCGATAATTCAAATCTTCTGCAAAGATTTTAGTAGTCGCATTGCTCTGTACCCTTTCATCGTTAAAAGCTGTCAAGAGTACATCTTCAATACTGGTCTTTTGCGCATAAATAATTGAAAATGAATATAATATAAAAAATAGAACGAATTTTTTTAGCATAGTGATTGTAAGACTTTGTAACGGCTAATTTAGCCCAATGCCACTTCCCTAAGGGTTAGTTTTTTCATTTTTTAAGTGATTGATTATCTGTATTTTATTGGATTTAAATCAAATCTTTATGTACTTAAAAACAGTATAGACTGACACAAATCAAAGTCTGCTACGCTTTTAGTAGGTTTTTGCATTGTAAGGGCGACTTTAGTCGCACACGCTACGTTGGCAAGCGTAGGAGGTGCGACTAAAGTCGCCCTTACAATGCAGCGAAGAAGCTATGTTTAAGTACTATTTTTTCCAATAGATAATTTTTTGTTTTTTAAATAATTGATTATCAACATTTTACTTGTTTTAAATCAAATTAAGGATTTTCAGTAACAAAGGTAGATCTTATTTTTGATTAAATTAAAAAAATCAACTTTTTGGATAAAAACAATCAAAACCAAGTAAGCCTTTTCTGAATACCAAAGGCATTTCATTGTTTATAAATTGCTCATAATCATTGATTTGTGCGATACGCAAACGCTCCAATTTGTCTTCTTTTTTAAAAAAAACATGGTAGCCAGTTGGCTCTAACTTTTCGCCAGCCATTAAGCCACCTCTTGCTTTGATAAAAGGTTGAATGTCTTGAATCAAGACCATTTCATTGCGATAAGGGGAAAAACTAATCAAATAATTGACATTAAAAGACAAGATAAAACAAGTAATCATCGAAACGACAATGCAGGTTGCATAGAGCTTATATTGCTCAAATTCATCGTAATCAAACTTTGATTTATCTTTGTTTTGTGCGGTGTCATCATTTTTTTTTGCGATAAAAAATCCTAAAATTGCACCAATCAAAAGTGCAGAAACTCCAAGGAGTGTGGCATTGAAAGTGTTGCTGTAAATGTTCAGCGGAACGGCTCGAATGCCTAAAATAATCAGTAATAGTAGATTGAGTGTAATTAAGACTAACTTCATTGTTGTGTGTGAAAGTGTTTTGTTAATGTGATTTATCTCTGTTGCGTTTCCTTAACGTTAATATGTCACAAAGGTTGTATAATATTATAAAAAATTAGTATATAATTAAGAAAAATTCTTAGTTTATTAATTTTTTTCTAACTTATGAAAGATAAGTCGTTGAAAATCAATAATTTTGTCCATAAAATAAAAAATGAAAAAAAATCTAAGTTCCAAAAGTAAAGTTTCACCAAATATAAGTAAAAAACCGATGTCAATATCACCAAGTATTCCAATTTTTATTTCGTACTCACACAAAGACGAAGACTACAAAGATGCGTTAATTGAGCAACTCTCTCCGCTGCGCCGCAGTGGTTTGATAGATGCTTGGGAAGACCGAGAAATTGTCGCTGGCGAAGAATGGAACGATGCCATTTTTGCCAACTTGAATAAAGCAAAAGTCGTTTTACTTTTGGTCAGCAGTGCTTTTATCAACTCTAATTTTTGTATGGACAAAGAATTAGCCGCTGCGATGGAACGTCACAAAAAAGGGGAATGTATTGTAGTGCCTATCATTATTCGTCCTTGCGATTTTAGCGATATGCCTTTTGCGAAGTTTCAAGCAGTTCCCAAAAATGCAAAACCTATTAGCAAATGGGACGACGAAGATGAAGCGTGGCTCGATGTGGTCAAAAAATTAAAAATAGCGATTGAGGCTATAGTCGTAAGTCAAAAAGTCAGTAAGTCGTAAGTCTTTTAACTTATTGGTTCACAATAGTTTATAATATTTCGAGGTATTGATTATCTCTCTTAAAGTGAATGTCACTAAGCTAAGGATTTTAAAAATGTGTTGCTTCGCAAAAGACTTGAATAGCACTTTCTTATGCCCTCACCCTATTCCGAAGGAATCCCTTTGGGAAAGGGAATGACTCTTAAATGTATTGTTTATTTGTTTTCAGCAATAAAAAACAATCGTTTTATTGCTGAAAACTGGAAAGATTCACTTTTTTTGTCTGAGTTCCCTTTAGGGTAAGGGCATCAGAAAGTAAATTTAGGTTGTTGAGCAAAGCATTTAAAGCCAAATTCCTTAGCTTAATGACATCTCCCTTAAAGTACTCATAAAAAATAGTAAAAAAAAATGAAAAAAAATACATTAACATTCTTATTTCTCTTACTTTTCACCTGTCTTTTTGGACAATTGACCATTACCGTAAGCGAAATTCCAAGCAATACTCCAGCTTCGGACAAAGTCTATATCGCAGGAAACTTCAACGCTTGGAGTCCGTCCGCTACCGAATTGGTGAAGAAAAGTGATGGTTCGTATAGCGTTACGCTCAATCCTAACGCAGGAACTGTCGAGTACAAATATACCCGTGGCACATGGGCGAGCGTGGAAGGAAATGCCAATGGTACTTTTTTAGCCAATAGAAAAATAAATTACGCTGGCTCTGCGCAAAGTGTTGATAATAAAATACTTACATGGGAAGATAAAGGCATCAGCGGCGGTGGAACAAATCCAAATAGCAGTGCTGCGAGCAATGTAAAAATCATAAAAACAGATTTTTTCATGCCACAATTTAACCGTTATCGTCGAATTTGGGTTTGTTTCCCAAAAGATTATGATAGCAATTTGACAAAAAAATATCCTGTCATGTATTTGCACGATGGGCAGAATTTGTTTGACAAAACTACTTCTTTTTCAGGAGAATGGAAAGTCGATGAAACCTTAAATACGCTTTTTGACCAAGGTGATAAAGGTTGTATCGTCGTCGGGATTGACAACGGTGGAGCAAACCGCATCGCTGAATATACGCCTTATGTAAATGCAAAATACGGTGGTGGCGATGGTGAAAAATATGTAGATTTTCTGATTTCAACGCTAAAACCTTACATTGACCAAAATTACAGAACACTCAGCGATAGGGAAAATACAGGCATTGGAGGTTCATCATTGGGTGGTTTGATTTCATTTTATGCTGCGATGAAAAACCAAAATGTATATGGAAAAGCCTTGATTTTTTCGCCATCATTTTGGTGGAACAATGCTATTTACAGCTTGGTACAAACGGAAGGAAAAAAGGAAAATATGAAAATATTTCTCATGGCTGGCGGCAGCGAAGAAGCAGATGATGATGTGGTAATAAAAACACAAAAAATGTACGACGATTTGCTTGCAAAAGGTTTTTCTTCGTCTGAAATAAAATTTGCAACGCATGAAGATGGACAACATTCTGAATGGTATTGGGCGAGAGAATTTGGAGCTGCGTACAAATGGCTTTGGTCGAGTACTGTGTCTGCAAAAGAAGCACAAATCATTGATTTTCAATTATTTCCAAATCCTGCAACGCATTTTTTGACCATACAATTTTCCAAAAAAGAAAGCGTGAACGCTGAAATTTTTGGCATAGACGGCAAACGTTATTTATCCCAAACTGTGCAATCAAATGACCGTATTAATATTTCAACGTTGGGAAAAGGTCAATATTTTTTAGTGGTAAAAAATGGAGAAAGAAAAGCATTTGTAGTGAAATAAGATAACTATTTACCACTCTTGTAACTTTTCACCACGGAGAAACGGAGAACACTGAGTTTGACAAAAAAGTTAGCCTTTGGCTAATTTTTTTGTCTCCGTGACCTCTGTTTCTCCGTGGTAAAAAATAAAAAATCTTCGATTTTTTCGACGCTAAACAGTTACGAATTAGGTAATAAGAAAAACCAACACACTGATTTACAAGTATTTACACAATTATTTATTAAAAAAAATCCTCGAAGCACTTCTACTTCGAGGATTTTTTTATTCATTTTCAAAATATTCAATCAGTGTTTCTACGCTAATTTCATTCTCGTCTGTTAAACAAACCAATGCGTAAATACAGCTGCTAAGGTGACGAATATTGCCTGTCCAATTGTGATTGACCAATTTCTCCATGACTCCTTCGGCGAAAGTACAAGGCTCTAATTTTTCTTTTTCACACCAATATTCCAAGAAAAAATCCACCAACATTGGAATATCTTCTTTGCGTTCATTCAACGAAGGCACACGCACTTCTATTTGCTTGATACGACGGTAAAAATCTTCTCGGAATGAACCTTCAGCAACAGCAGCTTTTAAGTTTCGGTTAGTGGCAGTGATCAAGCGAATATCCAAATCAACTTCTTTGGTTTCACCAACAGGTAAAACCTTCTTCGACTCCAAAACACGCAATAAAGCCATTTGCATTTCATTCGAGATATTTCCGATTTCATCTAAAAATAAAGTGCCTTTGTTTGCAGCACGAATCAATCCAATTTCATGTTGTTCAGAACCCGTATAAGAACCTCTTTTGCTACCAAACAATAAACTTTCAAGCAAAGTTGCTTGTACTCCACCACAATTGATGGCAATAAAAGGCCCATTTGCACGTTCACTTTGATTGTGAATAGACCTTGCCACCAACTCTTTTCCAGTACCATTTTCACCAGTAATGAGAATCGAAATGCCTTTTTTTGCCAATTTAGTAATTTGTTTTTTGACTTTTTCTAAGGCTTCGGATTGACCAATCATCTCAGAATCAGCCACTACAGTTTCCACCGCTTTGTTAAAACCACGACCTCTTCCTCGAGTAGCATGACTGCCGCCGCCACTGAGTAATTTTCGTTGGTCGTCCATGATGCTATCGTGTTGTGTTTTGATGCGAGTCCGAATATCAATCAAGTCAATACTACCACTTTTTTCGATGTAATCCACCGCACCCATTTTGATGGTATCAGCGGCTTGCGAAGGCGAAGAATTGGCTGAAAAGATAATTACTTTGGTTGGAAGTGTCCGATTCTGAATGTCTTTTAAGATGGTAAATCCGCTAATATGAGGCAGATGCAAATCCAAAAGCACTAAATCAAAAACACTTTTTCTCAATACTTCCATGGCATCTGAACCCGTATTTGATTTTTGGATAAACCAATTTTCAGGTTCAAAAATGGCAGCAAGTTGATGGCATAACGCTTGATTGTCGTCCACTATCAGCAGACGAAACGGGAGGTAATTCCTACTCATGGGATAAAAAATTTGTACTGTGTGTTTGATGCACAGTGGTTTCCTAATAGTCTATAATCTATGTGTTGTTTGTCCTTATATGTTAAGGAAATGCAAAGATAAGTGTTTTTATTTAATATGTAAATAGCTGTAATAAAATATTTTGTAAATATTTTATTTTATTATGTAAAAAATAGAAAATATTGGTAGGATTTTTATAAAATAGTTTTGCTACCATGCTTACGCTAAATTAAACGAACAAACCTCGTATGTCTTTTTAGACTTACGAGGTTTGTTCTGATAGAAAGTAATACTTGGCTGCTTCGCATAACTTTGAAGTTTTGGCTTTTGAAGCCCCAATCCTGCCTAAAAAGGACGTGGGTCTAAAAGGAGCTTATTTTTTCATTTTTGCTTTTATCTTTGAGAGCTTATGAGCATCTGCAATGTCTTGGGGTCTGCCCGCATTGTTTTTTGCTTTGATAAGGTCATCAATATTTAAAAAACTCAGCGAAACGCCTTCAAAATCTGCACTTGCTCGATGAGCATAACACGTCTCAAATTCAAGACCTTCCAAAGAAACCAATAAGTCAATCCGACAGGGTTCGTAGCCCAATTGTACAACATTATCTTCGGCTTCGAAGTCAGCAACGCTCAAGCCTAATGCGCCAAAGCCAAAATCTTTTAAAGCGGCTAATAAGTGTTCCAAATTTGTTTCATTTAGCCAAATCCAAAAATCAATATCTTTGGTATAGCGAGGATAGCCATGAAAATTTACGGCATAGCCGCCAATGACTAAAAAACGAACTTTATGTACGTTTAATAATCCGATAAACTCTTTGAAGTCTTGATTCAGTTCCATAAGTACGTTGATTAACTTCTTGTCGAAGGAGCTCTAAACCCATGAGCCGTTCTTGATAAGATAATGATAACCAATATATTATGTCATGGCTATCATCTCCTTTTTTTACAATACGGATTACTTTTTCCATACAACAAAGGTAAATATTTTTCTTAAGAAATCAAAAAAAACGAACAGGTTTTTTAAAAACCTGTTCGTTTTTTGACTAGTTCCAATCCTGCCTAAAAAGGACGTGGGTCTAAAATTCAAACGGTCGTTTCCGCAACAAGGTTGTCCATCAAGTTCCAATCCTGCCTAAAAAGGACGTGGGTCTAAAATGGTAAGAAAAAATGGGAAATAAAAAAAAGGTCGATAGTTCCAATCCTGCCTAAAAAGGACGTGGGTCTAAAATACTCAATGCCGCAAGCGACATTTACTGGTGCATGGTTCCAATCCTGCCTAAAAAGGACGTGGGTCTAAAATTTCACCAAATCTTATATATATGAAAAAAACGCCTTGTTCCAATCCTGCCTAAAAAGGACGTGGGTCTAAAATTTACCATCTGGCAATAACAACAATCATAATCATCCATAGTTCCAATCCTGCCTAAAAAGGACGTGGGTCTAAAATTTTTCATTTTTAACTGTTGAACAATTGATCGAGCGTTCCAATCCTGCCTAAAAAGGACGTGGGTCTAAAATTTCTTATCTCAGTCTCCTAAGACTCAAAAGAATTTGGTTCCAATCCTGCCTAAAAAGGACGTGGGTCTAAAATGATTTGTGTACCTGCAGTTTTTGGTGTAATAGGTAGTTCCAATCCTGCCTAAAAAGGACGTGGGTCTAAAATAAAAAAAAAATTAAAAAATGTTACAACGTGATCCCGTTCCAATCCTGCCTAAAAAGGACGTGGGTCTAAAATGATCAGTACAACAACAACCAAAGGAGTAGCAAAGAAAGAGTTCCAATCCTGCCTAAAAAGGACGTGGGTCTAAAATCACCAATACATACCAGTTCGTACCCAAAACATTTGTTCCAATCCTGCCTAAAAAGGACGTGGGTCTAAAATTAACATGGTCTAATATATTCGAACCTGGTTGGTAAGTTCCAATCCTGCCTAAAAAGGACGTGGGTCTAAAATACAAATGGTAAGATTTCAGTTGGTCAAGCGAAGGAGGTTCCAATCCTGCCTAAAAAGGACGTGGGTCTAAAATTAAATTTTCAATATTCCCATTAGGAAGTTGTTTCGTAGTTCCAATCCTGCCTAAAAAGGACGTGGGTCTAAAATACACCGCTACAAAGCGGTGGGCGGTGTAGTGGTGGTTCCAATCCTGCCTAAAAAGGACGTGGGTCTAAAATAAAGGCTGTCGCTTTCCATAGCCACGGAATTTTACTGTTCCAATCCTGCCTAAAAAGGACGTGGGTCTAAAATATGCCGAAGGATAATATGGAGAATGTGGAGTAGGGAGTTCCAATCCTGCCTAAAAAGGACGTGGGTCTAAAATTTACAATACTTTTAATAAAGATTTACACAACAAAATGTTCCAATCCTGCCTAAAAAGGACGTGGGTCTAAAATCCTGATGTTGGCGATACTGCGCCAGAAATTACATTGTTCCAATCCTGCCTAAAAAGGACGTGGGTCTAAAATTTGTAAATTGCGTTTGGTTAATAATTAATTTTTTAAGGTTCCAATCCTGCCTAAAAAGGACGTGGGTCTAAAATCGACGACCAGTTGTGTTGAAGCTACCATCGTTCAGTTCCAATCCTGCCTAAAAAGGACGTGGGTCTAAAATAGTTTATTTACTTTTAAAAACAGTGGTACTTGTTGGTTCCAATCCTGCCTAAAAAGGACGTGGGTCTAAAATTCAATAGAATATTGAAGTGGAGCTGTTCCGCCAGTTGTTCCAATCCTGCCTAAAAAGGACGTGGGTCTAAAATGCATAACAACCATCTTTGGCATTGTAACAAACGCTGAGTTCCAATCCTGCCTAAAAAGGACGTGGGTCTAAAATGTAGTCTTCTGACACTTGTTCGTAGATGCTGTCTAGTTCCAATCCTGCCTAAAAAGGACGTGGGTCTAAAATATGGGCAAAATCAGAAGATGGCTATAAGGCATTCCGTTCCAATCCTGCCTAAAAAGGACGTGGGTCTAAAATACGGGCTTTCCTTGAATCTTCAATTTTTAACCAGTTCCAATCCTGCCTAAAAAGGACGTGGGTCTAAAATGAGGAGAGCATTGCTTTGCATGAAGCGATTATTGAGTTCCAATCCTGCCTAAAAAGGACGTGGGTCTAAAATAACCAACAAAAGCATTTTTATTGTCTTTTTGAGCGTTCCAATCCTGCCTAAAAAGGACGTGGGTCTAAAATCCCAAGACACATCAGCGACATCAGCATAGTTCACTCGGGTTCCAATCCTGCCTAAAAAGGACGTGGGTCTAAAATGCTTTTAATGAAGCAAACGAAATAAAGAAAGATGCTAGTTCCAATCCTGCCTAAAAAGGACGTGGGTCTAAAATAGCATAAATGCCTCTAAATAATTGATTGCAAAACATTTACACTCAAAATAATGAAGCAAAGATAGTTGTTTTATTCTTAATAAAAAGTTAATTTTTTATTATTTATAGTTAATTTTTTGTTAAAATAAGATGTTTTAGAAGGATTAAAAAAGGTGTGAAGCAAGAAAATAGCATTGATAATCAGCTACTTATGATGAAAAATTATTGTTGTATAGCAATAAGTATTAATATGACATGGGACTTGCGCCGTATAGTATTTTACCCTTAATATTGCAAAATAATTCAGTAACAAACTACGCCGCATGGTTCTAATTCCAAAACCGTGCCAAACTTACCAAAACTACGCAACATAACTTTTTTTTTATTTTTTTTAAAAATTGTAATCCTATGTTGTTAGTCATTCAATCCTTTGGCGCAAAAATCGCCGTAAAAGATGGACTCTTTGAAGTGAGTACCATCGAAAATCAAACCTATATCAAGCGAGAGTACGCTGTTTCGGAAGTCAGTAGTATTTGGGTGCAACATGGCTGTTCGCTCACAAACGCCGCAATCGTGTTGGCAATGGACAATGATATTGACTTTCTATTGCTCAATCATTTTGGAATGCCCGTAGGTCGTTTTATGCCCATTCGACCAAATAGCATTGTCACTATTCAGCGAGCGCAATTAGAAGCAGCCCAAAGCACACTCGGTTTTGAGCTTATTCAAGCATGGGTGGCAGAAAAAATGCAAAATCAGATGAACCTCCTGCACTGCCGTTCTCAGCACCACAATAGCAAAGCAAAATACAATGCGCTCATTCTTAAAAGTATATCACAAATAAAGCAACAAAAAGAACACCTCCTTGCTATCGAAGCAGCTACGATTCAAGATGTTGCAGAGCAACTACGAGGCATAGAAGGTTTTGCAGGAAGAGCTTATTTTGCAGGACTTTCCGAGCTGTTGCCCGAAAAATATCCTTTTGAGAAACGCACCTACCAAAATCCTACTGATGCATTTAATAGTTGCTTGAATTATGGTTATGCTATACTATATAGTAAGGTAGAGAGTGCACTCATCAAGGCTGGTCTGAATCCTTACGCTGGTTTTTTGCACCGTGATGACTACCAATTCAAAAGTATGGTATATGACTTTGTAGAACCTTATCGCATCTGGGCGGAAGACCCAATCATGAGTGTTTTCTTGCATAGAGCATTGAATAACAGCCATATACAAAAAAATGAAGAAGGCAAAACTTTACTCTCTGCTTCGGGTAGAAAATTAATAGCGGACGCTATTGGTGTTTTTTTACAAGAAAAAATTATCTACGAAAACACTCAACAAGAAGTCAGCCGAGAGCGATACCTCTTGTTCAAAGCGCAAAATCTGGCTACTCAACTCACTCAAACGGAATGTAAAATCGTAACAATACAAGAAAAAGCTATGCGAATGGCAGCGTAGCAGCTATTGTCCTCAATCCGTTTGTTTGCCATTAGCCTCAATCCTAAAGGACGGATTGTACTGTTTGGTGTTCTGTTTATCGTACTATGACTATATGTGTTTGGACACTACGTACCACGTCACCCTTTAGGGCAATGTCATTAAGCTAAGAATTTTATAGCCATTTTTTCATAATTATCTAAAAATCAATTGATTATAAAATATTTTAAAAAAATAAAGCCTTTAA
>JAYWHK010000099.1:0-11480 GCA_043777755.1 Saprospiraceae bacterium
CTACTTTACTTGAAAAACTTAATAGCACAAAATATTGATTATCAAGTAATTATAAAATTTAATTCCGCTTAATAAAACCGTGCCGCTCAGTAGTGGTAATTTTACAAAAAATTTAAGTAATACAATGAATTGGAAACAACATATACATTCAGATACGTCGGTATTGTTAGGAAAACCTGTGATTAAAGGAACTCGTATTTCCGTGGAACTCCTTTTAGAACTATATAAAAATGGTTGGTCTAACGAAATGATTTTAGAAAGTTATCCTAATTTGAGTAATGAAATTTTGAATTTAATGGCAAATTCACTGTCATTGAGCAAGAATCTATAAGACAAAGGTTACTTTAGATAGGATTTTTGACCAGTGGAATGACTTGTTGAAGAATAGATAAATGTTAAGATTTAAAATTA
This sequence comes from Saprospiraceae bacterium, assembly GCA_043777755.1. Lineage (GTDB taxonomy): Bacteria > Bacteroidota > Bacteroidia > Chitinophagales > Saprospiraceae > CANHEE01. Next base: position 412 of record JAYWHK010000099.1, read on the forward strand.
ATAAATTGATTTCACGCACAGATTTTCACGGATTTTTATGTAGAAAATCCGTGAAAATTCGTGCGTGATGCGAAGCAACAATAGCAAACACTAAAAAAAACAGTATATTTACATCTTAATGTTTAAAATGTCGAATACCTGTCATCACCATTGCCAAACCAACGGAATCACAATAATCAATAGAATCCTTGTCTTTGACAGAGCCGCCAGGCTGCGAAACAGCCGTTACGCCAATACGGTAAGCGATTTCGACACAATCTGGAAAAGGGAAAAAGGCTTCCGATGCCATTACAGCACCATTTAAGTCAAAACCAAAAGAACGGGCTTTGTTGATGGCGTGTTGCAAAGAGTCTATACGAGAAGTTTGTCCACAACCCATACCAATCATTTGACGATTTTTTACCAAAGCAATGCCGTTTGATTTTAAGTGTTTTACACATTTGATGGCGTACAACAAGTCCTTTGCCTCGGAAAGGGTCGGTTCGTGGTTTGTCACTACTTTTAAATCGTCAAAACCTTCTGTTTTTACGTCGTAATCTTGCTCGATTACACCATTCAGAAGGCTTCTAAATGTTCTTTTTTGTAAATAGAAGTCCTTGATTTTCAGTAAAGTACGTTGTTTTTTACTGGTCAAAATAGCCAAGGCTTCTGGAGTGAAATTTGGCGCAATCAACACTTCGTAAAATAGCTGGTTTATTTCGTTGGCAGTAGCTTCGTCAATGGTTGCGTTGGCAATCAAAACACCGCCAAAAGCCGAAACGGGGTCAGAAGCCAAAGCGCATTTCCATGCTTCGAGAATCGTAGAACGAGTCGCTACACCACAAGCATTGGTATGTTTCAAAACCGCAAAAGTTGGTTCGTCGTTTTTGAATTCGCTCATAAAACCAACAGCTGCATCAATGTCCACCAAATTATTGTAAGATACTTCTTTTCCATTTAATTTTTCAAACATGGCATCAAAATCACCATAAAAAACAGCGTTTTGATGTGGATTTTCACCGTAACGCAAAGGCGTAGAATCGTGGACACTTTGTTTAAAAACGATGTCGCCGCTGCCTTCATTGAAATAACCAAATATTTTAGCATCGTAATGTGAAGACACTTTAAAAGCACGGCGTGCCAACTCTTTTCTATCTTCAAGGCTTGTATGTCCTTCTTTTTCCTGTAAAATATTGTAAAAAAGCTCGTATTCTTCTTTTGAAGCAATACAAACCACATCACGGAAATTCTTTGCAGCCGCACGAATTAGAGAAATTCCACCAATGTCGATTTTTTCGATGATTTCACGCTCATCTTTTGTTTTGGTCAAAGTTTCCTCAAAAGGGTACAAATCAACAATGACCAAATCCAATTGTGGAATGTTGTATTCCTCCAATTGTGCCAAATGTCCAGCTTCACGACGAGCCAAAAGTCCTCCAAAAATTTTCGGGTGAAGCGTTTTTACTCGACCATCTAAAATAGAAGGATAAGAAGTCAATTCTTCTACGGCTTCGACAGGAATCCCAAGGCTCTCAATGTAGGATTGCGTTCCGCCAGTAGAATACAACGTTACGCCATTGGCGTGTAAAGCCCTAATGATGGGTTCAAGATTGTCTTTGTGATAGACAGAAACAAGTGCAGATTTTATTTTTATCATTGTATTTTTTTGTCTTTTTATATAAAAAATAAAAATTGAAGTGCAAAAAGTAGGCACTCACACAATTTTGCTGCAAAAATACAGTATCATATTTATTTATCGTTTTTTTTCAATGTATCTTTGCAAAAAATTTTTTAAGAATGAAAAAAATATTACTCCTCCTTTCTATTTTAAGTATTTTTGCTTGTGTTGATTCAAAACGCCAAGAAGCAATTGATAAAATCAAAGATGCAGAAAAAAAATTAACTGCTAACTTGGCAAACCTTGATATCAATGCTGCCAAAGCACTGATTAAAGAATACGATACTTTCATTGTGGCATATCCGAAAGACACTTCGGCAGCCAATATGATGTTCAAGGCAGGTGATTTGTCGCAAGGTATTGGCGAATATGGTAAAGCCATCAAATATTGGGGCGATTTGCGTGAAGGCTTTCCAACGTATCGTTTGACACCCGATGGAATGTTTTTGCAAGCCTTTACGTATGAAAATAGTTTGCAAGACAAGGACAACGCCAAGCGTTATTATATGATGTTTTTGGAAAAATACCCGAAACACGAGCTGGCAGCTTCCGCTAAAACAGCTTTGGAGCAAATTGATATTCCATTGGAAGAATTGGTAAAAAGTTTTCAGAAGTAACAAATTTAGAATTTAGAAATGCAAATCGCTATCTTATTAATTTTTATTTTAGGCTATATTGCCATTGCGCTCGAACACAGCATCAATGTCAATAAGGCGGCAAGTGCTTTGCTAACGGGCGTATTGTGTTGGACGGTGTATAGTGTAAATCAACCTGATTCGCATATTGTTACGCATGAATTGATGGAACATTTGGGCGAAATTGCGGGCATTTTATTTTTTCTTTTGGGCGCAATGACAGTGGTAGAGTTGATAGACGCTCATGATGGTTTTCAGATTGTTACAGACCAAATCAAAACTAAAAAAGTCAAGCATTTGCTTTGGATTATAGCGATTTTTACTTTTTTTTTGTCAGCAATACTTGACAATTTAACGACAACGATTGTCATTGTTTCTTTGTTACGCAAAATAATTGGCGACAGAGAACAACGCCTTTTTTTTACAGGGATTACGGTTATTGCTGCAAATGCAGGTGGTGCATGGTCGCCTTTAGGTGATGTAACGACCACGATGCTTTGGATTGGCGGACAAATTACACCCTTAAATATCATTTCAAAATTATTTTTACCAAGTTTGTTTTGCTTGTTAGTTCCTGTTTTTATTGTTTCTTTTCGCTTGAAAGGAAATGTACAAACGCCTGAAAATGAAGCTGTTAAATTAACAACAACCGCCTTTGAAAGGTCTTTGGTTTTGGGTACAGGTTTGGGTATTTTGTTGTTTGTTCCACTATTCAAAAGTATTACGCATCTACCGCCTTTTATGGCGATGTTGCTTGGTTTGGGTTTTATTTGGACGATTACAGAGCTGATTCACAAAGGAAAAAGCAACGAAGACAAAGATTTTTTGACCGTTACGTATGCGTTACGAAAAGTTGATACGCCCAGTATTTTGTTTTTTTTAGGTATTTTGATTAGTATTTCTGCGCTCCAAACTTCGGGGCAATTGGCGCAAGCCGCTACTTGGCTAACTCAAAATATTGGCAACGATTCCGTTATTGTTTTGGCAATAGGTTTGCTTTCCGCTTTGGTGGACAATGTACCCTTAGTGGCTGCCGTACAAGGAATGTACAGCTTGGAACAATACCCTACGGATCACTTTTTTTGGGAATTTTTGGCTTACGCAACGGGAACAGGAGGCAGTGTCTTGATTATTGGTTCTGCTGCTGGAGTTGCAGCGATGGGCATGGAAAACATTGATTTTTTTTGGTATTTCAAACGGATTTCATGGTTGGCATTGTTGGGTTATTTCACTGGCGCATTGGTGTATATTGTTATGAATTAGGTTTTTAAGTATAAAAATATTTGGGTTAAATTTTACTATGAAAAAAATAAAAATTGCACTTTTGGGTGTTGGTCATTTAGGAAAATTTCATTTGAATTGTATCAAAATGACACCAGAATTGGAGTTGGTGGGTTGTTATGATGCCAACGAAAAAACTGCGCAAAAGCTAAGCGAAGAACATCAAATTCCTTTTTTTAAAGATATTGATGAACTCATCGCTTTGGCTGATGCCGTGGATATTGTAACGCCAACAACAACGCATTTTGCTTTGGCTAAAAAAGCAATTGAAGCAAAAAAACATATTTTTATTGAAAAACCTGTCACAGAAACCGTTGAAGAAGCGGAATATTTATTGGAGCAAAGTAGGAATTTAGGACTAAAAATTCAAGTCGGACACGTTGAAAGGTTTAATCCTGCACTATTGGCAATTGCAGATATTCCCTTGAATCCGCTTTTTGTGGAAGCGCACCGTTTGGCAATTTTTAATCCAAGAGGTACAGACGTTTCGGTGGTTTTGGATTTGATGATACACGATTTGGATATTGTGTTGAGTATCGTAAAATCCAAAGTAAAAACGATTCATGCCAGCGGCGTTCCTATTGTCAGCAAAACTTCTGACATTGTGAATGCACGAATCGAATTTGAAAATGGTTGTGTTGCAAACCTCACCGCAAGTAGAATTTCTATGAAAAACATGAGAAAAGTACGTCTTTTTCAACGTGATGCTTATTTTTCTCTTGATTTTATGGAAAAAAATGCACAAGCCATTCGTCTTTTTGATGCGGATTCTCCTGATGCGCCCGAAGATTTTTTGATGGAAATCGAAACGGCAACAGGCACAAAAAGAATCCATGCGTCTATGCCAGAAGTGGAAGCGAGCAATGCGATTCAAATGGAATTGGCTTCTTTTGCTAAAAGTATTTTATACGATTTGCCACCAAAAGTAGATATTTCTGATGGTTACGAAGCCTTGAAAGTAGCATACTTGATTGAAGAAGATGTGCAGAAAAGAATGGCGGAACAGCAAGTAGGATAGTCAAAAATAGTTGTAAGTCAGTAAGTCGTAAGTCAAAATAGTTATTTATACAATAAAAAAGCCTAAGAAAGCATGACACTTTTTAGGCTTTTTTTTATTCAAATTCACTGTTCTACTTTCTAAAAATCACACTAAATTAGCATAATTATTCATTTTTAATTAACTCAATTCACCACTTTTACATTTCCCATATTGACTTTTATCGTAATCATCTGTTGGGTGTTTTGAGGTTTTAAATAAGCACTTTTTCCGTTAGAGCCATTGTCATTGATGCTAAAAGAAAGGTTTTGCGGAAGGGAAATTTCACCACCTTTTGCACTCAAATCGTAGTTGTAGGCACGTCCCATTGGGTAAAAAGTAACGTCTGAATTTTCACCAAAAACATTAAGATTTACCTGCCCTGCATCAGCCATAATGCTTGCTTTTCCATAATACATATTTAGATTATATGAGCCTTTTATTTGTGTCAAAGTTACATTGCTACGACGGGCATTGATGCGAACATCACCATCTAATTGCTTGCCTACAACATCTCCAAAACGGCTATCCACATTGATTTTTCCTTTCAAATTTTGGAGTGTTACGCTACAAAATTTCGTTTGTGATTGCAAAAAATTCATCAAATTGCTGATATTTGCCTTTCCAAAGCTATTTTTCAAAGCAACAGCGCATTGCGAAGGAACATAGATGCGGTAAGACGTTTTTAGACTTGACTTTGGTTTTTCGCCATTGTTGTAAGGCTTGGTGTAATTCCGCAAAATCACTTTTCTACCTTGCACCTCGGCATCAAAATGCACTTGTTCGAGGTCACGTTTTGCTTCTTCTAAATTAGGATTTTTTGAGGTGATTTCGACCATGACTTTGACCACGCTGTTAGCTCCAGCTTGCACGATAACATCAGCTTTTTCGCCTTCTATGCTCAACTCATAGCCAGCTTTGTAAGGCAGTGTTTTTTCGATACTTTTGACTGCAACTTCCAGCGTGGTTTGTGCCAAAGCTGTATATGAAACTGTAAACCCTATTATGCTACAAATTGCAAAACGGTAAAATTTAGAATGTAAAACCATTTTTATTTTTTTAAATAATTGCAATAATTTTTTTCAAAACCTCTGTTCTTTCTTGTTCGATGCTACTCAATTGTTGGAGCAAAGTCGCATCAGTTCCATACTGCCCGATGGCTTCTTTGAGTTCCGAATAAGCACTGTTCAACTCGTCCAATTCACTTTTCAACGTTTTTACTTCAGGTTGCTCACAGATAAAACTTTGTTTTTGGCAAATGTCTTCTACCATTGCAAAGGCTTGCTCATCTTCGGCATCTATTTTAGCATTGTTTTTCAAGAGTTCATCATCAACAACTTCTTTTGTAAAAGCCAATTCGATGCTGTCTTGCGAAGGTTTGTTGGCATAATACAAAATACCCAGAGTCATTATCAATCCAATCATTGCTGCGGCAGCTGCCAATCTTGTATCCGAAATTACCCTTAAAATTGCTGTTCGTCGAGCAGGTAATTCTTGTATGATTTTCATAAAAACCACTGGTGGTGGCTCATGTTTCGCTAAATTTTTTAAAGCATTTTTTAACTTAATATCCTCATTGTCAATATTTTGTAAAGTAGTATCAACATTTTTCCAAACTTGTATTGAAGGCTCATATTGTGTTAAACGCTGCAAAGCATTTTGCAATTTTAGAGATTCTTGTTCTGCCAATTGCAAGGTATTTTCCACTTTGTTCCAAACCTGTGTCGCTGGCTCATGCTTCGGCAACAAAGCCAATGCTGCGTGCAACTTGCTTTGTTCAGCCTCTTCTGTATTCAGCTGCGACTCGATATTTTTCCAAAGCCAGTCTTCTGGCTCGTAATGTGGAAGATTTTTAATTGTCATTTACAAATAAATGTTAGATTGTTTGAATGTTAGACTTAGTGTATTCAAAAGTATTGCAAATGCTATCGCCAAAAATGATGATAAATTTTGCTCCGCAAAGGTTTTAGTTTTGTCTTTTGATTACCCCAGCCCTAAAGGGTACTGACTCTAAACAAATGTAAAACTCCTGTTTTTTGACAAATAACGAACCTTTTTTAGCAAGAAAGATACAATTTTATAGTAATTTTCAATCTGCTCCCTTTAGGGCTGGGTAATCAAAAGCTGAAAAAGTATTCTCTGACTTAAATAAAATCTATTTTTTAATTAAAAAATTGGTAACACTTTTTACAGGCGTTTTGAACAGCCTATAGTTAGACTGTTGCCAACGTTATAAGACTAAAAAGACTTGCCGACTTTAAACAACATACTCCGCCAACATTTCTCTCAGTCTTTTTTTTGCATAAAACAATTGAGATTTTGACGTTCCTTCTGAAATGCCTAACATTTCTGCAATTTCTTTATGCGCATAGCCTTCAATTTCTGCCAACGTAAAAACGGAACGATAGCCGTGAGAAAGCGATTGAATGGCTTTTTCCAAATATTCGCTATCCAAACTATTGCCCCATTGAACAAAAGTATTGTCAGGTAAATTGTCAATGTCATCAAAAGTTACCCGTTGCTTTACTTTTTTGTAAGCAGCACGAATCACGATGGTTTTTATCCAAGCACCAATCGTAGATTCACCACGAAATTGCTCTATTGCTCGAAAAACTTGAACAAATCCTTCTTGCAAAACGTCGTTGGCATCTTCAAAATCATTCGTGATGCGGTACGCTAATGTGTACATCGCCGCTTTGTACTTTTCGTACAACTCCTTCTGTGCCAGACGGTTATTTTCTTTACAACCTTGTATGAGTTGGGTTTCTGTCATGCTATTTGAGTTTCACACTAATTAAAATAAAGAGATTTTTATTTAAAAAAACGTTGTATGATGGATAAAAAAAAATTAGCGTATAAAAATTTTTCGCAATGTACGAGAAGTTTTGATTTTTTACAACCTACTTTCTTTTCAATTGTTTTATCTTTATGCTTATTTTTAAAAATATGGAAAAAAATTCACCCATTTTAGTAACGGGAGCGACAGGGCTTGTTGGTACATATTTAGTGCGGGCTTTGGTAGAGAATGGTTTTACGAACATTCGTGCATTGAAACGAAAAGAGAGTGACTTGACTTTACTCGCTGATATTCAGCACCTTATCACTTGGCATGAAGGAGATGTTTTGTACATAGACACGCTGGAAGATGCACTGGAAGGTGTCGAAAAAGTCTATCACTGCGCTGCAATGGTATCTTATGACAGCCGAGATAGGGCTGCACTGATGCAAGTCAATGTAGAAGGAACAGCAAATGTAGTGAATCTTTGTTTGGAGAAAAATATCAAAAAATTGCTTCATGTCAGTTCAATTGCAGCAATTGGGAAAGATAAAAATCAAAAAATCATCACTGAAAAATCAAAATGGGCGAATACGCCCAATCTGACTCAATATGCCATTAGCAAATACCTTTCTGAACAAGAAGTTTGGCGAGGTGAGGCAGAAGGCTTAGATGTTTTGATTGTCAATCCATCTATTATTTTAGGTGGCGGACAATGGGGCAAAAGTTCTACCGCTTTATTCAAGCAAGTTTGGGACGGTCTGCGTTTTTATCCAGTTGGAAGTACTGGTTTTGTAGATGTTCGTGACGTTGCCCGACTGATGATTGATGCCATGGAAAGCGAGGTTTGCAATGAACGTTTTATTGTTTCTGGCGAAAATTTATCCTTTAAAACAGTTTTTTCTTTAATAGCAAAAAACATGAATAAAAAAGAACCAAACATCAAAGTAACGCCTTTTTTAAGCGCAATTGCTTGGCGATTGGAATGGTTGCGTAGTCGTTTTACTGGAAAAAAAGTCTTGATTACAAGAGAAACGGCACAAGTGTCAGCAAAAACTTATCAATTTGACAACCAAAAATCCATTGATTTTTTCAAATTTCAATATACGCCTTTGGAAAAAACTATTGAAGAAACTTGCGCTCAATTGTTGCGTAAGTAATTTAACCTAAGAATTGAGTTGATTTCAATAACTTTCCATGCGCTACGTATGATAAAATCATGAAAAATCATAAAAATCAGTTCAATCAGTGTTCCAATCCTGCGTAGTTTGTCAGCGTTTAAATTTACACAATTTTAAAATTATAAAAATGAAAATAAAATTCCTTCTTTTTACTTTTCTTTTAGCACAAAATATTTTTGCACAAGTCAAAAAAGCACCCGAAGTCAAAGAAGGCGATGGCCCTTATGAGCAACTCATCATAAGAGGTGCGACGCTTATCAACTCGACAGGTGCGCCACCGACAGGTCCTTGCGACATTGTGATTGAAAACAACCGCATCAAAGCCATCAAAAATGTTGGTTTTCCAGGCGTTGCGATAGACCCTGCCGATAGACCAAAACTCAAAGCGGGCGGCAAAGAAATCAATGCCGAAAGAATGTACCTTTTGCCAGGTTTTGTGGATATGCACGGACACATTGGCGGCAAAGAACAAGGCGCAGATGCTGAATATGTGTTCAAATTATGGTTGGCACACGGCATAACGACCATTCGTGACCCATCTGCGGGCAATGGATTGGATTGGGTCATGGATCAGCGAGAAAAAAGCAATCAAAATAAAATTACTGCACCACGCATCAAGGCCTATACGGCTTTTGGTTCTGGAAGTAAAGAAGCCATTTCAACGCCAGAAATGGCTCGTGATTGGGTGCGTAAAAATGCACAAAAAGGAGCTGATGGCATAAAATTCTTTGGTGCTGCGCCTGAAATCATGGCTGCTGCCTTAGATGAAAACAAAAAATTAGGACTTCGTTCTGCTTGTCACCACGCACAAATGGACGTTGGGCGTTGGAATGTTTTGAAATCAGCTCGTGCTGGTTTGACTTCCATGGAACACTGGTATGGTTTGCCAGAAGCAATGTTTGAAGACAAAACTTTGCAAGATTATCCATTGAATTACAATTATCAAAACGAAGCACAGCGTTTTGGCGAAGCTGGAAAATTATGGAAACAAGCTGCCAAACAAGGTTCTAAAAAGTGGAATGAGGTTATGGACGAATTGTTGGCATTGGATTTCACGATTGACCCAACGTTTAATATTTATGAAGCAAATAGAGATTTGACCAGAATCAGAGGTTACGAATGGCATCAGATTTACACCATGCCTATGTTGTGGAAATATTTTCAGCCCAACCGTATTTCTCATGGCTCACATTGGTTTGATTGGGGAACAGAAAATGAAGTTCTTTGGAAAGAAAACTACAAAATTTGGATGCAATTTGTGAATGAATATAAAAATCGTGGTGGTCGAGTAACGGCTGGTTCAGATTCTGGATTTTTGTTCCAATTGTATGGATTTGCTTATATCAGAGAGCTGGAATTATTGCGTGAAGCGGGTTTCCATCCTTTGGAAGTGGTGCGTTCCGCTTCACTTTACGGTGCGCAAGCCTTAGGAATTGACAAAGAAACAGGTTCTATCGAAGTTGGAAAATTAGCCGATATGTTTTTGATTGAACAAAATCCTTTGGAGAATTTGCAAGTTTTGTACGGAACAGGTGCAATTCGTTTGAATGAAAAAAATGAAGTGGTGCGTGTCGGTGGTGTAAAATACACCATCAAAGATGGCATCATTTACGATGCTAAAAAATTATTACAAGACGTTAAAAAAATAGTGGACGAAGACAAAAAAGAACGAGGTGTTACTATTTTGAAACAACCTGGAATGTAGATATACACAACGGATATTGGTGATTAGATATTAAAGATATTGCAAACACTTGATGTTCAATATTTTGCATAAATTCAAAATCCAAAAACCACTTTCTGTTGTGTATAAAAGTCAAAATATAAAAGTTTAAATGTAAAATGTAAAAGTCTTGCGAATCAGCAACTTATATAAAAAGTAAAATTATGATAACAGTAAAGTCCTTTGCTTTTAATCCTTTTGATGAAAATACTTACGTCCTTTATGACGAAACAAAAGAGTGCATTATCATTGACCCTGGAATGTATTTTGAAGAAGAAAAAACCGAAATTAGCGCATTTATTAGCAAAAACAGCTTAAAAGTTGTGCGTTTAATCAATACACATTGTCATTTGGATCATGTTTTTGGCAATCAATACGTTGTCGAAACCTACAAAGTTCCTTTTGAAATACACCAAGGAGAATTGCCTGTTTTGGCAGCGTTTATGGACGTTTGCAAACGCTATGGCATTCCTGCAAAAGCACCTTCTCCACCGCCAACTGGTTTTTTGGAAGAAGGAGATTACGTTTCTTTTGGCAAAAGTAAATTGTTGTGTCTTTTTACGCCAGGACATTCGCCTGCGAGTTTGAGTTTTTATTCAGAAGAAGACCGTTTTGTAATTGCTGGCGATGTTCTTTTTTATGACAGCATTGGTAGAACCGACTTGCCTGGTGGCGACCTCGAAACCTTGATAGAAAATATTGTCACTAAGTTTTATCCACTTGGCGATGATGTAAAAGTTTATAATGGACATGGAATACCTACAACTGTAGGTAGAGAAC
>JAYWHK010000100.1:0-4033 GCA_043777755.1 Saprospiraceae bacterium
GTCGATGGTCGCTAAGACTTAAAAAACTGTTTGTTAATTGCATGCCAAATTTAATTTTTCGCAAAGATAATACTTTATTAGAACTTTACAGCCCTGCCCGCAAACGGGGAATCCAATTACTATTTCGGGAAATAATGCAAATGCTATTACAAACAAATAGTATAAACAGTTGTGCTTTAGTGACAAATGGCGACACTAAAAACTTTTCTAAAAATCCTGCTTTGCAGCATTGTAACCAATATTTAAATCAAGGTGATGTTTGGTATTCTTTTACGGCAACGCAAAAAAACTATACCATAAAAATGACTGACGTAGCATGGTTCAGTTTATCCGCACAAAGTTAAAGGAATTTTTTGTGCGGATAAACTGAACCATGTCAGTTATTATTTACTCGTTACTTTGGTCAGAATTTCTGTCTAAATGAGCCGTCAATCAGCGATTGACGGCTCATTTGTTTGTGTAGGATTGTTTAGTTCCGTTTCGGCACTTCTCAATTTTTCACGACAAAAAACAATCAGCTCATTGGCACGTTTTGCTTTTTTCATTGCTTCTTCCAAATCATTGATTTCGTCAGATTCTATTGCCAACATGAGCTGTTCAAGTTCTTCGTATGCTTTTTTATAAGTTATTTTTTCTTTCATTGTTTTATTTTGTAAAGTTTAATCATGCAAATATAGTATTTTTTTCAATTTACACCAAATTTTCACTAATTATACAAAAACAAACGCCTGATGTTTTAGATTTTCTTACCTTTGCAAAAAAATAATTATGACAAAGTTTTTTATACGAAAATGAAAACTATATTTGCATTTAGAGTATTTAATTCGAATAAGTACAGTTATTATAGATGGAAGAACAATCAGCAAGTAAAAGTTTTATCAAAACAGATAATTATTAATGTTACATAATGGAATATTTTGGAGCTTATTGGCTTCGTTTTTTGTAGTTCTTTCTTATACAATGCAGCAAAGGGGCAACATTAAGTTGTCGCTTTGCTGCATTCTTTTGTGTGGTTTTTGCTTAAGAATCTTTATGTTTTCAGATTCTTTTTTGCACGAATGGGATGAGCGTTATCATTTTTTAGTGGCTAAAAATTTGCAAAATGATTGGTTGAAGCCAATTCTATACCCTGATGTTCCCTTACATTATGCCTATCAAAACTGGACTGCAAACTATATTTGGATGCACAAACCTCCTTTTACATTGTGGTGTATAATGTTGAGTTTTAAGTGCTTTGGTGTATCGGAGTTTTCTGGAAGAATTCCTTCACTCATTTTTTCTTTATTTTGTATATTTTTGACTTACAAAATCGCACTGCATCTGTTTAAAAATCATACAGTTGCACTGCTTTCTGCCTTTTTTCATAGCATAAATGGACTTGTTTTAGATATGGCATCTGGTAGAGCAGCGAGTGAACATATTGACACTACTTTATTTTTTATTGTCGAATTGGCGGTGTATTTAATTCTTCTTTTTGAACAAAAAAAGAAATGGTATTTGATTGTTTTTATAGGAGTCTTGACGGGATTAGCGGTTTTGACAAAATGGTATGTTGGTTTGATTATTGTACCACTTTTCTGGATTTATAACATTAGTTTTGACAAAAAATACAGTGTTACATTGTTGAGTTTTGTAATTTTTGCAATTGCAATTGTAGTTTTTCACCCTTGGCAGTACTATATTAAAGCACATTTTCTACAAGAAGCAGCTTGGGAAAGTCAATATAATATTAGGCATATTTTTGAGGCAATTGAAGGTCACGGACATGAATGGTGGTATCACCTTGATAAAGCAAGAATTGTTTGGAATGAAGCTATTTACATTGTTTTTATATGGTTTTTGCTTCAATTTTATAATGATTTTTTTAATAAAAAAAATTTATTACTTGCTGTATGGGTTGCTATTCCTTACTTTATTTTTTCTTGTACCGCTACGAAAATGCCTGGTTATGTACTTTTTACAGCACCTGTTTTTTTTATGTTGCTGGCTGCGTTTATTGTTTTTTGCAAAGAAAATCAAGCTCAACATAAGTTTTTAAAATACGTTCCAATAATAATCGTAGCTTTATCTATTCGTTACGCTGTGGAAAGGGTTAAGCCATTAAGAAATGATATTGTTTTTTCATCAAAAAAACAAAAAATACTTGATTACGAAAAACAATTAGGCAATGGAAAATATGTTGTTTTCAATACACAAAATAGTATCGAAACAATGTTTTATACCTCAAATTTAGCTTATGAGAAAATGCCAAATCAAGAAGATATTGCTCTTTTGAAAGAAAAAAACTATTCAATCGCAATAATAGATGATGGCAATTTACCTGATTTTATCAAAAATAATGAACTTGTAAAAAAACTACCTTTTATAAAATAGAACAGCCGAAAACTTAGTATTATGATATTTGAGAAAAGCGATTACATATCTCGAAAAGATATGTAATCGTTCTTCTTTTTTATCAAAAAATCTACTGTTTATCAAAAAACAAACGCCTGATGTTTTAGAATTTCTTACCTTTGCAAAAAAATAATTATGACAAAATTTTTTCCTTTAAGTATAAAAAAAATAAATGTAGAAACGGTTGATTGTGTGTCGATTACGTTTGATGTGCCGAATGAATGGAGCGATATTTTTTCTTTTACGCAAGGACAATATTTGACCTTACGGACGAATATTGATGGCAAAGAAGTTCGCCGTTCTTATTCGATTTGCGCTGGAGTAGGAGAGGAGTTGCAAGTGGCAGTCAAGAAAATTGACGGTGGTGTTTTTTCAACTTTTGCCAATGAAACGCTCCAAAAAGGAGATGTTTTGGAAGCGATGCCGCCAGCTGGACGATTTTTTACGCCGCTAAATCCTTCACAATCAAAGCATTATGTAGCTTTTGCTTCTGGAAGTGGCATTACGCCAATTTTGTCTATTTTAAAAACGGTGTTGAAAGAAGAACCACAAAGTCAATTCACGCTTTTTTATGGCAATAAAAATGCTAAATCGGTGGTTTTTAGAGAAACGATTGAAGGCTTAAAAAATAAAAACTTGGGTCGTCTTCGGGTTTATCATATTTTGTCAAGAGAATTTCAAGAAGTAGATTTATTCAATGGTCGTTTAGATGCTCAAAAATGTGAAAGTTTCTGCGCACAACTCATTGATATTCAGTCTGTTGATGAGGTTTTTCTTTGTGGACCAGAAGATATGATTTTAGGTGTCAAAGATAAGTTGCAAACCTTGGGTTTGGAGGCAAAAAAGATTCATTTTGAACTTTTTACAAGCAATGCTGTTAAAAATATCGAAAAAAAATCAAGTACAACGACTTCTGAAAATCAAAAAATGAGTAGGGTAGAGGTCAAACTCGATGGCAAAACTTTTGCATTTCCTTTGGCGCAAGATGGCGAAAATATCCTTGATGCGGCGATGGCGCAAGGTGCTGATTTGCCTTATGCTTGTAAAGGTGGCGTTTGTTGTACTTGCAAATGTAAAATCGTAGAAGGCGAAGTTTTTATGAGCATCAATTATGGACTTGAAGCGGACGAAATCGAAGCGGGCTATGTGTTGAGTTGCCAAGCGCATCCTGTGACTGACAAAGTTGTTGTAGATTTTGATGCGTAAATTCATGACAATAATTCATGCTATTTTACTTAAACACTAATTTTCTCTAATTTTACTAATTTTCACCAATCGTGGTGTAAGAATTAAATCTAATTTCATCAATTTTATTAAAACTTCGTTTTAATCTCAATAGATGATCAGGGTTTTCTTACAAAAGCGGCAGAGCCGCAAAATATTTGTAGAAATAGTACATTTTCCCTCGTTTTGAAGGTGCAGCGCACCGCAATATTAAAATTAATATCACGGTGCGTTGCACCTTCAAATGTGATTTTGGTTGCTTTTTCTACAAATATCACAGTGCGCTGCACCTAAATATTTTCATAAGAAAATCCTAGATACTCGATGTTCCAGTTTTTGAAATTTTAGGTATAAATTTTTTAGACACTAAAATTTTATAACATTTTTATAATTTTTATAAAAATAAAATATCAAT
>JAYWHK010000101.1:0-29935 GCA_043777755.1 Saprospiraceae bacterium
TAGATGCAGGAGTAGATGCGACCTTAACTTGTAGCACTTTAAACACAGTTTTAAATGCAACTGGTACAGCAGGTGGCGTTTTCACTTGGAACAACAGCGGAACACAAAATGGCAGCGTAACACCTTCAACCACAACAACTTATACCGTAACAGTAACAGGTTCAAACGGCTGTACGGCAACCGACAATGTTTTAGTAACAGTTGATAAAAATTTACCAACGGCAAATGCAGGTACTGATGTAACTTTGAATTGTACGACAAGCAGCACAACTTTAAGTGCAAGCGGTGGTATTTCCTACGTTTGGAGCAATGGCGCAACGCAAGGCGGCAGCGTAACACCTTCAATAACAACAACTTATACAGTAACAGTAATAGGCTCTAACGGCTGTACTGCAACCGATGATGTTTTAGTAACAGTTGATAAAAATTTACCAACGGCAAATGCAGGTACTGATGTAACTTTGAATTGTACGACAACCAGTACAACTTTAAGTGCAAGCGGTGGTATTTCCTACGTTTGGAGCAATGGCGCAACGCAAGGCGGCAGCGTAACACCTTCAACAACAACAACTTATACCGTAACAGTAACAGGTTCTAACGGCTGTACGGCAACCGATGATGTTTTAGTAACAGTTGATAAAAATTTACCAACAGCAAATGCAGGTGCTGATGTGACCTTAAATTGTACGACAAGCAGCACAACTTTAACCGCAAGCGGAGGAACAAGTTACGTTTGGAGCAATGGCGCAACACAAGGCGGAAGTGTAACACCTTTAATAACAACAACTTATACGGTAACGGTAACAGGTTCAAACGGCTGTACTGCAACCGACAATGTTTTAGTAACTGTGGTTACTTCTACACCAACTGTCACCGCTGGTGCTGATGTCACCATTTGTTCTGGAGAAAGCACAGCATTAAATGCCATTGGCGTTGGTACTGGTATAACTTATGTTTGGACATCGCCATTAGGAAATAGTGCCAATATTTTTGTAACACCTTCTAATACAACAACTTATAGTGTCACTGTCACTGATATTAATGGTTGTACAGCGAGTGATGATGTAGTGGTGACGGTAAAAAATGTAGTCACACCAACCTTTTCAGTAGTAGGGGCGTATTGTGAAAACTCAACAGGCGTTATTTTGCCCTTGTCTTCAACAAATAGCCCAGCCATTACAGGTACTTGGAATCCCGCAACTGTCAATACCGCAACATTGGGCCTTACAAGCTACACTTTTACGCCTAATACAGGTCAATGTGCCGCAACAGCAACAATAGACATTACGATAAATCCAAATGTCGTTCCGACCTTTACAGCATTAGGCTCTTATTGTAAAAATTCAACAGGCGTTACTTTGCCCTTGTCTTCAACAAATAGCCCAGCCATTACAGGTACTTGGAATCCTGCAACTGTCAATACCGCAACATTGGGCGTTACAAGCTACACTTTCACACCTAATACAGGTCAATGTGCTAACGTCACGACGATGGATATTTTGATTAATGACAATATTATCCCCGTTTTTTCAGTAAATACAGTGTATTGTATTGGTGCAACAGCTGATGTTTTACCAACAAACTCAGGTACAATAACAGGAACTTGGTCACCATCAGTTATCAATACAACAAGTGCTGGAATAACAACTTATACTTTTACACCTACGCTTGGACAATGTGCCATTAGTGTTCCTTTGAATGTAACAGTAAATAGCAGTGGAGGAACAACATTTACTCAAATTCCACCTATTTGTGCAGGAGCGGTTGCTCCTCTTTTGCCAGCAGGACCGGGTACTTGGAGTCCAAGTACTATCAACACTGGAACGGTAGGAATTGGCACTTATACTTTTACGCCAAATAGTTCATGTGGCAGCCCTGTGACGATGGACATCGAAATAAAACCAAGTATATTGACAGATTTTGCACAGGTTGGACCTTATTGTACAGGCGCAACACCTGCGCTTCTTTCTACGATCTCGACCAACAGCATACAAGGAACATGGAATCCAAGTGTTATTAGCACAAGTACAGCAGGAACAATAACTTATACTTTTACACCCAATGTAGGTCAATGTGGCACAGTAGCGACGATGAATATCGTCGTCAATACGACGGATAATGCTACTTTTTCGCAAGTTGGTCCTTATTGTAAAAATGAAATACCAGCTGTTTTATCACCTATTGCACCAAATAGTGTAGTGGGAACTTGGTCACCAAGCAGTATCAACACCGCAAATATTGGAACGACCACTTACACTTTTACACCGAATACAGGTCAATGCTCCAACAATTTCACCATGAATGTTGTTGTAAATGACAATGTTACGCCTGTTTTTTCAGGAATAAACAATACGTATTGTGTTGGGGCAACAGCTCTAATATTGTCGAATACTTCTAACAATGGCATTTCAGGAACGTGGTCGCCATCTACAATAAATACAACAACTGCGAACAATACAAGCTATACTTTTACACCAAATGCAGGTGTTTGTGCTCCTAATTTTACCATAACGATAAGTGTTTTACCAGTCAATACACCGTTATTTGCACAATTAGGACCATATTGTGTTGGCGCAACTGCGGTAACTTTACCGAGCAACTCTAACAACGGTATTGGTGGCACTTGGAATCCAGCAACAGTAAATACAGCGAGTATAGGCTCAAATATTTATACTTTTACACCCAATTCGGGTCAGCAATGCGTCAATAATACGACGATGACAATTGATGTGGCAGCAAGTGTCAGCACTGCTTTTGCAGCGGTTGGACCTTATTGTATTGGCGCAACGCCTGCGGCATTGCCTTTGAGTTCTGCAAATGGGGTAACAGGAACATGGAATCCTGCAACAATTTCGACAGCTTCGCCAGGTCAAACAGTTTATAGTTTTACACCAGATGCAGGTCAGTGTGGAACAGCGACGACTTTGACGGTTGATGTTGGTGCGCCAGAAACACCTACTTTTAGCATTGATAATGATTATTGTCAAAATGAAATTGCGGTTGTTTTGCCAACAACTTCCAACAACAGTATTTCTGGAACATGGAGTCCTGTCAATATTACAACCAGTTCAGCAAACACCACGACTTATTCTTTTATACCCAATGCAGGACTTTGTGCCAACAATTATAGCTTGTCAGTGGTGGTAAATCCTATTGTCACGCCTAATTTCACTGCGGTTGGCAACCAATGTTTAGGTGTTGCTGTACCAAATTTGCCGACGACATCACCCAACGGAATAACGGGAACATGGAATCCACCAACGATAAGCACAAGTTCCTCGGGTTCACAAAGCTATAATTTTTCACCAAGTACAAATCAATGTGCTTCTTCTATCACGATGACGGTGAAAACGGAAAATAAAACTACCCCAATTTTTACTATAAAAAATAAATATTGCCAGGGAAGTACGCCACAGGGTTTGCCTTTGGTATCGAACAATAGCATTTCTGGAACATGGAATCCTGCGGTAGTGATCACCAATACAATAGGAAATACAACTTACACATTTACGCCTTTCTCAAGCGAATGTGCTGAAATATTTACGATAGACATTGAAATTAAGCCAAGTGTAGCGCCAACATTTGCGCCAATCGGAATTCTTTGTTCTGGAAAAACAGCACCTGTTTTACCAACAACTTCTACCAATGGCATCACAGGAACATGGAATCCTGCCATTGTTGCAGCGATTTTTGCAGGCACAACAACTTATACTTTTACACCCAATGGGACGACTTGCGCTTCGGTAGAAACAATGAACATTGAGGTAAAATATCCAGAACAGCCTAATTTACCAACAGTTGGACCTTTTTGTTTGAATGAAGTAGCAACTGCGCTACCAGTTTCGTCTATCAATGGGTTCACGGGAACTTGGTTTCCACCAGTGGTAAATACTTCTTTCACAACCATTATTGGTTACACTTTTATGCCAGATGCGGCTTTTTGTGCCACTAATAAAACGATTGCTATTGTCATCAATGAGCCAAAACCCGTTCAATTACAAGCAATTTCTGTTTGCGAAGGAATCCCTGCTGGGGACCTTCCGAGCAATGCTTTTAGCGGACAAAGTGGCACTTGGTCACCTTCGATTATTAATACAAGTACAATTGGTACAAGCCCTTACACTTTTACGCCTAATCCTAATCAATGCGCTGCACCAAATACGATAAATATTGAGGTTTATTCTGCATTTTCACCAATTTTTCCAAAGTACGGCCCTTATTGTGTGAACTCAACACCTGATATTTTGCCAAAATATGATACAAAATGGAACATTGACGGGAAGTGGTCACCAGCGGTCATCAAAACAGATGCCGTTGGAAAAACAAAATACACCTTCAAGCCAAACCCAAATCAATGTGCCAAAATAGTAGAAATTGAGGTGGAAATTACAGATGCGATTCCACCACTTTTTGACCAATTAGGACCACTTTGTGTCAATTCAACTGCGCCAATTTTATTGAAAAAATCAAAAAATAACATCATAGGAAATTGGAATCCAGCAACGATTGACACTGGTACAAAAGGCAAAAAAACCTACACATTTACTGCCGATGCTGGTCAATGTGCAGGAAATACGACAATGGAAATTTCCGTAGGAGATCCTGTAAAGCCTGATTTTAGCCTTGTTCAAAAATATTGTGAAGGCGAAAAAGCGGAAGTTCTACCAACAACTTCCAAAGATGGCATCAAAGGCATTTGGACTCCATCAATCATTAGTACAACAACACTTGGAACTACAAAATACAAGTTTTTACCCAATGCGCCACAATGTGCGGATTCGGTGCTGGTTTTTATAGAAATAGAAAAATCCATTGCGCCTGATTTTGCAAAAGTCGGTCCTTATTGTTTGGGTTCAATAGCGGCGATTTTGGAAAATACAGCTCCAAATGGCATCAAAGGTACTTGGAATCCTGCAATCATCAATACTGCCACAGCCAATACGACCAAATATACTTTTACGCCAGAGGCTGGCATTTGTGCCAAAAAATTTGAAATTACGGTTGAAGTTGGTGCGCCCAAAACAGCTACTTTTACCAAAATAAATGACTTGTGTTTGAATGAAACGGTGGATTCTTTACCTCAAACGTCCAACAACAACATCAAAGGGACTTGGAATCCAGCCATTGTAGATACGAAAAAATCAGGAACACAAACCTACACCTTCACGCCATTAAACAGCGAATGTGGTTTGGGTACGACCATGGCGATTACGGTAAAAACGCCAACAAAACCAACTTTTAACACTATTCCAGCGTATTGTTTGAATGAAAATCCAACAATTTTACCAACCACTTCTAATAATAGTGTAAAAGGTATTTGGTTGCCAGCCGTAATTTCGACGGCAACAGCAGGAAAGCAAACCTATATTTTTACACCAAATAGCACGGAATGTGCAGAAATATTTAGCGTAGAAGTGGAAGTGAAAGCACCAGAAACGGCTGATTTTGGTCAAATTGGACCTTATTGTATCAATGCGCCACAAATTACATTGCCAACGACGAGTAAAAATAACATCAAAGGAACTTGGAATCCTGCGGTGGTTTCGACAAGTTCGGCTTCTAATAATGTTTATACTTTTACGCCAAATCCAAAGCAATGTGCGCTGGGTTCAACGGCTCAAATCGAAGTGACAACTGCCGTAAAACCAACTTTTACTGTAAAAAATAAGTATTGTCAAAATGAAACGGCAGAACTTTTGCCACCAACTTCTGCGAATAATGTGAAAGGTATTTGGAGTCCAACGACCATTTCGACAACAACGCTCGGTACAAAAACCTACACTTTTACGCCTTCGGCTGGTGAATGTGGAACAAGTACCACTTTTGACGTAACAATTAACGAAAACATATTGCCTGATTTTGATGCGATTGCGCCAATTTGCCAAGATGCAGCTGCGCCAAACTTGCCTTTGATTTCAAAAAATAACATTGGAGGAACATGGAATCCAGCAATCGTGGATAGCAAAACGGCAGGAACAACAGTTTATACTTTTACGCCAAAAATAGGTATTTGTGCCAAAGTAGCCACGTTGAGCATTACCATAAAACCAACATTAACACCTGATTTTGCACAAATTGCGCCTTATTGCGATGGTGAAACGCCTATTTTATTAGAAAATAAAGATAAAAATAACTTAACGGGAACGTGGAATCCAAGTATTATTGATACGAAAAAAATAGGTAAAACAACTTATATTTTTACACCAACACTTGGACAATGCGCTGCAAATCAAAGTTTAGAGGTAACGGTGAACGCCAAACAAACGCCTATATTTAATTTGAAAAAAGACTATTGTGAGGACGATTTGGTAGAAACTTTACCTCTAAAATCAGAAAATGATTTAACGGGAACGTGGAATCCAACAAACATCAACAACACAACAATTGGCAATACAATTTATACTTTTACGCCAAATGCCAACGAATGTGCTGTTCCGACGACTCAAAATATTTTTATAAATAAAAAATTATTACCTGATTTTGATTTAAAAAACACCTATTGTCAAGGAGAAACGGCTCAAAATCTTTTACTTTTGTCAAAAAACAATGTAAAAGGAACGTGGAACCCAAACGCAATTGACGTGAATACGCTCGGTGATGCTACTTATATTTTTACGCCTGATGCTGGCGAATGTGCCAAATCATACTCTTTTGACGTGAAAATAAAAGCAAATGTTACACCTGTATTTACATTGAAAAATGAATATTGTATTGACAGCAAAGCGGAGCTTTTACCAACGTTTTCCAACAATAATTTGACAGGAACGTGGAGTCCAGCCCAAATCGCAACCATAAAAGCAGGAACAACACAGTATAATTTTACGCCAACTTCGGGTCAATGTGCCATACCAATTTCGTTGAATGTTTTGGTTAATGCCAAAACATTACCTAATTTTGTGGATTTAGGACCTTATTGTAAAGGTAAAAAACCTGATACACTTTCTACAAAATCGTTCAATGGCGTGAAAGGAATCTGGTCGCCAAGCATCATCAATACGGCTTTGGTAGGCGAAACGACTTACACTTTTACACCAAATGCCAACGAATGTGCTTTTGTTCAAACCATGGAAATTGACATTGTTACAAAACCTATTTTAAGCGCAGTTGCGACGAAAACAAGGGTTTGCCCAGGAGATTCTACAATTTTGACGGTCAATGGTGCGCCAATTGGTTCGCTTATCAGTTGGGACAACGGTGAAAAAGGAAATTCAATCATCGCAACACCTTTAAAATCAGGTATTTACAATGTATCGGTGACTTTGGGTAGCGATTGTATCAGTACAACTTACGTTTATGTCAGCAGCGAATGTGAAGAAGATTTTTACGCACCGACAGCCTTTTCACCGAATGGCGATAATATCAACGATACGTTTACCATTATGGGCGGAAAAAATATTCAAGAAATCGTTGCCCTTCAAGTCTTTGACCGTTGGGGCGAAATGATTTTTCAAAACAATAATTTTCAACCCAATCAAACAGATAAAGGTTGGGACGGGCTATTCCGTGGTTCTGAAAAACACGCTGGCGTCTATATTTATTTTACCGAGATAAAATTCAAAGATGGAAAAATTGGGAAGTTTAAAGGTGAGGTTGTATTGTATAGGTAATTTAAATGTAGAATGATGAATAACGTAGCATAAATATAGCGTATTCACATTACTTTCATTCTAATTTAATATCAAAAAAGTCCGCTGTACATTACGTGATGTACAGCGGACTTTTTTATTTGTAATCAAAAATATTGACAACTTTTGGCAACATGAAAAGGTAATCTTCTTCTACATTTGTAGCTATAATTACGGTTCTATTTTTTGCATGAGTAGATAACAATTGACGGTACCAAGTAGCACCTTGTGCGTCGAGATTTGTGGTCGGTTCGTCAAGGAGTAAAACAGAAGTGTCTGACAAAATAGCCAATGCTAATTTTAACCGTTGCTTCATTCCTGAGGAAAAATGCCTAATTTGTTTGTCTTTTGACTTTCCTAAACCCAACTCTTCTATTATTTTTTTTGTAGAAAAATCAGATAAAAAAGGCTTGAATTGCGCATGAAAATCAATTGCTTCGGTCAAAGTAAATTCTTCTATAAGCTCTATATAAGGCGCAGCATACGAAATATGCTTATAAACATCGTCTATATCAATGTTTTTTTCATCTTTCACGAAAGAAACTTTGCCTTTAGAAGGTGTAAGGTGTCCAGCAATGACTTTCATTAGCGTAGATTTTCCAGAACCATTTGGTCCAAGGATAGCGTAGCTGTGCTGTGTATCAAACGAATACTCAACATTTTTAAATATCCAATCAAAATTAAATCGCTTTCCAGCCTCAATCAATTGAATCTGCATTGGCTAAAACTTTTGAGTTGGCAGTGACTGTGCGGAATCCTTTTAATAAACCTCTCTTGGATTGGTTTTCAATAAAATCAACAATCATATCTTTTTCCGGAGTATCTATCATTTCATTTTTAATGATATTCATAGCTGTTTTTTGGTTAAAACCTCGAACAAACAAATGGCTATAAATTTCTTTGATATTGTTGATTTGCTCGTTAGAGAAACCTCTACGACGCAATCCAACAGAGTTCAACCCAGCATAAGAAAGCGGTTCACGTGCTGCACGAATAAAAGGTGGAACATCTTTACTCACCAAAGAACCACCACCAATGAAGGCGTGTTCTCCAATTTTTACAAATTGGTGTACAGCTGTCAAACCACCTAAAATGGCAAATTTTCCAATTTCGATGTGGCCAGCGAGGTTGGTGTTATTGGCTAAGATACAGTTTTCATTCACAATGCAATCGTGGGCAACGTGTACATAAGCCATTAAAAGGCAATTGTCTTTGATGATTGTTTTTCCCAACGCAGACGTACCTCTATTGAGTGTGCAATACTCACGTACAGTCACGTTATTTCCGATTTCGAGGTAAGTAATCTCATTATTGAATTTCAAGTCCTGAGGAATATTACCTACAATAGCTCCTTGAAAGAAACGGCAACCTGTTCCGATTCTTGTTCCATTCATTACCGAAACACTTGGACCAATCCAAGTATTATCTCCAATGACAACGTCTTCTTCGATGTAAGCAAAGGGGCCAATTTCTACGTTTTCACCAATTTTGGCGTTAGGATGTACTACACTGAGCGGATGTTTTTTCATTAATTCGTTCTTCTTACAATTTGTGCGGTTAAGTTCGCTTCGGAAACAATTTTATTTCCAACAAAAGCAGTTCCTTTCATAATCACAATACCTCTGCGAATGGGTTCTAACAATTCTAATTTGAATAAAATTGTATCACCAGGAAGGACTTTTTGTTTGAATTTTGCTTCGTCTATTTTTAAAAAATAGGTATCCCAGTTTCCTGGATCTGGTACTGTTGAAAGTGCCAAAATACCACCTGTTTGCGCCATGGCTTCTATCTGTAAAACACCTGGCATGACAGGGTTATTCGGAAAATGTCCTTGAAAATAACTTTCATTGAAGGTAATGTTTTTCATGCCTACAATTTCGGTTGCGGTCAAATGGATCACTTTGTCTATCAATAAAAAAGGGTAACGATGCGGCAATTGTGCGGCAATCTCTACGCTGTCAAATACAGGTTTTTGGTTTGGATTGTATTTTGGTACTTTTTTAAGTGATTCTGTGTATAAACCTTTTAATACTTTTGCAAATGCAACATTGGAAGTATGTCCAGGTTTTGTTGCGATGATTTTACCTTGTATTCGTTTTCCGATTAAGGCTAAATCACCTATTACATCTAAGACTTTGTGTCGAGCCAATTCGTTGGGATAACGCAAAGAAGTTGTATTTAAATAACCTTCTTTTTCGACGGAAATTAATGGTTTATTTAGTTTTTCAGACAAATCTTTTAATTCAGCTGGCGTAGGAATCGTGTTTGCAATTACTACTGCATTGTCCAAGTCACCACCTTTTATCAATCCTTGGCTTACCAAATATGCCAATTCGTGTACAAAAACAAAGGTTCGTGCCGATGCAATTTCTTTTTTATAGTTAAGAACGTTTAAAGCTGCCGTTTGCTGCCCGACTACTTCAGAATTAAAATCTATAACGCAAGTTACTTCATAATATTTTGAAGGAAGTGCAATATATTCTGCACCAGTATTTTCATCGTTAAAATGAATGGGAGTATCAATCACAAAAATATCTGCATCGGCATCTAATTCTTGGATTTCGGCACGTTCAATTGCTTCTACAAAAGCCAATGCGCTGCCGTCCATTATTGGAACTTCGTCACTATCAATTTCAATCAAAACGTTGTCCACACCACAACCTACCAATGCTGAAAGTAAATGCTCCACGGTGTGTATTTTAGCTTCGCCTTGCTGCAATACAGTTCCTCGATTTGTTGCCACTACTTTATTACAATCGGCGATAACAATGGCTGGTTTATCTAAATCCATACGTCTAAACTTTATTCCATGATTGGCATCTGTAGGAATTAAAGTAAGGGTGGTCTGATGTCCAGTATGAAGACCAATTCCTTGTAGGGATACTTGATTTTTGATTGTCGTTTGTTTCATTAATTGAAAATCGCTTTTGTGGAACACGTTTTATTTTGATGTTTTGTTGCTTATTCTTTTTTTAAGAAAATAAAAATTCATACGAAATAGTTGATATTATTTTTTAACACCTACTATATGTTCTGATTTTTGGCAGAAAAACGATGCAAAGTTAAGAAATATTTTGCGACGACGCACGTAAAAAATATTTTTTTTTCAAAATAACCTTTTTTAAGTAATATTTTTACAAAATAAAGAATAAATATTATATTTCTTATTTTTAAATAAAATATAATTTTTATAAATAATGTCAAAATTTGTACCTTTGTACGAATGATTTAAATAACCAACTAATCGCTTACTATTTTGATGAAAAATATATTCTACCTCTTTATTTTACTGATTTTCTCAACATCCTGTTCTGTCATAAAATTAAAGGAACAGCCAGAATACTCCTCTGGCGGTGAACCACCTATATCTACAAAAGAAAAAAATGGCAAATGTTACGAACTGGTTGTCGTTCCTAAAGACAATCCTCAACAAGGAATGATTGCCATTTATACAGGTTCAGAAATGGTGGAAGGCGTAGAAACAAAGACAATCATAGACGAGCCTGCAACTACAAAATGGGTCAAAAAAACAGCGGATAGAAATTGCCTTTCTCCCGATCCGAATGATTGTTTGGTCTGGTGTTTGATAGAAGTTCCTGCGAGAAGGGAGGTTGTTACGGTAGTCACAGATACCAATAAAATAAAGGATTTTGTATTGCGACCTTTGCCGAATGTTTCCCTTTCGTCGGCTGAAATGAATAAAAAAGAATGGATAGAAACACTGTGTCCTAATGTCCAAAAAGATTCTTTGTACAAAGAAGTTGGTTTATCTCTCATCAAAAAAGGATATATTCCCAAAAATACAAATAACATCGAAATGGAAGATTTACAAGCTGCAATCCGCCTTTTTCAACGTGATTTCAACTTGCCAATAGGAGGTTTTAATGTAATAAGTCTAAAAGCCTTAGGATTACGTTAAAAAATTTGTATCTTTGCACACTTTTTAATTTTAAGATTAGTATTTTTAAAATGTACGACAGCAATCCAACAATAGAAAATATCATCGGTACGAGCAAAAAAATAGATGAAACTCGTCAAGGTGAAGTTATATTTACTGATTTTGATGCCAATGATGGCAAAAAACGCTTTTACATCGAAAGCTATGGCTGCGCTATGAATTTTAGTGACAGTGAAATTGTTGCTTCGATTTTGACTGATGTCAATTATGCGCCTACACGAAATATGTATGACGCTGACCTTATTTTAATCAACACGTGTAGTATTCGTGAAAAGGCCGAAGATACTGTACGGAAGCGTTTGCGTGTTTTTCAAGGTGTAAAAAAGAAAAAATCAGACCTTCTCGTTGGCGTTTTGGGTTGTATGGCGGAGCGTATGAAAAAAACGCTTTTAGAAGAAGAAAAGTTAGTGGATATTGTTGTTGGCCCTGATGCTTACCGTGATTTGCCGCAATTGATTGGTGGTGCGGAAGACGGAGAGCGAGGTATCAATGTTTTGTTGAGTAGAGAAGAAACTTACGCTGACATAAATCCTGTTCGTTTAGATAGCGGTGGCATTACTGCTTTTATCAGCATTATGCGTGGCTGCGACAATATGTGTAGTTTTTGCGTTGTGCCTTTTACCCGTGGACGGGAGCGTAGTCGTGACTGCTTTAGTATCGTAGCGGAAGCAACAGAATTGTTTGAAAAAGGCTACAAAGAAGTGACACTTTTAGGGCAAAATGTGGACAGTTACAAATGGGAAAACCCAGAAACACAAGAAGTGGTGACTTTTGCACAACTTTTAGAAATGGTGGCATTAGTGAATCCTGATTTACGAATCCGTTTTTCAACGTCACACCCGAAAGACATTACAGATGAAGTACTTTTTATGATAAAAAAACATGAAAATATCTGTAAATACATTCACTTGCCTGTTCAGTCGGGAAATAGCCGAATTTTAGAGTTAATGAACCGTACTTATGACCGTGAATGGTATATGGAACGTGTTGCCAGAATTTATGAAATCATACCAGAGTGTGCCATTTCGAGTGACATGATTGCTGGTTTTTGTACAGAAACCGAAGAGGAGCATCAAGATACTTTAAGCATTATGGAGTATGTAAAATATTCTTATTCATATATGTTTTTCTATTCGGAGCGGCCAGGAACATTGGCAGCTCGAAAATATGCTGACGATATTCCAGAAGATGTCAAGAAACGCCGTTTGGACGAAATCGTCCGTTTGCAACGTCATTTGGCTTTGGTTCACAACCAACAAGACATTGGACAAACCTTTAAAGTATTGGTAGAAGGCATTTCTAAAAAATCAGAATTGGATTATAAAGGGCGCAATTCACAGAATAAAATGATTGTTTTCCCAAAACAAGAAGGCATCAATATTGGCGATTACATCATGGTAAAAGTCAAAAATGCAAATAGCGCAACGTTGATTGGAGAAGTCGTGAATATTTAGTTATCGTGAAACTATGAATGTTCAAGAAAAAACATATTGGCTCAAGAATCAGGCTTACGAATTGGGTTTTGAGTTTGTTGGTATCAGCAAAGCCGAAGAGCTGACCGACGAAGCCCGTCAATTGGAAACTTGGCTCAACAACAATCATCATGGCAAAATGGGCTATATGGAAAACCATTTTGACAAACGCATTGACCCAAGAAAATTAGTAGACGGTGCGAAGTCTGTCGTCACACTTTTATACAATTATTACAGCGAAGAAAAACAAGCAGATAACGAAGCTCCAAAGATTTCGATGTATGCGTATGGTGCTGATTATCACGATGTTATCAAAGAAAAATTAAAACATTTTTTACTTTTAATAAAAGAAAAAATAGGTGATGTGAATGGACGTTGTTTTGTGGATTCTGCACCTGTGATGGAACGACAATGGGCGCAAAAAAGCGGAACAGGTTGGCTCGGAAAAAATACTCTACTAATTCACCCAAAACGAGGTTCTTATTTTTTTTTAGCTGAATTAATCATTGATTTGGAATTAGAAACCGACGGGGCGATGAAAGATTATTGCGGACGTTGTACCCGTTGTATAGATGCTTGTCCGACAAATGCAATTTCGCCAGCAGGTTATTTATTGGACAGTAGTAAGTGCATTTCTTATTTGACAATTGAATTAAAAGAAGCATTGCCTGATTTTTTTCAAGATAAAATGGACAATTGGATGTATGGCTGTGATGTTTGCCAAGAGGTTTGTCCTTGGAATCGTTTTTCAAAACCTCATGAAGAAAATAATTTTCTGCCTAAAAACAATCTATTGGATTTGACAAAAAAGGATTGGGAAGAACTCACAGAAGAAACTTTTAAAGTGATTTTTAAAAATTCTGCTGTAAAACGAACAAAATACGAAGGTTTGAAGCGAAATATTAAATTTTTAAAATAAAAAAAACTCGTACTACCAAAATAGTACGAGTTTTTTTTATTTTAAAAATATTCTGATTAAAAACACAATATTATTGTAAAAAATAAACAAAAGTAAAAATGTAATGTTTTGTAACAAATTCATTTCTATAAACAGTTTTACTATGAAAAAAGTATTTTCACTATTCTCTGGAATTATATTCCTTATAAGTGCAACTTTCGCTCAACGCACAGGCACAATTCAAGGAGCTATCATTGACAAAGCAACACAAGAAACCCTAATAGGTGTTTCTGTTGCTGTCGAAGGTGTTACGCCAGCTATCGGAGCATCTACGGATATTGATGGAAAATTTCAACTTAAAGTTCCTGTCGGCAGTTACAATATCAAAGCGACTTACCTTGGTTATAAAACTATTACAAAATTTAATGTTGTCGCAACAACAGGAAATGCGAATATCATCAATTACGAAATGGAAGTTGAAGCCTCAGCGATTGGCGAGTTGGTCGTGAAAGAAAATCGTTCCATCAAAGTAACCACCGTAGAATCGCCAAACTCTATTCAACGCCTAAGCGCAGAAGAAATCAAAAGCAATCCTGGCGGAAATTTTGATATTTTTAAAGTTGTACAAACATTACCTGGTGTTGGAAATCCTCCAACGATTGGCAACCGTAACGACATCATTGTGCGTGGTGGTTCGCCTGGTGAAAATGCTTATTATTTAGATGGCATCGAAATTCCTGTTATCAATCACTTTGCAACGCAGGGCGCAAGCGGTGGTTCAAATGGTATTTTGAATGTGTCTTTCATTGAAGATTTGACATTGAGCTCAAGTGCTTTTGATGCAAAATACGACAATGCGTTGAGTTCTGTTTTCCAATTCAAACAAAGAGATGGCAACGCAGAGCGTTTTCAAGGCAACTTTCGTTTGAGTGGAACGGAAGCTGCGGCAACGTTGGAAGGACCTTTGGGAAAAAACACAACTTTTTTGGCTTCGATGCGTCGCTCTTATTTACAATATTTTTTTAAAGCAATAAAATTAGCGATACGTCCTGATTATTATGATTTTCAAGCAAAAATAACCCATAAAATTAGTCCAAAAACAACTTTGACTTTTATCGGTCTGGGTGCAATTGACAAGTTTTACACAGATACAACAGGTGCTTCAAGTGTGGATAACGCTTTTATTTTGGCACAAGCACCATACATCGAACAATGGAATTATACAAATGGACTTTCTTTAAAACATTTGATAAAAGATGGTTACATCAATATTGCATTGAGTCGAAATATGGCAGACAACAGTTTTAATCGTTTTGAAGATGGACTCCGTGACGACGAAACCAAGCGTACATTGGGAAGTCAATCTCGTGAAATTGAAAATAAATTGCGTTTTGATTGGAACAAATTCATAGGAAATTGGAAGTTTTCTGCTGGTGCTTCTGCTCAATATGTCAAATACAGCAATGATTTTTTTGCCATTATTAGAAAAGAAGTAAAAAATCCACAAGGCGTTGTTGTCCAACCACAAGTCAAAGTTACTTTTGATGCCAAAAATGATTTTTTACGTTATGGTGCATTTGCACAGGCTTCTCGTCGCTTTTTAGATGATAAATTAGGCGTAAATATTGGTCTTCGTAGCGATATGAATAGTTTTACAGATGCAGGAAATAATCCTTTAAAAACGCTTTCTCCTCGTGTTTCGGCAACGTACAATCTTACAAATCAGTGGAAAATCAATGCGTCACTTGGACATTATGCCAAGTTACCTTCTTATACGATTTTGGGTTATCAAGATGCTGCGAAAAACTTTGTGAACAAAGATGCTGATTACATTCAATCAACGCATTATGTGGCTGGTTTGGAATTTATTCCAAGAGAAAGTACCCGTTTTACCTTAGAAGGTTTTTACAAAGCCTACAATAAATATCCCGTTTCGGTGCGTACAGGTATTTCTATTGCCAATCAAGGCGCAGATTTTGGTACAATCGGCAACGAAGAAATTACAAGCAACGGAAAGGGAAATGCGGTTGGTGCTGAATTTTTCTTTCAACAAAAATTATACAAAAATCACTTTGTGGTTTTTTCGGCAAGTTACGCAGTTAGTAAATTCTCTGGAAAAGATGGAAGATTGATTTCTTCTTCTTGGGACAATCGCTATTTGGTTTCAACGACCATCGGACGAAAATTCCGTAAAGGCTGGGAAATGGGTTTGAAATACCGTATTGCAGGTGGTGTTCCTTACACACCGTTTGATGTGGCAGCGTCAAAAATAAACTTTGCGACCTTCGGTGAAGGTGTTTTGGATTATACCAAAATCAATACAGAACGTTTGAAACCTTTCCAACAATTTGATTTCCGTATGGACAAAAAAATAAATTTCAAGCGTACCACTTTGGATTTGTATTTTGATGTAACCAATGCCTTAGTCATAAAAAATCAATCTTTGCCACAATTTTACTTAGAAAGAGATGCCAAGACATTGGCTTTTAAAACCACCGATGGCAATCCAATTGCTAAAGATGGCTCAAATGGTATTTCAAAAATCACGAAAGGTGATGGTGAAGATGATGGCGCATTTGTGATTCCAAGTTTGGGTTTTATATTTGAGTTTTAGAGAAAATTATGGAAAAATCAGTTGTAACATTTACATTGTTTCGTTTTGAAGGCACTGCCGCACGATGGTGGGCATTTACGCAAATGGGCTTAGGCGTAAAATCTTTACTCAAAGAAGTCGAAGGATTACAATTTTGTAAACTCCTTGGCAGCGGTAGTGGAAACGGATTTAGCATTATGCCAAATTTTGGAGCTTACGGAATGATGTGCGTTTGGGAAGATGAAAACGCCTCAGAAAATTTTTTTTCAAATCATATTTTTTTTCAAAAATATAAAAAAAAATCAAGTGAAATCTGGACGACTTGGTTAAAAACCACTATGTCGCATGGCGTTTGGGACGGAAAAAATCCTTTTGTGACAACTGCCGCTTTTGATGATACAAAATTGGTGGCAGTACTGACAAGAGCGACCATAAAAACCCGTTTTTTACCACATTTTTGGAAATTTGTACCCCGTACGAGTGCTTCTGTCATAGACAAAAAAGGTCGAATTTTTAGTGTTGGCATTGGAGAAGTTCCGATTGTCCAACAAGCGACTTTTTCCCTTTGGGAAAGCTCCAAACTAATGATGGACTATGCGTACAAAAGCAAATACCACAGCGAAGTCGTCAAAAAAACAAGAGAATTGGGTTGGTATTCCGAAGAATTGTTCGCTCGCTTTTATCCTTACAAAGAAAAAGGGAGCTGGAACGGAAAGAAAATGTTGATAATTCAATAAGTTTTACCGCTTAGAAACCTGATTTTTAATACTATTTTTAAATCATAAATTATTGATTTTTAGCATATTAAATTATTTTTTATATTCTTCTAAAAACCTGACTTTTTAGAAAAATTTAGATTGACAATTTATTTTCTTTTTTGTACCTTTGTAATTCATAGTATAAAACATTTTTTAAAACTAAAATTTTTATCATCATTATGCAAAAATTACTAAAAAAAGCCGCTTTTAAAGCGCAAAACATGAGCTTAGAATATAATTCGGCTCTCTCTCTCTCTCAGCCAAATATAATTTTGGTCAATTCTGTCAAACATTAAACCTCTTTGCGATGATGTTTGCCTTGTTTTCTTCACCTTTTAGCGTTGATGCGCAGCGGATTCGATATGGCTATGAATGGCCATGTTGGGAAACACCGCCGCCGCCTTCATTTCCACCGCCAACAGAAATTCCTGATATTTGTCAAACAGAAGAAGGAGAATTTCATCACCCAATCGAAATTGGAGAAGGCACGAAATACCCTGATAGCCAATCGTTAGGAACACAAGTTTCAAACAATGAAGAATTTGTTGTCATTGGCGACTTTCACATTAACTCTGATTACACCGCAGAGTCATGTAAATTTAAAACATTACCTAATACAACTATTTTTATAGATGGTGTCACTTTCACCTCACAAGGCTCACTATACTTTTGTTGTGGTGCGATGTGGAATGGAATCAAATTGAGAGAGAATGCTTCAATTCGTTTTGAAAAATCTAAAATTGAAGATGCTCGAATTGGTATTGAGTGTCCTTCTGAAGCAAGCGACATTAGAATTCAAAACTCTACGTTTAATCGAGATGAAATCGGGATTTATGCAAGAGGAGGAGTATCCTCCAGCTATATTCCATTGAATATATTTGCAGGAAATACTTTTTCATGTACCTCACCTTTGAATAAAGGAAGCAATTATCCCTACACCTCAATAGGCTTTAAAATATCTTTGGCTCAAATTCCACTTTTAGGTACAGATGGTGAGCCTAATGTGTTTACTGGAAGGATTACATTAGGTATAGCTTCTTTTTTATCAGAAATATATGTAAATAATTGCCTATTTACTTACATTTCAAAAGGAACAAATCCTGCGACTGCGATACCTAAAACCAATGGACTTGGTATTTGGGCGGAACAAGGAACACTTGTTGTAAATGGTTTAGGGAAAGATGATGACCCTAAAAAAGCTACTTTTGTAAGCTGTACTGATGGTGGTATAAAGTCAATAGGCGCAAATCTTTTTGTAGAAAATTGCTTTTTTGATTTTGTTAGCACACCTATTTTCCAGTTAAAAAATTCGTTATTGGTTGAGAGTATAGACAATAAAAATGGTCAATTTATTACAATTAGCGATAATACATTCAAAACGAATGTTAATGCCATAGGAATTAAACTTGAAAGAAGTGATGCTATTACCAATGAAATTTGGCGTAACGATTTTCTAAGTGTTGGTGTGGCAACAAAAACAACTAAATGTATTGTTGTGGATAAAGGTTATTCTTTGTTTAATAGTACTATGCTCATTATTGATAACAAAATTAAAGGTTCTGGCTCAACATCTGAAACATTATTGGGTATTACCCTAAATAGAGGTAGGAAATATCATGTAGAAAATAATGTTATGGAGAATTTTTCAAGTCAAACCAATGCTGGAAATTTTGGTATTGGTGTTTTAGTAACTAATTGTGGTGCAAGCAGTTTTAAGTTCAATAAAATAAGTAGTCAGAATAATAACAGTAATACTTTATTGCCACCAACAAGTACAGGCTTTAAATTTGTCAATACGAGCCTTAATAATTCCACTTCTACGGATGCTGGCGGAAAAAGTGTGCCCACTGAACCCTTTTTTGTTTGCAATAATAATAGCAAATTCATGAAAAAAGGATTTTTGTTTGAAGGGAATAATAACAATACTATTTTTGCCGATAATGAATTAGACACAAATGATTCTGGCTTGGAATTGGTGAAAAACGGTGATGAACCTATTATTGGAAGACAATGGGATGATGATAAGTTCAGAAAAAACACTTGGGGTGGTTCCGCAGGTATGCTATCGAATGGAATAACCATTGGAGCAAGAATGTTAACTGGGCTTCCTGACGATTCTCAATTCTTTGTCAATGACAAAACTATAAATATGGGTAAATCTATATTCCCTATCGGTGGTATTGATGTGCCATCAGGATTCACGACTAATGACTGGTTTTTTTCAGACAAAAACATACAGGTTTCTGACATTGGTTGTAATACTTTTACTTTTCCATCTGGGAATAAATGGACTCCGTTTTATGACAATATCATAAACGAAAAATACAATAGCGAAAATGAGGTAAATAAGTGGGAATCTCAACGCTATCTTTACCGTATTATGGCGGCGGACCCATCTTTGATTGATGGGCAACAAGAGCGTATAGCGTTTTTTGAGTCTTGTATGAAAGGGAGTGTTGCAAAATTCAATCAATTACAAGATGCCAAAGAAAATGTTTTTATCAATCCCGAGTTCGATGAATCCATTAATACTCTACAGCAAGAGCATAAGGTGTTATGGGAGCATTTGATTGTATTGGTAAAAAGTTATTCAGAAATTTTTGCTGAAAAAGAATGGGATACCGCTAATAAAGAAGAGGTCAGAGTATTGGCAAAAGAAGTGGCTGACTTAGCAAACAAAATTGAGCAAAAAGGCAAAGAGAGAGATGAGCAAATTGTAAAAAAAGCGGCTGAATTAATGGATTTGGCAAAAATTATAGAAACAAATACCAATTATGAAAAAATAGCTCAAACCATGACTTTTTTATGGGCAAAAGCAATTACTCAAAATGGACATTTAGATGAAGCGGATTTAGCTACTGTTAGAACTATTGCCAATGATTGCATCTATGTTGTTGGTTCAGCACTTTATGATGCACGGGATATGACTCCTACTTGTGAATGGAGAGAAAGCCCCTGTAAAGAAGAAATTTTGACTCGTAAAGTCAAAGCGCAAGAATCTTTTGGAGTGTTATCTCCTAATCCAGCAAATACCGAGCTATTCTTAAATATTGAGAAACCCGAAGATATTAAGAGTATAGAAATAAAAGATATTTCTGGCAAAACATTGCAAACGATTGCTAATGAAGGTATTGCGAGCAAATTGCGTATAGATGTAGCTTCTTTCAAAGATGGAGTACATTTTGTAGCGATTCTTGACAACAATGGCAACCTCGTTACACACAAATTTATTGTTATTCATTAATCAAAATTTAGACCCGAAAAATATTTTTTCGGGTCTATTCTTATATCAACATGAGAAAATTACTACTTTTTCATGTATTGTATATGCTTTGTTTAGTGAATATTTTAGGGCAAAGTCTATATGACAATACATGGACAATCGGAATCACAAACTCCATAACGACCATTAACTGGCAAAAGGGAGCGGAAATTAAATATAATGAAAATTCTCAGGCTTATATGCGGCTTTCTATTTCAAGTGCAAATGATGCGAAAGGAAATTTTTTGTTTTATACACAAGGTTGTGCTATTTTAGGAAAAGACTATAAAATACTACCAAATGGAAAGCAAATTAATCCAGGAGAACAACACGACAATGGCTGCGGCGCAGGTTCGACAGGTGGTGAAGTATTATACAATGTGGGTATATTTTTACCTAAGCCGAAAGATACAACATTGTACTACCTATTCCATACGCCAAGAGGTGATAAATATGCGAATACTATTGCATTTCCTCCTGACAAGTTGTACTATACAGTGATAGATGCAAGCAAGGAAGTTAATGGCGATGTTGTAAAGAAAAATGTATTGATAATAAAGGATACCCTAAGTTTTCAAGGTCCCCGTGCTTGCAAACACGCCAATGGACAGGATTGGTGGATTGTTATTCCTGAATTTGAAACACATGGTTATTACAGCGTACTATTGACAAAAGATAGTGTTGTTTATGTCAAACGAAAGGTATTTTCTTCTGATTTTGGTAGAGAATTAGGTGATAGAGCTGGACAGACAGTATTTTCGCCTGATGGTTCAAAATACATTAGAAGTGACCCTTTTAATGGTACTTATATCTATGATTTTGATAGATGTTCGGGAGAATTGTCTAAACCCATTTTTATTGATACTTTGGGAACTTATGCCTGTGCAGGTGTTGCCGTTTCTCCTAATTCAAAGTACTTGTACTTGTCAAATAGAAATGTATTGCATCAGTTTGATTTACAAGCCAATAACATTGCTCAAAGTAAAATTAAAATAGCAGATTATGACGGTCAGCAAACCTCGTTTGGGTCTTCCTATTCTTTTTACAAAATGGCATTAGCTCCAAATGGTAAAATATACATGGCAACGACGAATACCACAGATGCACTCCATACGATTCATTCTCCAAATGAAAAAGGAATTGCCTGTGACTTTAAGCAACACGACTTTCCTTTACCAGATTACAATTATGTCACAATGCCAAATTTTCCCAATTTTAATTTAGGAGTGCAAAGCGGTACGCCTTGTGCGCCACTGATTACAAATCATGATGTCCAAGAAACAAACCTAAACATTTCGATTTTACCCAATCCTTCTGATGATGTATTTGAAATAAATGCCAATTTTGATATTAAAAAAATTATAATTACTGATGTAAATGGTGAGGTTGTTAAAAAAATATCAGTTAATAATGAGAAAAATGTCAATTTAGAAGTGTATTCTTTCAAAAATGGTTTGTATTTTATTAGTATTTTTGACTGCAATGGAAAAATGATGACAAAAAAAATTACTGTCATTCACTAAAACTATATAAAATTTTGATATGAAAAAAATATTAATATTTAACATTTTTTATCTATTTTTCTTAACGCATAGTAATAGCCAAAGTCTATACGACAATACATGGATAATCGGTGACGATAATTTTATAATGTCTATTGATTGGGCTAATAATGGAAAAGCAACTGTTAATACTCTGTTTTTCAAAAAAAACAAAAGTATGCCAAGTGCTAACGATGCCAAAGGGAAACTATTATTGTATTCAGACGGTTTTTCAATTTTTGCAAAAGGTAACTACGAAATCCAAAATGGAGATAGTTTAAATCCTGGTAAAATTTTTAACCAAGAATATTACAAAGGTTCTTCAATACAAAATATAGGTGTTTTTTTACCTAAACCAAGCGATTCCCTAATGTATTATCTTTTCCATTGCGCTCGTTCTGACAAGTCGATACACACTGATGTTCATCTTTTAGATAAATTTTATTATACAGTCGTAGATGCTCGAAAAGAAACAAGTACTAAAATAACGAAGAAAAATATCCTATTAGTAAAGGACACGTTAAGTGAAATTGGACCTTATGCTTGTCGGCACGCCAATGGAAAAGATTGGTGGGTTGTAGTTCCCGAAGCAAAAACACATGGTTACTATAGTGCTTTATTAAGAAAAGATGGTGTTGTAACAGTGAAGCATAAAGTATTTTCTTCTAATTATGGTAGAGAAATTGTTGATAAAGATGGGCAAGCAGTTTTTTCTCCTGATGGCTCTAAATACATTAGAAGTGACCCTTACAATGGTACTCACATTTATGATTTTGACAGATGCACAGGAGAGTTGTCTAACCCCATTTTTATTGACACATTAGGAACTCATGCTTGTGCTGGTGTGGCTGTTTCTCCTAATTCAAAGTATTTGTATTTGTCTAACGGTATGGTATTACATCAGTTTGATTTACAAGCAAATGACATTGCAAATAGCAAAATCAAAGTAGCGGAATTTGATGGTGCTAATATACTTTTTGAACAAGGTATTATTTTTTATAAAATGGCATTAGCACCCAACGGAAAAATCTACATGGCAACAACTATTCGGGTTGATTCGCTTCATGTAATCAACAAGCCTAATGAAAAAGGTTCAGTTTGTGACTTTAAGAAATATGGCTTTGCGTTACCATCGGATAGTTATA
This sequence comes from Saprospiraceae bacterium, assembly GCA_043777755.1. GTDB lineage: Bacteria > Bacteroidota > Bacteroidia > Chitinophagales > Saprospiraceae > CANHEE01. The sequence continues at coordinate 23,253 of JAYWHK010000101.1, forward strand.
TAACGATGCCAAATTTTCCCAATTTTAATTTAGGAGCGCAAAGTGGTACGCCTTGTGCGCCACTAACAAGTATTTCTCATTTGGAAGATGCTGTATTGGGTTTTAAAAATTTCCCCAATCCAACCTCTGACCTACTCAACATCAGTCTATCTTGGAAATTCAAACAACTATTCATCACCGACCTCACTGGGCGATTACTAAAAAACATTTCTACCAATGACTATGAAAGCGAGTATCAAACCAGTACGCTTGATTTAGAAAATGGTTTGTATTTTATTCAAGGCATACGAGAAGATGGGAAAAAGGTAGTACAACGTTTTGTGGTACAGCACTAATTAAAACCAACAAGAAAAACCATTTTTCTTGTTGGTTTTTTTGATAGCAAAAAAATACAATGATTACAACGCTATGTAAATAACCTAGGAATTTGTTGTACACCTTAGAATTTTTCAAGTAATTTTGCACATCAATTAAACCTTTTCAAACCTTTACAGTCTTACATACAAATACATTTCAAAACGCAATTCAATTAAGTGAAGGAAATCAGCGACGAAAATATCATTACACTGATGCAAAATGGAACGACCTATGAGCGAGGATTTACCTTGCTCATGGACAAATACCAAGAACCTTTGTATTGGTTGGTGCGCAGAATGGTCAATGACCATGACGATGCCAATGATGTAACGCAAAATGCTTTCATCAAAGTTTTTAAAGGTTTTTCATCGTATAAAGGGGACGCAAAGCTATACACTTGGCTGTACAGAATTGCTTCCAACGAAGCCATTACATTCATTAATCAAAAAGCAAAAAAAGGTACGACCTCCCTTGAGGAGCATCCCGTGGCATATTCACTCAGTGCTAATAATTATTTTGATGGCGACGAAATACAACTTTTATTGAAAAATGCTATTGCGCAATTGCCTGATAAACAAAGACTTGTATTCAATATGCGTTACTATGAAGAAATGCCTTACGAAGAAATGTCAAGTGTCTTGGAAACTTCTGTTGGTGCGTTAAAAGCATCTTTTCATCATGCTGTAAAAAAAATTGAACAAAGTTTAAAACAATGAAAAAAGAAATACAAAAAGAACTCGAAGAAATTGCTCCTTTTCTAGCAACCTTAAAAGAGCAGTCCGAAGGCTACACCGTTCCAAAACACTTTTTTAACAATATGCGTATTGATATAATGAACAAAGTGAGTGCGGAAGAGCTGCCCATAATCCTTGATAAGCCGAAACTTTCTCAATGGCAAATGTTTTTAGTAGAAATACAAAGCCTTTTTCAGCCTAAAATAGCGATTGGTTTTGCGACTTTATTACTGGCTTTTGTAGGTATTTTTTATTTTTTCAAACCAAATGACACGGTTGAAAATGCTATTGAAATTGCAACGTCTGGCGAAAAAATAGAAATTAAAAATGTTGATAAGCCAGTTGTCAAAGAAAAAGAAATACTTAATGCAGATAAAAAACAAGAATCTACTGAAAAATTCGAAAATATAGCCCAATCTTCAATAAAAGATGAAGCAACTATTACAAAAGTAGAACAAATTCCTGTGCTAAGATTGGAAGATGCCAGCGAAGAAGAACTTAATGCTCTTTTTGACGAACTTGTAGAAAACGAAGACCTCAGCGAAGAGGAATTAAGCGAAGAAATTCAATAAATTTAAAATTAATCCACAACTTTTTTATGAAAAAATCATTTTTATTGACAATGACCATGCTTTTGATAAGCATGATGAGTTTTGCACAAAAACCTGAAGGGCGTGGTGGAGAACGAATGAAACGCCTTGAAAGTTACAAAATTGCTTTCCTTAGCGAAAAATTAGCACTCACTCCTGAGGAGGCTGAAAAGTTTTGGCCCATTTATCGTCAGTTTCAAGAACAACGCAAAACGTTGGTTAAAACCAGCAAACCAGCAAAATTATTAGCGGACATGAACGATGCCGAAGCAGATAATTTTATAGCAGCGCAACTTGATAAAGAAGAAAAAATACTTCAACTGAAAAAAGAATATGTCAAAAAGCTAAAAGGCGTTATTCCTTCTAAAAAAATTGCCAAATTACAAAGATTAGAAACTGAATTTAAAAAAGAAGTATTAAAACGAATGAAGGGGCGCAAAAAAGAACACAAAGGCGCTGATTCAAAGGATTGAAAAAATAAAAAATGTAATTAATATGCGGTTTAAAAAGTTTGCTATTGTTTATAATTGTTGTATTGTTTTGGTTTTCAATTAGTTAGAACCATTTCAAACAAGAACAAACATTAAATAACTAAAAACAATGTATTAATGATATGTTAATTTTTTGCAAGTGTCATTTTACAATCTTAAATTGCGCTGTATAGGCGTTAAAATTAATTTGGTATTATTTTGTCGTTGCTCAAAAAGTGATAAATAACTGACTATAAGGAAGATATTTATCGCTTTTTGAGCAATCGACTGAAAAAATAATACTCATTAATTTAGCCCAGCTATTCAGTCTTACGCATTGCAAAATAAATTTTCATTAACCTAAAATAATTTTGTCCCAAACCTTATTATTTTACCCTAAACATTTTTACCCATGTTACTCCTTTCAATCTTAGCAGTAGTACTCATTTTTTTCGGCTTTGAAGCGGTCAATCCAACAAAAAAAGCGCAAAGAAGATTTTAAAAACAAGGTATTATTCTAAACTAAATTGGCTGTTTCAATTAAATTTGAAACAGCCAATTTTTATTTATTTCCTATTGCCCAAATCAAAAAAGCAGGCATAATTGCGCCCCATGTTTTGGGATTGTGTTCACCGTCTTGGACTTCTTCGTAATTGATGTCCACATTTTTATAACCAATTGATAATAAAGCATTTATAGCATCTTGGGTATCATCAATCGCATCAATAATTCCATTGTTATTTCTATCATCTTCTTCGTCACGAGTGCCAACTTGAAACCAGAATTTCAATCCATCATGTTTTTTCCCATTGGCAATTGTTTCAATCATGATACGGTCAGCATCAGGATTTTTTTCATCAAAAGGACGACTTCGCCACCAAAGCGATGCTGAAAATGCACCAATTTTTGAAAAAATACCAGCATTATTCCAAGCAATATCCAAAGCAGAAAGCCCGCCAAGGGAAAATCCTGCAATCATCCGTTGCCTTGAATCTACACCATAATTGTCTTGTAACCAAAGCAGTAACTCTTTGACAATGAATTGATTATACTGATAAGCCTTGTTTCCATAACCAGCATAATGATTGCCTTCGAGTGTGCCATATTCATACATTCGATTTTCATTACAATGAACACCTACAATAATCGCATCTTTAATCAATCCTTCTTTGTACATCCATTTGAGCGTATTTTTCATGCCCAAGGCTTCAAAATCTTGTCCATCATTAAAAACAATCAAAGGATATTTTTTATAAAAACGATAACGAAGTGGCAATAAAACATCAACCGTTACAGAACGCCCAAGTTGTGGCGAATAATTTGTAAAACGATAATTTTGTCGAACAAACGATTGTTTTACATAAGTATAAAAACGTTTAATCATTCAAACCTGATTTTTCCATTGCCAAACGCAAGCCTTCTGTATTCGCATCTGACTGTGGAACAAGCGGCAAACGAACCATTTTTTCACACAAATCCATAACATTCAAAGCTGCTTTGATTCCACAAGGATTGTTTTCAACATACAACCAAGGATGAATGTCGTGCAAAGCATAGTTCAACTTATTAGCAGTTTTGAAATCGCCCTGTATAGCAGCACGTACCATCGTAGAAAAACTTTTTGGATAAGCATTCGCAATGACAGAAATCATGCCCTGACCGCCAGCCGCAATCATTGGAAGTGTTATCGCATCATCGCCAGAAAGCACCATAAAATGCTCAGGTTTGTACTTGATAATGTCCATACACTGAGTCAAATTGCCAGACGCTTCTTTTACAGCAATGAATTTTTCATTGGCATGAGCCAAACGAACAATCGTATTTGCAGCAACATTTGAACCCGTGCGACTTGGCACATTGTATATGATAATTGGCAAAGGTGAAAATTCCGCTACTTTCAAGTAATGCTGAAAAATACCTTCTTGAGAAGGTTTATTGTAAGCAGGACTACTCGAGAGTATCGCTCCGAAACCTTCTAAATTATAAACCTTAAAACGGTCTAAAATCGTCGCTGTATTATTTGAACCAAAAAGTCCAGCCACAACAGGTTTTCGACCATTCACTTGTTTTAATGTAAAAGCAAAAACTTCTTTACATTCAGCAGTTGAAAGCGTAATTGCTTCGCCCGTTGTTCCCAACGAAACGATGTAATCAACACCACCATCTTGTAAAACATATTCAATCAAGCGTTCCATTGCCGCCCAATCAATATTTCCATTTTTGTCAAATGGCGTAACCAATGCCACGCCAGTTCCACTAAACTGCGACTGCAACCTCATGTTTTTTATTTATTTTGCCTAAGTACAATTCTATTTGGCGAATTAAAAATCTTAAATCTGTATTGGATTGAACGTCAATCATCAATTGTGACTCATGGTGAATCTCCGTATAACGTCCTGCTTTAAAGTTTGCCTGTGACACTGCGGTAATAAAATCAATCACTTTATTATCGCCAATTACATACGTATATAACATATCAAAAGGCTGTTTGATAAAATCGCCAATCACGGCAGATTCTTTTCTGGGCACTTGCTTCCAATCCAAATCTTTGATGTTGAAATAAGGATAAGGCGTACCTTCATGTGGATTTTTATCATTAAAAAAACCAATAATACGAACTTTTTTACCTTGTTTTCTAAGCGTTTCCGCTTGTTGTGCAATAATTTCACGATTTTCTTGAATCGAAGCGTCGAAAATAATTCCTACTGTTTTCACCTCACCATGCGTGCGGAGTTTTACCCGAGAATCTCTTAATTGTTTCGACAATTCTTTCTTAAAATAGTGATTCTTAATCTTTGACAAAAGTGCTGTCATGTGTTCATTCAACTTATGTGAAGAAATAGTGTTTCTAAAATAGTGTGTTTCTGAGATAGTAAAGGCGTATAAAAATAATCAACATTTTTTGTCGCTGTAAAAATGTTGGTTATTTTAGCCCAACTACTTATAACTCGTTTGGGTACGAATTATTTTATAAAAAGCAATATTTTTTACAGAATACGTCTATTCTTATTGCTTTTAATTAATTTTATAAGTTAGCTATACTTACGAGATTAAAACGAAGTTTTAATAAAATTGGTGAAATTAGATTTAATTATTAAACTACGATTAGTGAAAATTAGTAAAATTAGAGGAAATTCGTGTTTAAAACTTACACACTAAATTATTACCAATTTTGTAACTATGCTATTCCGCAGATTCGTCTGCAATTTCTTCTAATTCTACACCTTGTTTGTTCGCAGAAGGGTTCTCAATTGGCGCATCAATCGCTTTTGACTTGTCACCTTTCTTACCTGTTTCGATAGAATACTGCCCCATTCTTTCATATTTTTTAATACGCTCATCAATAAGTGTATCAGTATCTTTACGTTTCAGTTCAGCCAACGATGCCAAAATCTGTTCTTTCAACTTTACAGCAGCATCTGACGGCGAAGAATGTGCGCCACCAATCGGTTCTCTAATGATACCATCAATCAATTTATTGTTAAACATATCATCTGCGGTCAAACGAAGTTCAGCAGCGGCTCTTTCTTTGTAATCCCAGCTATGCCACAAAATAGAAGAACAAGACTCAGGTGAAATAACAGAATACCAAGTATATTCCATCATAAAAACCCTATCACCAAGACCAATTCCAATAGCACCGCCCGAAGCACCTTCTCCAATAATGACACAAACGATAGGCACTTTCAACTGCGCCATTTCAAAAAGATTCCTCGCAATCGCTTCTGCTTGACCTCTTTCTTCCGCTTCTAAACCAGGAAAAGCACCAGGCGTATCAATCAAAGTAACTACAGGAAAGCCAAAACGCTCTGCCATTTTCATCAAGCGCAATGCTTTTCGATAACCCTCAGGATTTGCCATACCAAAGTTACGGTACTGGCGGGTTTTGACATTTGTGCCTTTTTGATGTCCAATTATCATCACGGTCTGTCCGTCTAAATCAGCCAAACCACCAACAATCGCTTTATCATCAGCAAAAGTTCTGTCGCCATGAAGCTCAACAAAACTACTGCACATTTTTTCGATATAGTCCAAAGTATAAGGACGCTCAGGATGTCGAGAAAGCAATACCTTTTGCCAACCCGTCAAATTAGCATAAATCTCTGTACGCTTCGTACTGATTTTAGCTTCCAACTCATTGACCATTAGCGTCACATCAATCTCCCCTTGTTCGCCTACTTGCTTGATTTTATCCAACTGTTCGTAGAGCGCTTCCAATGGTTTTTCAAAGTCTAAAAACATTGTTGACATCTGATTATTCTATTTTAATTTATTCAAACTATTTCAAAAATATATCTTGGTATTAAAAAGGAGTACAAAGTTACTACAAAAACACGAAGTTGTTACCTCAAAAAAAGTTTTTTTATTTTTTTTATAAAAAAATTTGGATAATTAAAAAACACCTTGTATCTTTGCAACGTTTTTAAGAAAAGACACTACTGGATCGGTAGTTCAGTTGGTTAGAATGCCGCCCTGTCACGGCGGAGGTCGCGGGTTCGAGTCCCGTCCGGTCCGCAAAAAGCCACTCAGCA
>JAYWHK010000102.1:0-11408 GCA_043777755.1 Saprospiraceae bacterium
AAAACATTGTCTTTTAAATCGCCAATTGCTTTCGACAATGGAATTTTATTTTCTAATGTTGTAGGATTTGGAAATTCAAATTCAATTCCTAAATCAGTACGATAACCAACAAAAAAAACTCGTTTTCTATCTTGTGGCACACCGTAATCAGATACATTCAACATTTGAAAAGACAAATTATAACCACATTCACGAAACATATTTTTAATATTTTCTAATGCAGGTTTATGTGTATCTAACAACATACCAGATACATTTTCAGCAAGGAAAAATTTAGGTTGTTTGTCAGCAAGAATTCTAATAAAGTCATAAAATAATTGTCCTCTTTTATCGCCTATTCCTCTCATTGCACCCGCTTCAGACCAACTTTGACAAGGTGGCCCGCCAATAATTCCATCACATTCAGGAACTTCATTTGTGGGAATATCAGTAATACTTCGTTTGTCTAAATAAACGCCTTTATGATTTTTTTCGTATGTTTCCCAAATAGATTTATCATATTCATTTGCCCAAATAACATGAAATCCAGCTTTTGAAAAACCTAAATCTAAACCACCAGCACCAGCGAAAAATGTTACTAATTTCATATTAATTGACTTTAAAGGTTATTAATTTACAATCCAACAATTGAGCAGGATTATTTGGGCTTTTGATTTGAGTATCTTCAAACGAATAATTTGCTTTTGTAAGATTTTGAAGAGCCATTTTATCAGCAGTTGGGAAAGAATTAAACTTTTCAGTTTTCATCAAACAAAGGACTTGAAACGCTGCATTTGCATCAATTTTATTCAAATACGAGAAGATTTTATGAGGATTTTCAATGTGCCACATTCCACGAATACGCAAATCAGTTACACCCAAAGGATCAACTTTTTTAACTTTACCCAATTCGTTTGTTTCTGTAAATTCAACATTGGGAATTTCAGTAATTCCAGAAGAAATAGTTTTTTTGATTTTTTCGTAAACATCTTTATCCGCAGAAAAACAGTCGCCATATACAAACCATAAATATTTAATATCAGTATCGTTTGTATGACCAACGATGTAGATAATATCTTTTTCAGTCCAATTTTCACAATTTTTACAAGATTGTGTAAGCATTGGGCTATCAGCGAATAGTTTTGCTTTTGGATAAGAGCTATTTAAAGCCAAAGCACTTGTTGGACTTTGCACTTTTTTAGTTTCAATTGCATCGCCATTACGAAGAATTATATCAGGTGGGTTATTTTGATTTCCTAAATAAGAAAAGACTTCATTGAATTTTTGTAATCTATCAGTTTCTGACAATTCAAAAGAATTTGCAAAAATATCTTTTACATAGTTTTCTAAAGCTTCACCAACAGAATTTGCTCTATTTCGACCAGTGTAATAATCTTTGACCTTGATAATCGGATTATCTACTATTAATTTTATTGCTTTTAGAAGGTTTGACATATTTAGAATTTACATTTTAAAATTAGAAATAAATTTACTGAATTTATACTGACTATATTAATAGTTTGACAATAAAAACAAACAAAACAGGTAACGCAAATTTTGTTCAGATTATTCAATGCCAGCCTAAATCCACCAATACCTGAAAAGGTCAATTCCTGAAAAATTATTATTTTTTATCATATTTAAAGTTTTGTGTTTCAGTTTTTATTGCTGTCGCTTAGGTGGTTCTATTTCTAAAAATTCTCTATAAATTCGTTCTTTGTAGCCTTTTCCTAAGGAATTTATCTCTTTTATAAAATTAGTATAAGTACCTTCTCCTCCTATGAAATCCCAGAATTCATCACCAATAAGCACTGATTTATCTGTTTGCATATTGAACCAACGCATTGGAAAGCTCCATTTATAATTTTCTTTTTCGTCAAAAGGGTTAGAAACCAAACCATAAAATACGTTTGAAACCTCAGTTGGCTGCATTGCCAAAAGTTTAAACATTTTCTCTTTGCTCATTTTGCTTTCTTTATCATTTAAAGATAGTTCGTCTAACTCAAAAGCATATTTTTCGCCAGTTTGTTCATTTTCGATAAAAATATCACACATTACAGCTACTGGAATTAGTTCACCTTTTCCTTCTAAAACATATTTAAGTTCTTTCTCCCAATCTGGTTTTAGCTTTTCATTGCCTTGCGTACCACGCTCTAAACGATTTAGCGTTTCTTGAATACGACGTAAGCGTTCAATATTTATTGTACCATTAATCGTATGTCCGACAAGGCATTTTCCATGCGCTTCTGTTGCCACAACTTGTGCTAAATTTTCCCAAACCTTGCCAAAAGGCGTAACAAATCGTCGTTCAAAATGAGAGCCTTTAAAAATTTCGTCAGGCACTAATGCCGCATAAAGCGGCTTTGTCGCATGGTGCTGTTCCTTCATAAAAGGGTCTTCTTCCAAGACACGCACCATAACCCTGTCCATCATTGTTGTGACGACTTTTTTAATTGCTTCGGCTACTCTTTCTTGTTTGCTCATTTCTTAAACGCTACTTTTACATTTTAAATTTTGACTTTTAGAATTACACCTTCATTGCCACTTTTACAAAATCCACAAACAACGGGTGCGGATTCTCCACAGTACTTTTCAGCTCAGGGTGAAATTGAACGCCTACAAACCAAGGGTGATTTTCCAATTCTACGATTTCCACCAAGTTGGTGTCAGGATTAGTTCCTACGATTTTCAAGCCAGCTTTGGTTAAAGTTTCCAAATATTCGTTATTAAATTCGTAACGGTGGCGATGACGCTCGTTGATGCTTTTTTTCTTGTAAGCCTTGTAAGTATTTGATTTTGTGTCGTTTATGTCACAAACGTAAGAACCCAAACGCATAGTTCCGCCTTTTGCTTTGATTTTTTTCTGTTCTGACATCAAGTCAATAATCAAATGCTTTGACGAAGGATTTACTTCACTGCTACTTGCATTTTCGAGTCCTGCCACATTGCGAGCAAACTCCACGCAAGCGCATTGCATTCCCAAACAAATTCCAAAAAACGGAATGTTATTTTCACGAACATATTGAATCGCACGAAGTTTGCCTTCAATACCTCTTTCTCCAAAGCCAGGCGCAACCAAAACGCCATGAAAACCATTGAAAACTTCTGCGAAATCAGTATTACTTTCTAACTTCTCTGAATGAATTGGTACTACTTTTACTTTACACTCATTGACTGCGCCAGCGTGTACAAATGCTTCATAAATAGACTTATACGCATCTTGTAATTCGTTATATTTTCCGACCAAAGCGATTTTTACCTCTTGCAAAGGGTTTTTTAATTTGCCTAAAAACTCCTTCCATGCACGCAAATCGGGTTCTTTTCTGTCCATCAAACGAAGTTTGGAAATTACCGTAGTGTCCAATTTTTCTTTCAACATCAAAAGTGGCACATCATAAATTGTTTCAGCATCCATTGCTTCAATCACTGCACCAACTTCCACATTGCAGAACAACGCTAATTTTCTACGAATATCCATCGTAATAGGATATTCTGTACGACAAACCAAGATGTCGGGTTGAATCCCAGCTGTCAAAAGTTCCTTGACGGAGTGTTGCGTTGGCTTCGTTTTGAGTTCTTTTGCAGCACTCAAATAAGGAATCAAGGTCAAGTGAATCACCAAACAATTGTCACTACCAAGTTCCCAACGGAGCTGACGAAGTGCTTCTAGATAAGGCAAACTCTCAATATCTCCAACAGTTCCGCCCAATTCCGTAATCACAATATCGTATTTGTTCGTATTGCCATTGAGCTGAACACAACGCTTGATTTCGTCCGTAATATGTGGAACAACTTGGACTGTTTTTCCCAAATAATCACCTGCACGTTCCCGTTGAATAACCGTTTGATAAATGCGACCAGTCGTTACATTATTGGCTTGTGAGGTTGGAATATTCAAAAAACGCTCATAATGCCCCAAGTCAAGGTCAGTTTCAGCACCATCGTCCGTCACATAACATTCGCCATGTTCGTAAGGATTCAGCGTTCCAGGATCAACATTAATGTAGGGATCAAATTTTTGAATGGTGACAGAAAAGCCCCTTGCTTGAAGGAGTTTTGCCAAAGATGCGGCTACGATGCCTTTTCCCAAAGAAGAAGTTACACCGCCCGTAACAAATATATATTTTGTCATAGTAAAAAAAGTAGTATTACGGGTCGCAAAGGTAGAGATAATATTTTCTTTTGAAGTGTAAAAAAGAAAATTTAATTTTAAAAAATTTTTCACTACAATGTAATAAGTAGCTGGGCTAAAATAACCGATATTTTTTCCCTCAGTCGTTGTGAAAAAAACATAAATAACTTCCTTTCAGTCAGATATTTACGTCTTTTTTCACAACGACGAAAAAATGTCAATTATTTCTATACGCCTACTTACTATATATATAGTATAATTTTTTACCTTTGCCCAAAATATCAATATTAAAAAACTAACGTAAGCTGTCACGTTGGTAAGTCCTCCTTCTGGGAGGATTTAGGAGGGCTTCTTTTTTATGAAACACATACCAAATATTCTTACGCTTGCAAATTTACTTTGCGGCTGTTGTGCAATTGTCTGTTTTTTGACAGGATTGAATTTAGAAAACTATACACTTGGTTTTTGGTTTTTCTGTGCGGGCTTCATTTTTGATGCCGCTGACGGGCCTATTGCTCGAAAATTAGGCGTAAGTTCGCCTCTGGGCAAAGAGTTAGATTCTCTGGCAGATATGGTTTCGTTTGGTGTATTGCCAGGCGTGATTTTGTATGTTTTATTGTTGAAATCGTTTGCTTTTGACCCAGAATGGATGAAATACACACACGCACAAGGATTCAATTGGCGAGCAATGCCAGCATTTCTGGTTTCTGTTGCAGGAGGTTATCGTTTAGCAAAATTCAATTTGGACACCCGTCAAAGTGATGTTTTTCTTGGATTAGCGACACCAGCTTGTACGACATTTGTCATAGGTTTATTTTTGATTTTTATTTTTAATACACAAGGTTTGGGCGAAAGTTTAATGAATCCTTATATATTATACAGTATTATTCCGATTTTAGCCTATTTGCAAATATCCGAATTGCCATTGATGAAATTCCGAATGAGCAGTTACGGCTGGAAAGGCAACGAAGCTCGTTATCTTTTCTTAGCAACATTAATCATCGGGCTTGTTTTATTTCAAGAAGGTGTATTTGCATTTGGTGTATTTTCTTACATCGTATGTTCGCTGATTGGCAGTTTGATAAAAAAATAACAAAATACAACATTTAAAACGTTTGGTATTGTTTGTATTTGTTTCTGTAAGGCAACAATTTAACATTCAAACAATTTAACACTCAAACAAAATTTTTTAAAAATATGAAATTTACAGCAGAAATTGATGTCATGCCGCACAAAGAACTCCTTGATCCACAAGGAAAAACGGTATTGAAAAACATGAAAAACATTGACTTGCACGGTGTTGCAGACATTCGTATCGGCAAGCATATCACTATGACTTTGGAAGCGGACAACGAATCAGATGCCCGAAGCAAAGTAGATACTGCTTGTAAAAAACTTCTGGTCAATATGATTATGGAGTCTTACGTTTATACATTGAAGTAAAAATATAAGTTCAGCATTAAAATTATTCAATTTTTTTTTGTATTTTTGTAAAAAATATTAAAAATGAATATAGCAATAGCAAAAGAACGCATAAAAGAGCGTATCTCAGAAGTTGATGAAGAATGGCTTTTAATGAGTATTCAACGGCTTCTTGGTATGAGCGATAGCGATGAGGCAACTTCTATCGCTCAATATGAATCGTCTTTGACAGCAATGACTAAGAATGATTTGCAGAACCGTGCGTTACAATCAGAAAATGACATTAAGCAAGGAAATTTAAGTGATTTGGAAAGCCTTTTAACCATTTAATAAAATGAAGGTTTTAATTACTGATTTTGCAAAGCAGCAGCTTTCTGATATTTATGACTATTACCGTATGCAAGGTTATGGTAAATACGGAAGAAGTATAAGAAAAGAAGTTATTGAAAAAGCACTATCATTAAGAGATTTTCCTAATATGGGTGCTTTAGAACCAAATTTACTTGAGTTAAATTTGGAACACCGCTATGTTGTTGTTAAAAACTATAAACTTATTTATCGGCAGCTTGCAGATACCATTGTTGTAACAGATATTTTTGATACTCGCCGAGATCCTACGGAAATGATTCATATTTAAGACTTTATGCAAGACGCTTACGCAGCACTCAAAAAATACTTTGGTTACGATACTTTTCGCCCAATGCAAGAAGACATTATCCGCAAGGTTATGTCGGGGCAAGATGCCCTTGTGTTGATGCCAACGGGCGGAGGCAAATCCTTATGCTATCAGATTCCAGCGGTGATTTCTGAAGGAACTTGCGTCGTCATTTCACCCTTGATTTCGCTTATGCAAGATCAAGTCAATGCGCTCCGTGCTAACGGTATTGAAGCGGCTTATTGGAACTCGACGCTTACACCAAAACAGGTAGAAGAAGTCGAAAATGATTTTTTTACCAATAAAATAAAACTCCTCTACGTTTCGCCTGAAAAAGTCGTTTCTCAAAATTTTCTGACCTTGTTGCGTAGCACAAAAGTCAGTCTTTTTGCCATTGATGAGGCGCATTGCATTTCTGCTTGGGGACACGATTTTCGTCCAGAATATACCCAGATGCAATTTCTCAAAAGAGATTTTCCGCATATTCCAACCTTGGCTTTGACTGCAACCGCAGACAAATTGACTCGAAAAGACATCACTGAGCAACTGCATTTGCAAGATTCCGAAGTCTTTATTTCTTCTTTTGATAGACCAAATTTGAGCCTTACAGTAAAGCCAGGCTTACGACGAATCGAGCAAATTACAGCGTTCATTCAAGAGCGACACCAGCAATCGGGCATCATTTATTGCATGAGTAGAAAAAGTACCGAGGAGGTCGCAGACAAACTCAAACGTCAAGGCATCAAAGCAGAATATTACCATGCACAAATTCCATCGCATGAACGAGCAAGGATTCAAAATGATTTTTTGACAGATAAAATACCTGTCATTTGCGCCACGGTTGCCTTCGGAATGGGCATTGACAAATCCAATGTTCGTTGGGTGATTCATTATAATTTGCCAAAAAACATGGAGAGTTACTATCAAGAAATTGGTCGTGCAGGACGGGACGGGACAAAGGCAGATACCCTTCTGTTTTATAGCCGACAAGATGCCATGACGTTTCGAGATATGCTTACACAAAACACCGAAAATCAAGAAAACCTTGAACTCCAATTGGCAAAATTAGAACGTATGTTGCAGTACGCTGAAAGCCTAATTTGTCGCCGAAAAATATTGCTCAATTATTTTTCTGAAACGATGGAACACGATTGTGGTAACTGCGATGTCTGCCTCAATCCGCCCAAGAATTTTGACGGAACACTCCTCGCTCAGAAAGCCTTGTCAGCCGTTTATCGTTTGAATCAGCAAGTTGGAATGGGACTTTTGATTGATGTTTTGAGAGGTTCTGCCCGACAAGAAATTATCGAAAAAGGCTACAATACAATAAAAACGTATGGAGCAGGTCGAGATTTGACTTTTCAAGATTGGCAATTTTACTTGCTTCAAATGCTGAATATGGGTTTGATAGAGATTGCTTATGATAGAAAATACGCTTTGGCATTGACACCACTCAGCCACGAAGTTCTCTTCAATGCCAAAAAAATTGACTTGGTACAGATGGCAGTTCATAAAAAAGAAACAGAAAGTCGCCAAGCTGATAGCAAACCAAGAAGCAAAAAAGCAAACCTTCAAGAAGAACTTTTTGAGTTGTTGCGACAGCTTCGCTTGCGTTTCGCCAATCAGCGAGGTGTGCCAGCGTATCAGATTTTTACGGATAAAACATTGGAAGAAATGGCAAAAAAAATGCCAGCCAACGAAGCCTCCATGTCAAATATAGAAGGTATGAGTGAGCGCAAAATGCAGCTGTTTGGCTCTCCTTTTATGCAATTAATTGTTGATTTTATCAAAGAAAAAACCATCGAAGGTGCATTCATTCAAGGCTCAACGTATGTCCTAACGCATGAAATGTATAAAAGAGGAATGAGCATCGAAGCCATCGCAAAAGAACGAGGCATCGCTACCATTACGATTTATTCGCACTTGGCATACCTTTATGAAAAAGGTGAAAGCATTGAATTGAAAAAATACGTCACAAAAGAAGAAGTACAAAAAGTCTTAGATGTTCTACCACTTATGCAAGAACCTTATCAGCTAACACAATTATACCAAGCACTTAATGAGCAAGTAGAATACCACAAAATCCGTTTTGCGATTGCCTATTTTAATAAAAATAAGAAAAAAAATGTAAAAAAATAGCTTGCGCTTTTTGTCACAAAAAAAAATAATAGATATTTTTAAATTAAATATAATTTAATCGTTCAAAAAAATTAAAACAATAGCAAGATGTTAGAGTTTATTTTTAAAGATAAAAATATTGCTGAGTTCATTTGTATTTCACTCGGAACTTTATTGTTAGGTTATGTTATTGATTGGTTCTTCAATCGTTTTCTCAAAAGAGCTTCCAAAATCCTCAACAATGACCCATCGAAGTACAGGTTTCTACGCCATTTTCTCCGAGCGATAATTTATATTGTAGGTTTTGGCTGGGCAATCAGCGAAGTGCCTTATTTGAAAACCCTTTCGAGTTCGCTTTTGGCAGGTGCGGGAGTATTGGCAGTGGCAGTAGGTTTGGCTTCACAACAAGCGTTGAGCAATATTGTCGCAGGCTTATTTATCATCATATTCAAACCTTTTCGTATAAATGACCGACTGAAAATCAGCAAAGACGTAACTTTACAAGGCACAGTTGAGGATATTACATTGCGACATACAGTCATTCGAGATTTTGAAAATAGGCGCATCGTTGTACCCAATTCTGTCATCAGTCAAGAGATACTCATCAATGCTGATTTGTCTGAAGATAAAATCATTAAATACATTGAATTTAACATTGCTTTTGATGCAGATTTGGATTGTGCAAAAGAGGTAATGCGAGAAGAAGTACTAAAACATCCCTTTCAAATCGATCCTCGTGACGACGACGAAAAGCAAAAAGGTGAGCCAGAAGTTGCCGTTAGAGTTATCGCAATAGGAGAGTATTTTATCACAATAAGAGCTTGGGCTTGTGCTGCAAATGCTTCCGAAGCATTTATATTACATTGTGATTTATTAGAAAATATAAAAAAACGCTTTGATAAAGAAGGCATAACAATGCCGTTTCCACACAGAGAATTAAACATAAAAAAATAATTATTTATAAAAATAAAAATCGAAGCCCGATTATTCGCAAGAATAGTCGGGCTTTTTTTTATGTCACACTTTTGCAAAAATTGAGATTGAACCTTTAAAGAAAAGGATACAACTTTGTCTACAAATGTTAATTTATCTTTAATAAAAGAATAAAGTATAGGCTGATTGTTTGTCACGGTAATATATTATTTGTTGCGATAATAATATATATAAACATTTGATAAACAATTTTTTATATTTTAAAAAATATTTTATTTAGATTTATTATATGTCACATTTTTGAAAAAAAAGGACTGGTTAATTACTGGTTTTTATTACAACTTGCACCATGTTTAAAGCATAGAAATAACAAAGTATCATAATAATATTTTGCCAATCTGCAAAAAAATAATAGGTAGTTGTAATATCAACCAAAACTTTCAAGCGTAATGTTATTTACAATTTTATTAAAAATAATTGAATCTATTAATTTTTCTCTTTTGAATCTGTCAAAAGTGGAAAGCTCTAAAAGTGAAACAAAAGGTAATCTTACTTATTCACGTAACAACAACAACTTAGTTATGAAACTAAATTTACGTAACTCAGAACATTTTCTAATGTCAAGAGCCACCTATCAAGCGAGTGCTTTGAAAAAGCAACGCTTAAAATCGTGGTTGAAAACTGCAAATACCAGTCTGCTAATGATGCTACTGTTACTTTGCGGTTTTTCGGCATTTGCGCAAAGTGATCTTTCGTTATCCATGACATCAAGTAGTCCAGCTTCCTCTATTGGAAGCAATGTGACTTTTTCTTTGAAAGTGGACAACGCAGGCCCACAAGACGCTACGAATGTTGTCATTAGGGAATTGCTCCCTGCGGGTACAACATTTGTAAGTGCATCGCCAGCCGCTTCGTACAATTCTGGTACGGGGCAATGGACGATTGCATCTATTCCTAATGCTGGTTCAGTGACCCTTGATTTGGTACTTGCTATCAATTCAGAAGGTATTACTTTTAGCCAAGCGGAAGTAATTTCAGTAGATCAAGCAGATGGTGATTCAACACCTGATGCTACTCCTACTGACCCAGACGACCCGAATGTTTCGGAAGACGACTGGGCTTCTGCGTGTTCTACTGTGCCGATACTTTTCTGCGCAGGCGAAACCATCAATGTTGATGTGGAAGCTCCAGCAGGATATACAAATTACAAATGGTTTAAAGTTGGAACAGCAACTGAAATTGCTACAACAGCATTACTGAATATCACAACAGTTGGAGAGTATTATTATACAGCTTCAACAGCAGCTGGTTGTAATGCTGAATTGTGTTGCCCTATCAAAGTAGAGTTGAAAACAGCTTGCTTGAAATTAGGAAATTTAGTTTGGGAAGATACCAACAACGACGGTAAAAAAGATGCAAGCGAAACAGGCATTGATGGCGTAGTTGTAGAATTATATACATTGGGACCAGACGCTGTAAAAGGCGGTGGAGATGATGTATTGGTTGCTACAAAAACAACCGCAGGCGGTGGCTTGTATTTATTTGATGGATTAAATCCTAATAAATATTATGTAAAATTAACAGGAACAGGAATCCCAACGGATTTTGTTTCTTCAACAGGTGACGGCAAATATGATGCAGACGGAACAGGAGCTTATGAGTTTCTAACCGCATCAGATAATTTAGATACAAACGGCGAAGACAACGGTACGCAAATGGGTACAATGGTCATGTCGCAAGTTGTAGAATTGCTGACAAATGCAGAACCAACAAACGATGGTGATGTTACTCCTGACCCTAACTCAAATTTAAGTGTAGATTTTGGTTTATACAAACCAGCGACATTTGATTTGGCGATGGACAAGAAGCCAGCGACAGGACAAAGTACAACAGTTGCCATTGGTGACGATGTAAAATTTACCATTACTGTTTTCAACCAAGGTTCAGTTGAAGTAAAAGATGTGAAGGTTATTGATTATATCCCAGCAGGATTTACGTTGTCTTCAACAGGCAATGCTGCATGGACAGCAGTTGGCGCAAATGCAGAAACAACAATAACAACTCCATTAGTAGCTGGCGCATCAACAACAGTTGATATTTATTTAAAAGTTGGAGCTACGGCAACAGGAACTTTAAAGAATGAGGCAGAAATTACAGATGCGGACGATA
>JAYWHK010000103.1:0-4012 GCA_043777755.1 Saprospiraceae bacterium
ATCTATTCAAAATCAAATCCTTTAATTTTCTTAAAATAAAAACAATTTGGTGTAAATCTTCCATATCCGTAGCATCAAATTGCTTGCTTACGCAATAATCACGTTCAATTAGTGTAGTGAAATTCCAGTTTTTCCCTTGTAACCAACAACCGTAAAGCGGTTTTCCGTCTTTGTTGAGTTCTTGTGCTAATATCATTGCTGCAAGCATTTGCCCTTCGGGGTCGTGGTCGTCACTTATACTCCTTTTGAACTCTTGCATAAAAAAGTAAGGTGTTTGAGGTCTAATCGCATAAGTTGGTGTCGCTACCATACAATCTACAACCACCGAAATAGGAATATTTTCAACAGTGCCACTTAGTCGTCGTTCAAAAAAAGTGTGTACTTTTTCAGGTACTGTAATTTTGGCAAGAAAAAAAATGATGGCAATAAAATTGATTTTTAGCTCTTCTTCATTCCATTCTCGTTGATAGAGTTCTAATTCAGAACGTACTTGTACTAATAAATATTTTTCTATATCATCTAATACTTCTGTAGCGTTAAGCCAGTCATTCAGTGTTTCGCAACGCTGTTTTTTTCTAACTGCAAAGCGTTCTTTGACTTCCGAAGAGTCATAATGATTTAATTTTTCTATATTTTCCATAAGTAGAAGATTTAAAATACAAAAATACAATTATTTTTCTATTTTATTCGATTTGTTTCAAGAAATCAATCAGTTTTCGCATGGCTTGACCACGGTGGCTGATACGTGATTTTGCTATTTTTTCCAAATCAGCAAAAGTCACATCAAAACCATCGGGCATAAAGATTGGGTCATAACCAAAGCCTTGTTCGCCTTGTGATTTTTCCAAAGTGATTGAGCCTTTGCATACGCCTTCAAAAAAATGTTCGCCTTCATTTGTTTTTAAGCAAATGACAGTACGAAATTGTGCGCTTCTATCTTGTTGATTATCAAGTTGTTGTAATACCAAATCCATGTTTTCATTGGCATCACGAGAGCCAGAATAATGCGCAGTATGTACACCAGGTTTTCCATTTAAGGCGTTGATTTCCAAGCCAGAATCTTCTGAAAAGCAAGGTAAATTTAGTTTTTCAAAAATAAAATTAGCTTTTTGTTGGGCATTTTCTTGAAGCGTTTCAAAATCTTCTTCAAGTTCTTCTTCAAAACTCAAATCTTTCAAACTAACGACCTCCAAAGTTCCGTCTAATAAAACATTGACTTCTTTTACCTTATTGGCGTTGTTTGTTGCAAAAATTAATTTTTTCATAAAATATGTAGTTGTTTGGAATTGTTTGCTATTGTTTGAAATTGTTCTAACTAATTGAAAACCAATATTTTGTATCTTACTCTCTTACTTTCCTACTCTCTTACTTTCCTACTCTCTCACTTCATTCCAAACACAGTTTTTTCAAATCGTCAATAGAGCCTTTAAAAACGTTCAAATCCACTTTCTCATTGATGCCATTGAGCGTAGCTTTATCTGAGTATTGCCAAAAATCCCATTCGGTAGAGTCGGGTAGGGCAGGAGCTTTTGCGCTATATTTGGCAATCCAAATCGGATAATTGTCAAAATTTCTATGAATAACCCGTTTATAAAAACCAATATTGGTGTATAAAATTGGTTTAACGCCATAATGTTTTTCTATTTTTTGCACCCAATTGCGTATTTTTTGAACTAAAAGCATATCGCTACAACCTTCATCAACTTCGATGTCCAAAACAGGAGGTAAATCGCCTTTTTTGAGATGAACATTGACCATGAAATTCCACGCTTGAAACGTAGAACTGTACATCGGGCGAAAATAATGGTAAGCTCCACGAATCATTTTATGGCGTTTGGCAGAGTTCCAATTGTCCAAAAATTCTTTGTCGTGAAAAAACATTCCTTCGGTAGATTTTATAAAAACAAAGCTAACTTGTTGAGAATCAACGCTTGATTTGCTGAGTTGTTCCCACCAAACTTCACCGTTGTGCCGAGAAACATCAATTCCGTGTACTTCATATCCTTCTGGCGCAAGTACGTTTAGCGAATTATAATCCTTGTATTTAATGTAATTTTCTTCTATAATTAAATCTTTGCGTTTGACGTAATCGCCTGTGATGAGCAGGAGTAAAAGCAAAAGAAATTTCCAACGTTTTTTCATTTTTTTATCAAATTCGGATAATCTGTAATAATTCCATCAACGCCCATTTCGATAAGATTTTCCATATCTTCTGAGCTATTCACTGTCCAAGGAATTACACGAATGTTTTTTTTATGGCAATATTCAATGTCTTCTTTTTTTAATAATTTAAAATAACAACTATATACAGTTGGTTTAAAATCAATGTATTGTAAATTTTTTTCTACACTTTCTGTATTTTCTACCAAAAGAGAATACACTCTGTTTTTATCCAATTTGTACAATTCGTTTAAACAACGAACATCAAATGATTGCAGACAAACATCGTTTTCGATGTTTAATTTTTTTACTTCATTCAAAACCATTTTAGCAAAAATAGTAGGTTTGGGTTGGTACAAATCGTCGCCACGATTGTCGCTTTTTAATTCTATATTAAACTGAGGAAAAGGCTTGTTATTTGCTTTGCAATAGGTACGAACTTCGCTGACCACTTCCGAAAGTAAAGGTTTGTAAGCCTTTATTTTTTGTTGTTGCAAAAATCGAGGATGAACCTTCAATCCACAATCGTATTGCTTAATATCAGCGTAATTCATCAAAAAAGTATTGATTTTCATGCTTTCTGCTTCGGAAACTTCGCTTCCAGAAGGTTTTGTGGCGATTTCGTGGTTCATCCAAGGCTCGTGTGATACAAAAATTTGACCATCTTTACTAACGCAAACGTCCATTTCGAGCGTTGTGATTTTGTCAAAAGTTAAAGCATGAAGAAAAGCAGGAATAGAATTTTCGGGCATAAGACCACGGCAGCCACGGTGTCCTTGCCAATCGAAAGTTGGGGTGTTTTTTTGAGTCATTTTTGAAGAGGTGCAAGAGGCTATTAAAATTGTGAACAGTAATTTGGTGAACAGTGAACAATGAACAGTGAACAATTTTTTTAGTTTATTTTTGAAAAAAAGGATATGTTTTTTGCTCATTATCAGTAGTTTATGTTTAGTTTTTTTATCATACACGTCAGAAATGGTCTTGGGATTTTGCATTTATGCAAAATATTGAACACCAAACGTTTGCAATATCTTTAATATCTAATAACCAATATCCGTTGTGTATATTACATTTAGCCTTTTAGATTTTGACTTTTACTTAAGTTTCTACAGTGTATGTTTTGAAGCCAGCGCAAGTGCCATTTTCGGTCAAACCAACGACGACCACTTCACGACGAGCGTCACCAGTCGTTTTAAAAACTTTGACATCTTTTAATTTTTCGTTTAAAAAGCCAGCCACTTGTAGAAAACCTTCTGCGAATTTTTTTTCGATTTCACCGTGCCATTCTTGTGGAGTGACGCTATTTTTTAAAAAATCTTCTACATTCAAAGTTTCTAAAGTTGCTTCTGGTGCAACTTTTAGCTTAGTTTTTATAGTATTTTCATCAATGATAGTAGATTTTTTCCATTCAAAAGCCTTAAGCGGCGCATCAGTTTCGCTCATTAGCAAAAGCCCTTCGCAAAGAGCATCTAATTCATCAGTAAAGGATTTAACGATTTCGTTCATAATCTAAGTAGTTATAAAAGTGCAATGAATATTTTAGCAGCAAAAGTAGTACGATTTATTAAAATTTCCTAAAATTAAGGAAATATTTAAGATTGAAAATGTTTTTTAGCCTTTACGTTGGAAAGTCCCTTCCTCTCATGCCTTTGGCTTGATGGCGCACTGCGCTCAAGGAAGAGGGATTTAGGGCAATGTCATTAAGCTAAGGGTTTTAGTTCCAAAAGATTTGAACAGCACTCTCTTATGCCCTCACCCTAAAGGGCAATGTCATTAAGCTAAGGGAATCTGAATCTATATTTTATAAATAATTGATTTTCAATATTTTAAATATTTTATAAATCTTCAAAAT
>JAYWHK010000104.1:0-11341 GCA_043777755.1 Saprospiraceae bacterium
CTTCTCAAAAGGAAAAGCTATATAATTTTATGCTTATTAATTAGATAAACAAGCCTGATATATCCTCCAAAAATCTGAAAAACTGGAACATCGAGTAAATAGTGACGTTTTCTGGGAAAGTTACTGTAAAGGCAGTTCTGTTTTCTGACAAGTAGCGAACCTCAGCCTTTACCGTTTGTCCTTGCGAACTGATGCTGTAGGTACGAGTTGCTATGCCATTTCCACAAGCATTGATTGGTATTGTTGCATTTGCCATACCTGTTGTTGTGAAATTGTCTTGAAACGTAACGTTTGCTTGACCATCGACATAATAGCCTGGGTTGTCAGTCGAAGGAAGATTTTGCAGTGTTTTGAGTTCCAAGGGATGTTCGTCGAGCCATTTTTTGGCTGAACTCATGTCTCCGTTGATAACAATGGTATCTCGACCAAAAGCGATGGGAGAAGTAGTCGTTTGACTAAAAAGAAAGGCAGCTGGCAAGCAAAAAAGCAAAGCCAGTAAGCGGTTAGCGGTAAAAAAATTCATGGGACAAATGAATTTGTTCAGTCCATATTGTTTTTCAAAAGATTCATCACTTTAAAACAATCGGGACTAATTGTTATAAAAACGTTTTTCAAAATACAAATTTACAACAATTGAGCCGTAATGTCAAGCCGAAATGTTAAAATACCATATTATAGGTAGTTGTTATACATGGTTTTTGTAACGCTTTCACTTACAAAACCTCCGCTACGACAAAAATACTTCCTAAAACCAAAACTAAATCATTTTCATTTTCTTTTGCTCGTTTTTTGGCGGCGACAAAAGCATTTTTTACGCTGGAATAACTTCTGCCGTGTAGGTCAAATTCGGCAGCTTTTTCTTGTAAAACCTTTGCCTCTAAACCTCTTGGAATGTTTGCTTTTGCAAAAAAATAAGTAGCGTTTTTAGGATAAAGAGAAAGAATTTTTGACACATCTTTGTCGTTCACAAATCCAGTGATGATGTATAAGTTGTTGAATGTCATTGTTTTAAGTTGTTCAATCGCAGAAATTACGCCAGCTTCGTTGTGTCCGCTGTCGGCAATGACCAAAGGTTTTTCAGATAAGCGTTGCCAACGCCCCATGAATTTTACCATTTCTTGTACATTCAACAACGCATATCTAATGTTTTCGTCGCTGACTGTGTAGCCAAGTGTTCTTAATTTTTCGATGGCTTGAAAAACCGTTGCTAAATTTTTTAGTTGATAATCTCCAAAAAGAGGTGTTTCTAATTTTTCTAAAAAAAGGCAATTGTTTTTTTCAATGGAATAAAAAGCGTTTTGCTCACTTGTTATTTTTTTTATACTAAAAATTTTATCCGCAAACGTGATTTCAGCTTGCATTTCTTTTGCTTTTTCTAAAAAAACATTTGCACTACCTTTTTGTGTTTCCCCGATTACTACGGGTACATTTTTTTTAATAATTCCAGCCTTTTCAAAAGCGATTTTTTCAATCGTATCGCCCAGCATTGCCACGTGGTCAAAACTGATATTGGTAATCACACTCAGCTCAGGTGTGATGACATTTGTACTGTCCAATCTTCCGCCCAAACCTACTTCAATAACCGCTATATCTACTTGATTATCAGCAAAGTAATCAAATGCAAGTGCAACGGTCATTTCAAAAAATGACGGTTCAATATCTTCCAGCGTTGCCTTGTTTTTTTCAATAAAATCAACTACATAGTGCTTGGAAATATACGTTCCATTGATTTTGATGCGCTCTCGAAAATCTTTGTAATGTGGCGAAGTATATAATCCAACCTTATAACCCGCTGCTTGCAAAACAGCTGCTAAAAGGTGCGACGTAGAACCTTTTCCGTTTGTTCCTCCAACATGAATACTTTTGAATTTTTGTTGAGGATTGTCCAAATGCGCACAAAGTGCTAAGGTGTTGCTCAAATCTTTTTTGAACGCCGCTGTACCAACTCGGTGAAACATCGGCAATTGAGCCATCATATAATCAAGGGTCGCTTGGTAGGTCATACTAATTAAAAAATGAAAATAATTAATACAATTAAAAAATGAAAATAACCAACTGTTAATCAGTGCTTTAGGAATGAGGAATAAATTGTGTGAGGTGAAATATGTACGAAGTATTCTACTTTTTACTTCGTACATAATACCTCGTACATATTTACTCGTACTTATTTCACCATTTTTTGTGAGAACATTTTTTTATCGTTAGCAATCAGAACCACATAAACGCCTTTTGGAAACGTCGTAGTACTGATTGACTTTTGAGCAATATTGGCATTTTTTTCAAAGAAGATTTTTTTACCAGTCATGTCAAAAATTGTTACATCAAACAAGCCATTTTCAGCTGAATTGATTTTGATTTCGTCTGTAAATGGATTTGGATAAATTGTTCCAATTGATTGATTTACAACATCTTGCGAACTTGTTGTAATGCCGTACGCCTTTTTAGGGTCAAGAACAAACAAGCCATTTTGCATATCCACAACAATCATATTTTTGCTTGGTAATTCTGTGTAAGCGCTCCAAGCACCTTTGTAACCGCCCGTTGTAGCGGTAGAATCGGTTTGATAATGGGTGTCAAAAAAACCTGTTTTTACGGGTTTTAAAGGATTTGTCATGTTGAAAATCTGAACACCATCTTCATAATAACTAATCACAACACGGTTATTTGGCGCAGGAAAAGGATTGTGAGGCGTTGCTTTTGAACCACCCGTAAAGGTATGTACTGTTTTTATATCTGACAAATCTTTTACATTTATTACTTTGACAGGCAAGCTGTTTGGTACTTCGTCTAACATAACCATGTGTTTACTATCGGGCAAAAGCATACTTGTATGGTTGTAGCCGCTGCCTGGATATTGCGTCAAAGAACCCAATTCTGTGAATTTTTTGTCAGCACCTAACTTATATATTTTCAAACCACTGTTTCCGCCCGACATATAACAAGTGTCGTTGCGAACAAACATATCATGCGCTGTTGGTGCATTTGGAATGTCATCGCTCAGGTTGCGAATCAAGGTAGGTTTTACAGGATTCGTCAAATCAAAAACGCTCATTGGCGAGAAGCTCGTTTGGAACTTTGTAGAAGCGATGTACATTTTGTTTTTGTCCACCCAAATGGTGTGACCTTGTCTAAAAATGATTTCATCGTCATGCACAACTTTCACACTATCAGGCAAGTATGATAAATCTACAATCTGAAAAGAGTTTGGAGAACCATCATCGCTGATGCAATAAAGGTAATTTTGGTATGTTTTGTATTCTCTCCAAACGCAATTTGAACGACGACCTTTTACAAATGCTTTTTTGACTGGGCTTTCAGGATTCGTAACATCAAAAATGAATGTTCCGTTGTGTGCGCCTACGATGGCATATTCTCTGCCTTTTTGTGCATAGCCCCAACAACTTGCATAACGATTTCCAATGCCAGAATTGGTAGCTGGAACTTCAGTCATACTGTCCCAAGTACCAAGGAGTTTGACATTGTTTGAATTATAATTTTGAGCAAAAACACTCAAAAAAGCACACAATATTGGTAAAAATAATAATTTTTTCATTGATTTTAAAACATTTTAATGGTAAAATAAAAATTTCAACGTGTAGTTTCGTGTTGCATTTTTAAAAATTAAGTCAAAAATACAAAGATATTTTTAATAGTTTTCTATTTTTTCATAATTATGTCTAAATTTGCTCTAAAATAAAAATTATGCAAGTACTAAATCATAGACAAGTAAATCAGAAAATAAAACGTTTGGCGATTCAGATTTTGGAGCGCAATACAACTGAGCCAGAAATCATTCTGGCGGGCATCAATAACAATGGACTTCATTTTGCACAACTCATTGCAAATGAACTCATTGCATTTTCTGAAAAACCTGTTAGACTTACTCAGGTAAAACTAAATCCTGCAAATCCGTTGGCTTCTGATATTGTTTTTGAAATGCCTTTGGAGCAAATCAATGGAAAATCTATTATTTTGGTGGACGACGTAGCAAACTCTGGACGCACGCTTTTTTATGCCGTAAAACCACTTTTGACTATTTTACCTAAAAAAATTGAAACGGCTGTTTTGGTAGATAGAAAGCATAAATCTTTTCCGATTGTAGTCAGTTATTATGGCATTTCTTTGGCGACTACTTTGCAGGAAAACATCAAAGTGAGTCTGCAAGACGAAACAAATTTGGCTGCATTTTTACAGTAAAGTTCGCTTAAAGCAATGTTTTTAATCACGAATTTTAAACGAATTGTAACTATTTATCACTTTTGCAATTTTTTATCGTGGTAAAAAATAAAAATCTTTTATGAAAAAAATATTTATATTTATAACACTCTTATATTCAGTTGTTTGCGAAGCCCAAAATATAAAAGGCTTCGTCATTGACGCAACAACAAACAAAGCATTGCAAGGAGCAGTCATTGTTTTAAAAAATACAGACAAAAACACCAGTTCAGATGAACAAGGTGTTTTTGTTTTTCAAGAAATTCCATCGGGAAATTATACCGCTGAAATTACTTTTGTTGGTTATGCAAAAGCAATTGTAAAAGATGTTGTGGTCAAAAAAGGGGCTGATACAGAGCTGAATGTTGCTTTGCAAGTATCTGATAATGAGCTAAATACAGTTTTGGTCAATGGCGAACGCAATGACCCTTTTGCTACTTTACAAACCAAATATGTCCTTGGTGTAGAGCAAACTTTGCGTACTCCTGCGGCATTTAATGACCCTGCACGGTTGGCGATGCAAGCTCCTGGCGTAGTCAATGACAATGATTTGGCAAATGGACTCAGCATTAGAGGCTATTCGCCCGATGCAATGCAGTGGCGATTGGAAGGTGTGGAAATTGTCAATCCGAATCACTTGGCAAATGCAAGTTCTTTCAACGATAGAGCAACAGCAAATGCTGGAGGAACAAATGCGCTGAGTTCGCAAATGTTGGGTACTTCTTCGCTTATAACTGGCGGATTTACAGGCGAATACAACAATGTTATTTCTGGGGCAATGGATATGCGCTTGCGCAATGGAAATACAGAACGACATAGATTTACAACACAAGCGAGTTTGGTTGGGTTAGATGTGGCTGCCGAAGGACCTTTTTCTAAAAAATCGAAAGCGTCTTATTTGGTGAATTATCGTTATTCGACGGTTGGTCTTTTGCAAAAAATGGGTGTTCCATTGAGCGACGAAATCATTAGTTTTCAAGATTTGGCTTGGAATATTCAGCTTCCAATTGGTAAAAAAAGCAATTTGAAAGTTTTTGGAATGTTGGGCAATAGTAGCAATACTTTTGAAACAAAAAAAGATACGATTGCTACGGATAGGGATTTGACCGATGTTTATTTTAAAGACAAGTTGCAGGTTTTTGGCGCAAGTTTTAAGAATAGCAACGGTCTTGAAATGGTGTTTGTAAGGTCGAGTACTGCGCCGAGTTTGGTGAGAAATTTTTACTCAAATGATTTTATGGCAAAAGGTACAGTGTCTGAACTTTACTCACAACCTGCTATTAATAGCTTTAAGATTAGTTATACGAAACAAAAAAGCATCAAAAAAGCATCAAAAATTGGATTGCTTATTACGCACTATGAATATGGTCTTAATGAATCAATTTATCTACCAAGAATATTTGTGGATTTTGTTAGAAAAGGTAAAAAATACAACTCACAACTTTCTTTTTCCATAGAGAGGCTTATTATACCTAATTATATTAATGACGCTGGATTTGGCTTTTCTCCCAAATACTCATTTGATTATTACTTAAAAAATAATAGTAAAATTAATTTTTCAACTGCTATTCAAAGGCGATTCCAAAACGAAATTATTTCTTTACAAAGTAATTTGAGCTACATTAAGCAAAATAATGATAAAAAATTAGTGTTAAGAACCTTTTTTCATATAAATACAGACGAATTTTCAGAATTTGGTTCTCTTTCAAAGATGAGTGACTATTTGTATTCACCTAATCAGACAGGCTATAGAAATTTTGATGGTAAAGACATGGCTTATGGTATCGAATCTTCTTTTGAACAAAGTTTAATACATAATATTAGCTATAATTTAGTTGGTAGTCTATACGAAAACAGCAATAGCTTTTATGATGGAAACTATGCGCTTAAAGGTACTATTAGCAAAGAATGGATTAAATCAAATAAAAAAACAGGTATAGCTGTGTTGTCGATGCTAAATGGAAGTCGCTATATAAATGCAACTAATGATAACAATAATAAGTCTTTCTTAATAATTTTTGGCAAAAATACTTTTCAATCAAGTGGTGTTTCTTTCCAAAACTATTTCCGCACCGACCTTCGCCTTTACCGTCAGCGGGATAGAAAAAATTGGAGTTCGACATTTAGTCTTGACATTCAGAATGTTACGAATCAAAAAAATATTGCTTTTCAATACAATGACTTTATCGCTAAAAAAACATTGACCAAATACCAGAATGGATTGATTCCGATTTTGGGCTGGAGAGCGAATTTTTAAAAGAACTAAAAATCTTATATGATCAACAAAAATATTAACGAAAAACAAGAAACGACAAAAGCCTATTTTCAACTGCATTTATCAGTGCTTTTTTGGGGTTTTACAGCCATTTTAGGTAAAATTATTAGTGTTTCTGCACTGACTTTGGTTTGGTGGCGAATGGTAATTACGTCAGTTTGTCTTTTTTTTATTTTAAAAAGTCTGAAAGACTGGAAAAAAGTAAGCGAATTGCCACGAAATGTATTGTTCAAAGTCATGGGTATTGGTTGCTTGGTAGCCTTGCATTGGTTGGCATTTTATGGAGCAATCAAATTGGCAAATGCTTCGGTGGCGGTGGTTTGCATTGCCACAATGTCACTTTTTACAGCACTGATAGAACCCTTGATTAATAAAAGTAGGTTTCAGTGGTATGAAGTAGGTATAGGTGTTGTGATTATTCCTGCAATGATGTTGATTTTCAATAATTTAGGTGAAAATATGACGATGGGTTTTGTCGTTGGAATTGTTGCAGCGATACTTTCTTCTTGTTTTTCTATTTTGAATAAAATCATGTTGAAAGAGGTCGAGCCATTGGCAATGACGTTTATAGAGATTGGTAGCGGAGGGATTTTACTGACGCTTTTGATGCCATTGTATTTTATACAAAACCCTGATGCTCAATTCATTCCAACACAAATGGATTGGATTTGGCTTTTTGTATTGTCTATTTTTTGTACAATTCTGCCTTATGTCATGTCCTTGTTTGCTTTGCAAAAATTGAGTGCTTTCACTACCGTTTTGGCAGTTAATTTAGAACCTGTTTATGGTGTTTTATTGGCTTATTTTTTATTGCATGAAGATAGAGAGCTAAATTTGCAGTTTTATATTGGCGTAGCGATTATCGTTGGAAGCGTAATGATACATCCTTTTTTGAGGAAAAAAAATGTATAATAATTGAATAAAATAACCAATACTATTAACGAACCTCTAAAAGAATTTACTATGAGTGCTTACGATTTATTGATTGAAAAAGGCATTGAAAAAGGTATCAGTTTAGGTGAATACCAAGTAACTCGAAGAGTTGTAATTTCTCTTTTGAATAAATTCCCCAATTGGTCAAACGAAGAAATTGCAGAAGTTGCCAATACTTCAAGTGATATTGTTACGACAATAAAACAAGAAATTACAAATTAATCGCAGGTCAAAAAGGCAGCGTGATTATCACGCTGCCTTTTTGACCTTTGTACTATACGATATTAATTTCTTTCCAAAATCGCTCTTTATTAATCGGAACAACGCCAATTTCTTCACAAACCTGACCACCTGCGATATTGCAAAATGCGGCAATCTGTCCTATGTCAAAACCACAAGCAATGCCCAAAGCGGCTACCGAAATTACTGTATCGCCAGCGCCGCAAACGTCAGCAATAGGACGAGGTGTTGTGGGCAAAATACTATGATTTTCTTCATTTTCTATAAAAATCCCTTTTTCAGAAAGTGTAATCATCAAGTTTTGACAATTGGCTTTTAATCTAAATTCCTGTGCAGCAAGTTTCAAATCGTCTAAATTTGTAGCGATGTTTTTATTCAAAAAAGCGGAAATTTCTTTCAAATTTGGTTTGAAAAGCGTGACGTTTTGAAAAGTAGTAAAATTTTTCTTTTTAGGATCAACACAAGTTGGAATCTTGTATTTTTGAGCCAAAATCAATGCCTTTTTTATCATTGTCTTGGTCAATAAGCCCTTGTTGTAATCTTGAAAAATAATGACATCAATCCTTTCATTTTCAATTAGATAACGCATTTTATTTAACAAAATACCTTCGGTGTGTTCATCGTTGTCTTTGGTGCTTTCTTGGTCAAGTCTTAACAACTGCTGACCACCAGCCATCATGCGGGATTTTACAGTTGTTGGACGATCACCAACGAGGATAATATGCTGATTTTCAATGCTTTCGTTTGTCAGTAATTGACGAAACAATAAACCATCGTCATCGTCACCTGCAATACCCAATAGGTAAGGAATTGCGTCCAATGCTTTGATATTTAGGGCAACATTCGCAGCACCGCCCAAACGGTTTTCTGTTTTTTTCCATTCTAAAACAGGCACGGGTGCTTCTGGTGAAATCCGAGTCACCGAGCCATACACGTAACGGTCAATCATCACATCGCCAATGATTAGGACTTTTTTATTGGAAAATGCTTTAATCAATTTTGAGTTATTTATCAATTTTGTAAAATTGAAGACTTTAAATTACTTTTTTCTACCCCATTACCAAGCCACTCAACAATACTTCACAAACATCATTTTGTAGTTGCTCTGCGCCAATTTTTCGCTCTGGTCGATACCAAATTTCGAGCCAACGAACAGCGGACAAAAACGTATAAAGGGCAATCGCAGAATCTACTTTTTTGAGTTCTCCATTTGCGATTCCCTCTTCGATAATGGCTAAAAAACGTTTTTCATAACCTCGTCTAATCTTCTGAAAATCAGATAGATAGGGTTCTGTCAAGTGCTTGTATTCATTGTTACAAACAAATACAGCATCTTTTGAATCTGTCACCATCAATATGTGCAGTTTTAGCAATGCCCGTAACTTTTCAACGCTATTTGCTTCTTTTTTTTCAATAAAATCCAATTGAACAACATATTTTTTTGCTGTTTCAAAACAAACAAATTTGAGTATTTCCTCCTTAGATTTGATGTGATTGTACAAACTCGCCGCCTCAATTCCGACCATTTCAGCCAAATCTCGCATTGTTGCTGCACCATATCCTTTTTCTCTGAAAAGTTGGGTTGCTGCTTTGATGATTTCTTCTCGACGGGTTTTCATGTTAAAACAATCCTTGCAATTCTGCGGTTACTTTTTCTATAATAATAGCCATATCGCTTGGTTTGTCTAAAAAATCAAGTTCATCGGCATCAATAATCAATAATTTACCTTCAGTATAAGAGTTAATCCAATTGTCATAACGCTGATTAAGGTTTTTCAAATAATCCAAGCTCATAGAACTCTCATAATCACGACCACGTTTGGTGATATGATCCACCAACGTCGGAATACTTGCCTTCAAATATATTAATAAATCAGGCGCATCTACTTGTGAAGACATGAGTTTGAACAAGCTAAAATAATTGTCAAAATCACGTTGGCTCATCAAGCCCATATCGTACAAATTGGGCGCAAAAATATGCGCATCTTCGTAAATAGTACGGTCTTGAATGATGGTTTTTTCGCCACGATGAATGTCCAAGACTTGGCGGTAACGACTGTTCAAGAAATAAATTTGTAGATTGAATGACCAACGTTTCATGTCGGCATAAAAATCTTCCAAATAAGGATTGTAGTCCACTTCTTCGTAATGAGGTGTCCAACCAAAATGTTTTCCCAATTGAGTGGTCAAAGTGGTTTTTCCAGCGCCGATATTTCCAGCAATGGCAATATGTTTAACTTTTTGCATAAAAATGGATAAAAATGAATTGAACTGCGAAGGTAGGCAATTAACTGAAAAAAATAAAATATGACGCTAAAAATATGAAATCAAATGAAAATTTATACCTTTGCTCCAATTAGTTGATGATGAAAAGGTATTAAATATTGAATTTTCAAGTTTTTTCACTCTCTTACTTTCTCACTCTCTTACTTTCAAGTTTTTTAACTCTCTAACTTTCCAACTCTCTAACTTTCTTACTATGTATTTTAAAAACTTAGATGGTTTGCGCTTTTTGGCTTCGATGTTTGTTATTATTGGTCATTGCCAACATATTTTGTTCGATACACACCATATTCGGGTATATTCGCCTTATGCGGAAAAATTAGCAAATTTTGGCGTTGATTTTTTCTTCGTTTTGAGTGGTTTTTTGATTAGTTTTTTGCTTTTAAAAGAATTGAAAGAAACGGAAACGATTGATATTAAGCGGTTTTATTTTCGCAGGATTTTGCGACTTTGGCCTCTTTATTTTATCGTTGGAACGCTTGGATTATTGACAGCCGAGCCGATTTTGCGATGGTTTGAAATGGTAGATACGTCACCAACAGGAATCGAGTGGTTCGCTAATTTTGCTTATTTGGGCTTGTTTAGCATCAATTTTCAGATTTTGATTGGTCACATGAATCCATTCAGTTCGCCTATTTTAGGACATTTTTGGTCGTTGAGTGTAGAGGAGCAATTTTACTTGATTTGGGCACCAGCTTTGTTGTTTTTTAGAAAAAAAAGTGTTTATTTTATTTTATTTATGGTTTTATTTGGCTGTTATACAACACTTTACGTAACAGATTTTTACAAATATTTATTTCCAGAAAATTTTGCGCTTGCACCATTTTTCTTTACGAGCAATCGTTTTTTTCATTTTGGATTAGGTGCGTTGATGGCTTGGGTTGTTTTAAAAAAACAAATTCCAGTCATTAACAAGTACATTAGTATTGTTTTGCAATTGGCTTTTTTTCTCCCAATGTGCAAATATTTGTTCGGTCATTATTTTTATGATGCAGCCTTAGAACGGCTCATCAATGGCTTTATTGCCATGGCGATTATCATTGTAGCGATTGCCAAAACGTCCATATTTCCATTTGAAATTGCTTGGATGAAATATCTTGGAAAAGTATCTTTTGGGATTTATATTTTTCATCTTTTTGCCATTCGCCTGACTTTTAAGTTATTGAAAATGAACCATTTGGAAGTTGATTCAACTTTGTTCCAAGTGTTGTTGCCACTCATTTCGGCAGGGATAGCGATAGCTCTGTCTGTTTTTTCTTATGAAAAAATTGAAAAATATTTTTTAAGTTTTAGAAAATAAGCAGGCGTATAGAAATAAACGTGGTTATTTTGTCGTTGAGAAAAAAGTAATAAATAGCTGACTGTAAGGCAGTTATTTATTACTTTTTGAGCAAT
>JAYWHK010000105.1:0-3983 GCA_043777755.1 Saprospiraceae bacterium
GGAGATTATTTCAATGGGCATTGGGAAACTGATTAATGTCTTTTTGGCAATGAATCATGCTCGAAATGTAGAGTATATTTTGAAGAATTATTCCACTATTTTTGTCAATTTTGAAAAAATGTTAGGTGAAAAGCAAGATGTGCTGTGCCTACAAGTCAATGACCGTTGCGACGATAATATTTTACAGTAAGAACTTTTATAGACGATGCGCCAGCAGACTACATAGCAAACGAAGAAACAGTAACATGATGATTGTTTCTTTGAAATAAAAATGTACCTTTGCTCGTTAAATAGCAGTCGTAAGTAAATCTTCACAAAGTCATAAGTCAATTATGAAACAGTTTTCTTTTTTTTTTCTTTTTTTATGTATAAATATTTCCCTTTTCGCCCAACGGAGAGGTGCGATGACGATAACAGATAGCATCGCTCAAAAGGTTTTGACCAAAGACAGTGTTCTACAAAGTCCTAAAAATCAAGCAATTACATCTAAAAAAGATAGTATTGAATCAGATACCTTAAAATTTAAACAAAAATTAGGTTCTTTTTTTTCAAGGAAAACAGCATCGCCAAGAAAAGCCATGTTGATGTCGGCAGTTATTCCTGGTGCTGGTCAGATTTACAACAAAAAAGGCTGGGCATGGCGATTGCCTTTGTGTTATGGTGCTTATGCAGGCACGATTTGGAATTTTACGACCAGCCGAAAAAACTACAACTATTATTACAGCATTGTAGAAAAATACAACACCGATAAAGCCTACACCAATCCTAAAATAACAAAAAATTTGGCGCAAACAAATCTGACTAAAACAAGACAACGCCTTGAATATTCTGTTTTAGGTATGATGGTAGCACACGTTTATTGCATTGCAGATGCTTTTGTTACAGCACATTTGAACCAATTTGATATGGACGACAATATCAATCTTGGTATTTCCCCAATGGGATTAAACCTTTCTTATAATTTCTCAAAAAATAAAAATCGCTTTGAAAAAATGTATTGATAAAAACATATTTTGCAAAAATACGTATCTTGCAGCATATTTGATTTTTCAAAAAATAAATAAAAATGGGACATATTAAATTGCATACCGCTGTGCCTGGACCAAAAGGACAAGTGGTATTAGAAAGAAGAAAAAATGCACTGGCGGCAGGTTTGGCAAAAGCAACCGAAGTCGTAGTGGAAAGCGCAAAAGGAGCAATTATCAAAGACGTTGATGGCAACGAATTTATTGATTTTGCAGGCGGAATCGGTATGATTAATGTTGGTCACGCACCAAAAAGTATTGTGAATGCGGTCAAAAAACAGATGGATCAGTACATTCATACTTGTAACATTGTAACCACAATAGAGCCTTATGTAGATTTGGCGGAATTGTTGAATGAAGTCGTTCCAGGTGATTTTCCTAAGAAAACCATACTTGCCAATTCAGGTGCAGAAGCGGTTGAAAATGCAGTGAACATTGCACGTTATGCAACAAATCGAAGTGGTGTTTTGGTGTTTGAAGGCGCATACCACGGACGTACTTTATTGACGATGAGCATGACCAGCAAATATGGTCTTTTCAAAAAAGGTTACAATAGTTTTGCTTCTGATTTATACAGAATTGCTGCGCCAGATACGTATCGCATTCCGAAAGGAATGAAAGAAGTTGATTACGAAGAGTACTATTTGAGCCGTTTGGATCATGCAATGGTATCACAGGTCGATCCAAGTGCTTTGGCGGCAATCGTGATAGAACCAGTGTCGGGAGAAGGTGGTTTTATGCCAATTCCCAAGCCTTTTTTACAAAAATTGAGAGATATTTGTGATAAAAATGGCATCGTATTGATTTTTGACGAAATCCAATGTGGTATGGGACGTACTGGAAAATTGTTTGCTTCTATGCACTACGGTATCGTTCCTGACATGACCATTACTGCAAAATCATTGGGTGCTGGTATGCCGATTTCGGCAGTGGTCGGTCGTGCAGATTTGATGGATAAACCTCATTTGGGTGCAATTGGAGGAACGTATGGCGGTAGTCCTGTGGCTTGTGTTGCTGCGATTGAAGCTGTAAAAATGTTGATAAATCCTGAATTTCAAGCACATTCGGAAAAAATTGGAGAGATTATGCGCAAACGCCACGAGGCTTGGAAAAAGAAATTCAGCATCGTTGGTGACGCTCGTGGTTTAGGCCCAATGCGTTTGATAGAGTTTGTAAAAGACAAAGAAACGAAAGAACCTGATGCTGACATCACTTTGGCAATCATAAAAGAAGTGGTTGCAAACGGTGTGATTTGCCTTCGTGCTGGTTTATTTTCTAACGGTATTCGCTTTTTACCACCGTTGGTCATTACTCCTTCTCAGCTCAATGAAGGTCTTGATGTTATCGAAAAAGTGATTGAAAAATATTCTAAATAAAGAAAGTGGGAAAGTAGGAGAGTAGGAAAGTGAGAGAGTAATCAAGTATATTGTTATAAAAGTTTATTGTTGTATTGTTTTGGTTTTCAATTAGTTAGAACCATTTCAAACATTAAATAACTAAAAAAATGGTGTATTGGGCGTACCTACTCTCTCTCTTTCCTACTCTCTCACTCTCTCACTTTTCCACTTTCCCAAAAACTTCACCTCTACTCTCCGATTTTTTTGACGACCTTCTTCTGAATCATTGGCGGCAATTGGCTTTGTACTTCCTGTACCAAATGTTTGTATTTTTGACAATAAAATTCCTTTTTTCACCAAATAATCACGTACTGTATTTGCACGAGCAGTTGAAAGTTCTTGGTTTATTTTTTCAGAGCCAGTATTGTCCGTATGACCTTCTATACTGATGGAGAGTGAAGGATTTTCTTGCAAATAAGTAAAAAGTGCGTCTAATTCAGCGCAACTGGTTTCTATTAATTTCGCTTTTCCACTTTCAAAAACCAAATTTTTAAAGGTATAAGTCGCTTCTTTAGCGAAAATTGGCGCAGCATCTATAAAATTACCTTCACGCATACTCACATCATCAATGCAATAATAAGCAATGCGTTTTTTGCGCTCCCAAAAGGTTTTTGTCTTATGCAAAACCTTTGCAGGAGCATTGTTAAAAGAGTCAATCCGTTGCGAATATTTTTTATCAAGATTTGTTTTCGTATCGCTGTCTTTTGAGAAATTTCCCAAGAAAAAATAACGATACGCTTTGTCCGCTTGTATCAAAAATTGAATTTTTTGCCAAACACTTTTTTTATTGTCAATTACTTTTTCGGTTTTGTAAGGTGTATTTTCAGCTTCTAACACTGTACGCCAATTGCTATTCGCAGGCAAATCACTATTTCTCAAAAGGACTGAAAAATTATTCGCATAGACGGAAATAACACTTTGAGCTTTTTCGCCCAAAGCACGCACCAAATGCCGAGCAGGCAACGTATCATCTGAATACAACCAAAGCTCAAAAGTATAGATTTTTCCAATTTCCAAAGGTTTTGTGAATTCACCTCTGATGTATTCATGGTAATCGTAAGGAAAACCACTGTCCAAACCTGGATGATAAGTAATAATACCCGCCATTCGTTGCCCAGTTCGAGGCACAACAGGAAAGCAATTTTTGTTGTTAATACTGTTAAAAGTCAGAATATCAGACGTATTATAATTGGGACTTGACCAATGCTGGACAGTTCTACCAAAATCTAAATTTTGAGAATACGTACAAGGAACAACTTTCGCATTGGGATAAATTTCTTCAAAACTTGGATTTTTTATTAAATTTTGAGAAAAAACGCTTATAATTGCTGATAAAATAAAAACAGGAAGAAAAATGGCTTTTTTATTCATAATAAAATTTTGATTATTTTGAAGTAATAGATGAGCAATTGTTGTCTTTTATTCCAAATTTTAAGTATCATTTTACAAATATCTCTCAATACAGTGATGAGGAGATTATTTCAATGGGCATTGGGAAACTGATTAATGTCTTTTTGGCAATGAATCATGCTCGAAATGTAGAGTATATTTTGAAGAATTA
>JAYWHK010000106.1:0-29636 GCA_043777755.1 Saprospiraceae bacterium
TACTGTTTCTTGCATAATTTTTTCGTTTGATAACTCAAAATTACGCTTTTTTTATGATTTCGTTGCACTTACATTTTTCGTGCCGCTCAATAGTGATTAATAACTAAAACCTCGTGCTTGTAGACTAAACCACAGATTTTCGCAGATAAAATCAACAGTGATTTTATAGACAGGCTTTCACTAATTTCATAAATAAGAATCAGCGAAAATCTGCGAGTGATGCGGAGTATTATTTGTATAAATCTGCGTATGAAATTATAAACCATAAGTAAACTTCATCAGAAATACGAACTTCTATGCACCAAGGATTTTTTTATTCTTTGCCACAGAAACGGGAAAACACAGCATTTAAGAAAAAATTAGTAATTAAATTAGCCAATTAATAATTCACATTTTTAAATAAGTAATTTTTAAAACATAATATATTGATAATCAATCAGTTAAAACAAAAAAACACATCAAAAACTATGTGTATAACTTGTTAATTGAGCGTACATAACACTGCGCTTATCCTCACTAATCCACAATGTAACCACAAACCTTTATACCCTGTTTATAAACCATACCCAAACAAGGTTGTTATACATTCAGATTAACAGATTACAAACAGTGTATAAAAGTGAACGTAAATACACACAATAAATCAACACGATGTGTATATGTTTCTAAAACCTTGATAATCAAATGACAAACTGTATTTTGTAATGTGCGTAAAAGTATATTATCTTTGGGAATAAATACAAAATTTGTGAACTCGTTTTAATCCACAAATTAACACCTATAATGATGAGTTATAGAATTTCTTTTTTATAAAAAATAATCTCATTTAAATCTTTAGTGTTGTGTACAAATGTTGAAGTTTAAAAAATTTTAATTTTATGAGTGAAAAAAATACAAAGCGTTTTCGCCGCATGGCGTTGCTTACAATTTGGGCAACAGTCTTTTTAATTTTTGTTGGTGGATTGGTTCGCAGTACTGGCTCGGGCATGGGTTGTCCAGATTGGCCTAAATGTTTTGGACAAGTTGTCCCTCCTATCGATGTGAAAGATTTGCCAGAAAATTACAAAGATGTGTATGCCGAAATGCGTCGCCAAAAAAACCAACGCATTTCGAGTCGTTTGGAAAAAATGGGCTTTGGAGAAACTGCTGAAAAAATGCGCAACGATCCTTCTATGTATATTGAAGAAGATTTCAATGCCGTCAAAACTTGGATTGAATACCTGAATCGTTTGCTTGGGGTCTTGGTTGGTTTTTTTATTTTTCTGACGATGTTGTTTTCCATTCCGTTGCGAAAGGTAGATTGGAAAATAACAGCACTTTCTGTTGCAGGATTTATCTTGGTAGGATTTGAAGGCTGGCTCGGCTCAATTGTTGTTTCGACGAATCTTATGCCTGGAATTATTTCCCTGCACATGATTTTGGCGATGTTCCTTTTGATGGTGTTGATAACGGCATATTTGCGCACAAGCAAAATGGAGAATAAAATCACTGTTCCGAAATCTATTATATACTTCGGTGTAGGATTGGTTGTTTTCGTTTTGATTCAAATATTATTAGGAACTCAGGTTCGTGAAGCGATTGACAAAGTTCACCACGAATTGGGCGAACAACAACGTGACGCTTGGTTGCTGCGTGTTGGTACGCCTTATATTTTACATAGAGGATTCTACTATGTATTGACGCTTGCAATGCTAATGTGGTTTTCACAATTAAAACCTTTTTTTCCTCAAGAAAAAAAAATACGTTGGTTGAGTTTTAGTATGTTGGGCTTTTTAGGTTTAGAAATATTGTTGGGACTTACGATGCACTACTTTTCAATACCTCCTGCGGCACAACCCTTGCATTTGTTGTTTTCTACATTAATTTTGTCGAATGTGTATTATTTGTTAAATATTTTATTTCGTTTAAATGAAGTGGAATAAGTATTTGTAAAAAAAATGTTATACTTTTGCAGACTAAAGTTTTAATAAATATGTTACAATCAATGACGGGTTTCGGGCGTGCATCGAATACCTATAAAGACAAAACCATTTCGGTCGAGATTCGTTCCCTTAACAGCAAGGTGTTTGATCTTCGCTTAAAAGTTCCTTCCAATTTTAAAGAGAAAGAATTGGACTTGCGCAAAATTGTTACAGAACAAGTGGAGCGTGGAAAAGTTGATGTGATTGTATCTTTGCAATCTACAGGCGGTGATGAAAGTGGTTTTTCATTGAACACTAATTTATTTAAAAAATATTATAAAGATTTAAATTCATTGGCAGAGGAATTGAATATGCCTCCGCAAGGTGACATCATGCAAGCAATACTTCGTTTGCCAAATGTCATCGTAACTGACGATAGCGAGATTGACGAGAACGAGTGGAAGATGATTGAGCAAACTGTAAAAGATGCGATGAAATTGTTTGTGGCGTTTCGTGAACACGAAGGTGTATCTATGTACAATGCGCTACTCCATCATGCGAAAACAATTTCTGAAAATCTTGAAGGCTTGAAACCTCACGAAGAAGAACGCATCAATAAAGTTCGCCAACGAATGTACACCAATCTTGAAGATTTTTTAGGCAAAGAAAATATTGATAAAAATCGTTACGAACAAGAGGTTTTGTTTTATCTTGAAAAAATTGACATCACTGAAGAAAAAGTAAGATTAGAACAACACTGCAAATATTTTTCTGATGAACTCGGAACGGCCGCTGCATCAACCAAAGGTCGTACACTCAATTTTATTAGCCAAGAAATGGGGCGTGAAATCAACACCCTTGGCGCAAAAGCTTATTCTTCTGAAATTCAGCGTTATGTGGTAAAGATGAAAGATGAGTTGGAAAAAATAAAAGAACTGTTGGCAAACGTAGCATAAATTTTTTTTAAATGAGTGACCTCCTTTACAAGATTGCACTAACCAAAATCAATGGCGTTGGCAGTATTACTGCCCGTCAATTGGTCAGCTATTGTGGTGGTGCAAAAGAGGTTTTTGAGGCAAGTAAAAAAAGTTTGCTTAGTATTCCCACCATTGGACCCGTTACTGTAGATGCCATCACCAATAGTGATGCACTCAAAAAATCAGAAACAGAACTTGAATTTATTGAAAAACATAAAATTCAAGCACTTTCCTATAATGATGCCGCTTTTCCACAAAGACTCAAGCATCAACACGATTGTCCATTTTTACTTTATTATCGAGGAAATGCTGATTTGAACCATTATAGAGTGGTTGGAATCGTCGGAACACGCAAACCTACGCCTTATGGCGAAGCAATGTGCCGTGAAATAATAGAAGGCTTAGAGTCGTATAACATAATGGTTATCAGTGGTTTAGCTTATGGAATTGATGTCACAGCGCATAAAAAATGCTTGGAATTAGGTATTCACAATGTTGGTGCGATAGCTCATGGTATGGCTTCGATGTATCCTTCGGAACATCGAAAAGTAGCGGCTCAAATGATAGAATGTGGTGGTTTAATCACCGAACATACAAGCGAAGTTCAGCCCGACCCAAGGCATTTTCCTATGCGTAACCGCTTGATTGCTGGCATTTGTGATGCTCTTTTCGTAGTAGAAACGGCAAATTCTGGTGGCTCAATGATTACTGCCGAAATAGCACATTCTTACAATAAAGATATATTTGCATTGCCAGGAAAAACGAAAGATAAATATTCGCAAGGTTGTAATTTGTTGATAAAAAATAACAAAGCGGCTTTGATAGAAAGTGCAGAAGATATTGCTAAAAATATGAATTGGGAATTGCTCGATGAAAAGAAAGTAATTCAAACCAACCTTTTTGTTGAATTAAATGATACTGAAAAAAAATTGATTGATATTTTGAAAGCACAAGGTGATAGAAGCATTGACGAATTGTCGTATGTCTTTAAGTTGCAACCAAGCGAAATGGCTGCGATGCTATTAGGTTTGGAATTTCAAGGTGTCATAAAATCTTTACCAGGAAAAAGATATTGTATATTGTGAAATTTGATTTTTTAAAACATATTGAAAAAAAAATAATTGCAAAAAACGATTTTCATCAGCAACTGGCTTTGTGGCGATTTGAACAAGAGAAAATTGTTTTTACCAACGGTTGCTTTGATATTTTGCACGCTGGACATTTGCAATATTTGGCGCAAGCTCGGAGTCTGGGTACAAAATTAGTAATAGGTTTGAATTCTGATGCTTCGGTCAAAAGACTAAAAGGCAATCATCGTCCTATCAATGATGACATGACTCGAACCATGATGTTGGCTTCCTTGGAAGTAGTTGATGCTGTTATTATTTTTGAAGAAGATACACCTTTTGATTTGATAGATTTTATTAGACCGTCTATTTTGGTGAAAGGCGGAGATTATAAAATTGAAGATATTGTTGGTGCTGATATTGTTTTGCAGAACGGAGGAGAGGTCAAAACACTTTTATTTTTGGAAGGCTACTCTACTACAAATATCGAAAGTAAAATTCGTAATTCATAAAAAAAACGTTGGCAGGATTTTAAATCTTGCCAACGTTTTTTCCAACGGATTATTTATCAACATCTTCTGTTGGTGAAATTTCATTTTGGGTATTTTCAATAGTAATATCTTCTTCTCCCGTTTGGTTCACTGTTAATTTTTCTTCTTCTTCTGTAAAATAAGAACGTTGAAACAATATCAAAGAAGCAACGCCTGTTGTAATAGCTGCATCGGCAACGTTAAAGACAGGTCTGAAAAATTGAAATGGCTCACCGCCTAAAATAGGAATCCAAGCAGGATATATGCCTTCCAATAAGGGAAAATAAAACATATCAACAACTTTTCCATGTAAAAAAGAAGCATAACCACCTTCGGGAGGGAAAATTTTTGCCAAATCACCTCCGTGAAACTCTGGAACAGAAGCCGAAAATATCATTCCATAAAAAGCACTGTCAATAATATTACCCATTGCACCAGCCAAGATGAGTGAAAAACTCGCAACGAGTCCCATCGAATAATTACTCTTAATAAGTACTCGAATATAATAGACTAAAAAACTAACTGCAACAATGCGGAACAAACTTAGTGCTAATTTTCCATAATCACCACCAAACTCCATACCGAAAGCCATACCTGGATTTTCAACAAAGTGAATAAGCGCACGCTCGAAGCCAAAAATTTTAACTTCTTCGCCCAATAAAAAATGTGTTTTGACGTAAATTTTTACAGCTTGGTCAATTATCAAAATCGCTAAAATCAAGCTTACGGCTAAAATAGATTTATTTTTCAAAGTGTATTTTTATAAGTTTTTTAAAATGAACCACAAAATTATCTTTTATTATGTAAATATCAAAATAAACATCAAGGGTTTATATTTCGTTTATAAAATATGTTAAGTTTTGTAGCATTATTTCTACCTTTGTATGTTATTTTT
Organism: Saprospiraceae bacterium; assembly: GCA_043777755.1. Lineage (GTDB taxonomy): Bacteria > Bacteroidota > Bacteroidia > Chitinophagales > Saprospiraceae > CANHEE01. Next base: position 5,371 of record JAYWHK010000106.1, read on the forward strand.
TAATGTATAAACAATATTATATTGGATAATTTAGTTTTTTTATAAGCAGGCGTATAGAAATAACCACGTTTATTTTAGCCCAACTACTTAGGAATTAATTATGATAAAAAGAATTGTAAAACTAACGTTTCGAGCAGAGGAAACCGAAGCGTTTGAGAAAATTTTTGAAGAAAGTAAAAATAAAATTAAAGCCTGTGAAGGTTGCCACCACGTTGAGCTTTTACAAGTAAAAGAAATGCCAAATGTTTTTTTTACATTTAGTATTTGGGAGAATGAAGCTGCGCTTGATGCTTATCGTCATTCTGATTTTTTTGCAAATACTTGGGCTAAGACGAAGGTTTTATTTTCTGATAAACCTGTAGCATGGACAGTGGAATTAAAAAATCAAAACGACAACAATTTTTAAAAATACTATTATAAACTATTGTAAAACAGTAAGTTAAAGAACGATTGACTTATTGACTTACGACTATTTAAGTCAGATGAAAAAAATATTTATTTACGCATTGAGTTTTTTACCTTTTTTGGTTTTTGCCCAGAATGATTTGAAAATTGGGCAGTGGAAATCTTATCTTTCATATCGTTATGCAAAATATGTAACGCAAAGCAATGATAAAATATTTTATTCAACAGAAATGGCAGTGCTTTCTTTGGACAAACGCAATGATGAAATAGAGTTTTTATCAAAAGTCGAAGGCCTGAGCGATGCAGGAGTTCAGTTGGTTAAGTACAATAAATTTGCAGAAATATTATTGATTGCTTACAATAATGGCAACATTGATTTGGTGAAAAAAGATGGAACAGTCCAAAATGTTCGTGATATTTTTGACAATATTACCATTATTGGTGATAAAAAAATCTATGATATTTACATTGAAAATGCCACGAATGCTTATTTGGCTTGCGGTTTTGGTATTGTAAAATTCAATATGGTAAAAGGAGAATTTGATTTTACGACTTTTACGAATGCTTTGGTCAAAAATATTGAAGTTCACGATGGATTTTTGTTTGCAACAGTAAATGGAAAACTTTACAGAACCAAAAACGATGCTCAAGTGAATTTGGCTGATTTTAAGAATTGGCAAGTCCTTGGGGCTGCACAAGGTTTTCCCAATAATTACACTTGCCAAAGTATTTGTAGCGCAAGAGGAAAATTATATTTGGGCGTAAATGATTCTTTGTGTGTTTGGAAAAATAATAATTTGAAAAAAATATTAAATCCTGCTACAAAAGACCATTCTGTATCTGAAATCAGTGCCGAAGGAAAAAATGTTTTGGTGACAATGACTTTCAAAGATATAACAAGAACTTGGGATGCTCGCTTGTTTGCTGTTGATGAAAATGAAAATATAAAGCAAGTCAATAACAATGGCTGTTTTCAATACATTTACAATACAATAGAAGATGAAAAAGGTCAAATTTGGTTGTCGGATTATTCTGACCCGAGTCCAACCAATGGTTTTAAGCGATTGCAAAGTGCTGACCAAGCTGTTTGTAAGACATTTACGACAAATACACCTTTTTCTAATGCAGCGAGTGAAATAGCTGTTGCAGATGACAATTCTCTTTGGATTGCTGCGGGTTCTGTTTTTAATGGTGTTTACCAACGTAACTACGATGGTTTCTATCGTTATTTTAATGGAAAATGGTCTAACAAAAATTACACGAATGATTTTATACTGAAAGATGGTTTTTTAGATAAAATTTCGGATTTACATACTATTGCTATTAGTAGCACCACTAAAAAAACATATATTGGTTCTTTTTGGGGCGGACTTTTGGAAGTCGATGAAACAGGTAAAATACTAAACCATTTTAAAGCTGGAGATGGAAAATCGACACTTCAAAATGCTCAAGGTGATCTTAATTCTGTTCGGGTTGGAGGTTTGGCTTTTGATAAAAAAGGCAATCTTTGGATTGCGAACAACAAAGCCTTAAAGTCGATTTCTGTTTTGACTCCCGAAGGAAAATGGCACAGCATGGGTGAGAATATGGGCGCACAGCTAATTTACCAATGCGTTGTTGATCCGATTAATAGCTACAAATGGTTTGCAAGGACTGTTGGTGACGGTGGAGTTTTGGTTTATGACGAAGGAAAAGACATTGCTTCGGAAAGTGACGATAGATTCATGATTTTGAATACTTCCAATTCAAAATTGCCGAGTAACCGAGTAAATTGTTTGGAAGTAGATTTGGACGGACGTGTTTGGGTTGGTACGGACAATGGCGTTGTTTATTTTTCTTGCGGCAGTAGTTTATTCACAAAACAAGAGAGTTGTAAAGGTTTTTTACCGATTTCTGTGGTTGATGGAATCCCCGAATTTTTACTTAAATACAACAATATCAACACAATAGCTGTTGATGGAGCAAATCGAAAATGGTTTGGAACAACCAACGGTTTTTTTGTTCAATCGCCTGACGGCAGAGAACAAATAGCGTATTACAACAGCGAAAACAGTCCTCTTTTTGATGATAATGTGTTGGACATTGCTATAAATAACCGTACTGGCGAAGTTTACATTTCGACGAGTAAAGGCATACAATCTTTCAAAACAGATGCTTTAGCAGGAACAAGTTATCAAGGAAATGTGTCTGTTTATCCAAACCCAATTCGACCTGACTATGAAGGTTCAATTGCTATCAAAGGTTTAGCAGAAGATTCAAAAGTGAAAATAACAGATATTAATGGAAAGCTGGTCTATGAAATGGAAGCCTTAGGTGGACAAGCGATTTGGGATGGAAAAGATTACAATGGTCGAAAAGCCGAAACAGGTGTTTATTTTGTTTTTGCAGCTTACACCAAAGACATTGATTATCCGAGTGAAGCGGTTACTAAATTATTGATAGTAAAGTAAAAACAAAAAAGGTTGATGGAGAACTCCATCAACCTTTTTTAGTTTTTGACTAAATTGATTACTTTTGTAATTCATCAACTTTGCTCATTACAGTATCTTTTGCTTCTGCAAATTTTGCTTCAGCAGTTTCCTGCAAATCACCGAATTGTTCTTTTGCTTCTGCAAATTTTGTTTCAGCTTGTGCTTTAAGGTCGTTCAACATTTCGTTGTTTTGAACTTGCTCCATCAAATCACCAGCCTTATCTTCAGCCATTTCTTTCAAGTTTGCAAAAGTTTCAGATGCATTACCTACTGTTTCTTCAACAGTTTCTTTAAGTTTATTTAAAAAATCAAGTCCCATTTTTTACAAAAATTTAGGTTTAAAATATTAAGTTTATTGAAAGTACAAATATACGCTAAATATGACGTAAATATTTTTTTTAGTAACAAAAAAAATATTTTTGAATAAAAAAAGGTTGTTTCCGAAGCGAAAACAACCTTTTTTATTCAAAACGTTCTTAGAACGTTTTAGCATATTTCAACAACAATTGCTGAATAACACTTGTTTTTGCTTCTAAAACAGATTTTCCAGCTGCATCAACTTTGATACCATTTGGGCCATTTGCATCAGAAACTTGAACTTTTATTTCTTTGTCATAAAATGCGTTCACGCCCAAAGAAAGTTGCAAACCTTTGTAAATGTCCCAGCCGATTGTGTTCGCCCAGTCCATTTTTACGCCAGAGCCAGCTTTGTATGCACCAAACAATGCAAGATTCGAGTTCACAACCAACTTATCTTTTAAGAACTTGTCAGTAAATACAGTTCTCAACAAAGAACCAGCACTTTGATTGATATTTTTGCCTTTTGCGATACCAAATGATTCACCAACAGTTGTCGTACCTACAGGACGAATAGCAATACCGTTGTTGTTCACCAATACTCCACGCCAAGAAAGAGGCGCATAGAAGAAAGAAACTTTTGGACTTGGCTTGTAATCAATACCAAGTGCTAATGTGATGATGCCTGGAGAAAGAAATTCTGCAACAGCACCTTTACCACTTCTATCTGACAATAAGTTGCCGTCATAAGTTGGTGTTGATTGCGTTAAAAAACTCAAATCAGCAGCAACAAACCACTTGCCTTCTTTTTTTAAGCCATATCCATACTTAGAGCTAAAACGAAGTTCATCAGCACTTTTTTGAAAAGGTTTTGTACTTTTTGCTCCATAAGCCAATGTTGTACCTGTACCTAATTTTTGTACACCAAAGATACCACCTAAATTATTATCCCAAGCGATACGACCTTTTTTGTAATTTAAGGCAAAAGTTGCAGCACCACCAAGATTGATACGACCTTCACCAGCACCAAGTTTTGGGTTAATCATCGCCAATTGACCAAAATCTAAGCCGATACCTGCGGTACGCTTCCAGCCTTCTTTTACTTCTTCTTTTTTAGCATCTTGTGCCAATACTACATTTAACGTTAACAGTGTAAAAACAAACAGCAATGTTTTTTTCATAATTTTAAAAAAATTAAATTGGTTATAAAATATTTTTTAGCTTTAAAAATTAGCGTTTTAAAAGGATTTAGACTTAGGACGTAAAACCTCTATCAAAGATACATAGAATCGTATTGTTTTTTTTATTTTTTTAAAAAAAATATTAAAAAACGCTAACATTTTATTAACATATATAACTACATTTTTACTTTAAGTAATTCTCCAAGTTTTGTAAATGCGCCTTGCCATTCAGCATTTATAAATACCCATTCGCCATTTTTGTAGGCTTTTAACATACGAACAAAGGCATTTTGTGATTTCCAAATATTGAGTTTTATGTCCATTTGCTCTAATATAGAAAGAATATCATTGACTTTTTTGATTTGAACAAGTGAACTTTCCGTTTGTTCAATTTTTTTAATTTCTTGATAAATCCTTTCGCTCGCAGCCAATTGGAATGATTGCTCATTATTCAGTTTGATGTCCCATTTTTTCAATTCATTTACCAAACGTTGTAATTCTCGAATAGACAGAATGTCATTGGTAAAGTAAAATTCTAAATCGTGATTGACGATGTAGGCGACAGCTGTAATATAAGCGTCGGGCAAAGTCAAACCATTGTTTTTCATACTACTCATCAATTGATAATTGTCGTCGTAAATATTTCTAAACGCATTTTCGGCTTCGACCAAACTTTTGGCAGCAATTAAATTCAGAATTTTTATTTTTTCATCATGAAAAAGGTCGTACAAAGTGTATTTTTCTAAACCAAAAAAAGTTTGCATCACGCTAATAACTTCGCCCAAGTTGGTGCTACGAAATGCCTCTATGATTTGATTTTTCATCAAAGAAAAAGTATTGTCATCCATTTCGGTAGAAATACTACCTATAATATTGTGCTGACCAAGATAAACCGCTGCAAAACTGAATAATTTTTCAGAAATGGTAATCCGAGATTTTACGACAGTCTGCCCTACTACCAAACGGTAATTACCTGCGATGACACGCTCAAAATTTTCACTTGTACAAATATAATTGAACAACTCTAATTGTTGTGGAAATTTCTCAAACAAAGAAGCCGCTGCATAGTGCATACCAGTTCGTTCCAAATTCACACGAGAAGTCATCACGTGTTTTTGATAACCAACATTTCCATTTTCATAAACATTGCTTGGTGCTTGAGCAAGGCGACGAGCAAACTCGTTGTGAAAATCTTTATCAGCTACTTGCACGGCGTAATCCAATGCACGACAAGCGTACTGCATAATTTGGTGCGTTTCCAAACCAGAAATTTCATCAAAAAACCAACCACAACTTGTGAACATTAAGATGGCATTGCGTTGCATTTCCATCAAACGCAACAGCTGCACACGTTCATCAAGATTTAAGTCTTTTTTCTGATTTCTTTTAATAAAAGCATCAATATTACTTTCCGAACGGTCTAAAATAACACTAATATAATCGTTTCGAGTAGCCCAAACATCATTCACCAAACGTCCAGTTTCCTTTTCATAAATAGGAATCAGCGTATCACGCAACCAATTGAGTGCGTCCCTCAAGGGTTCTCGCCAGCGTTGATGCCAACCTGGGCGACCACTATTGCAACCACAATCACTCTTCCAACGCTCTATGCCATGAACACAACTCCAAGAACTATTCTCGTGAATAACAACTTCATGTTCAGGTGGAAAACGTTCCAAATAATCAGCATAATTGGTCAATTTTGCCCAACCATTGTCTTCCAAAACGTGCATACAATCTGCCAAAGCCATTTCTCCAAAACGATGATGATGACCGTAACTTTCGCCATCGGTAGCAATATGAGCAAGTTGTACTTTATCGTCGTAATCAAAACAACTCATAAATCTGCCTGCAAAAGCTTTGCCACTATTCAGCAAACCTTTAAAAGCAACGTCTTGTGCTATGTCACCGTTGTAAAAAAATAAGGCAATTTTTCTACCCGAAGGCAATGTACACCAATAAGGGCGACGTGTTTCGATACTTCCTGTATCAGACCAAGAGGCATCTCCTATTTTACGAAAAGATTTTGCTTGACGAGGTGCTAAAATGGTGTATTTTATGCCATAATCAAGTAAGATATCAAGTGTTTCACTATCCACAGCGGTTTCAGCCAACCAAATACCTTCTGATTTACGGTTAAATCTTTTTTCAAAATCTTTTAAGCCCCATTCGATTTGCGTAATTTTATCTTGACGATTCGCAAGCGGCGTAATCAAATGACTGTACGCTTGAGCGATGGCAGTACCATGACCATTGAATTTTTTTTGAGCAATAACATCAGCTTCTTGAATAAGACGATAGGTTTCTTTGTCGTTCAGTTCGAGCCAAGAAAGTAACGTAGGACCAATGTTAAAACTGATATTGCTGTAATTATTAACTATTTTTCGGATAAAACCAGCTTCGTCTAAAATACGAGCAGTGGCATTTGGTGCGTAACACTCGAAGTTGATGCGCTCGTTCCAATCGTGAAAAGGTTTTGCGGAATCTTGCATTTCGACCACTTCCAACCAAGCGTTTTCACGAGGAGGCTGATAAAAGTGACCATGAATACAAACGTATTTATTGCTATAACTCATATTTGTTTAATTTTTAAGCGACAAAGGTAGAACAAAAAAGCCACTAAAAAATTGTTGTGTATAAGATTTTCTCAGATTTTAAATATTTTATTTTGATAGCTAAACGTAATGATAAATTTTATTAACGCTAACAAAAGTTTATTTTAATAAAAAATAATTACCTTTGCAACTCTTTTTCTTTGTGTTGAACGCTCGTGCAATCCGTAGAAAATAGCAAACATAATTTATAGCTAAATAATACTTTGATAGAAAATAAAATGACAGACAATAATAATTTGGTTGGGCTTATCAAAATTTGGTTGAAATGGAAAAAAAACATTTTAATCATTTGTGCTATTGTTGGCATTGGGGCAGCTGTAATTAGCATTTTTTTAGACAATTACTACAAATCAACAACCATTTTTTACCCAGCAAGTTCTGATTTGATGAAGCCTGATAAGCTCTTTGGTTATGGCTCTGAAACGATGTATTATTATGGTACGTCCGAAGATGCTGACCGTATCCTTTCCATCGGAGAGTCAGAAGAACTAAAAGATTTTTTAATAAAAAAATACAACCTTTATACACATTACAAAGTGGATTCCACCAGTGATAAAGGTCATTTTTTGGTAAGAGAAATATTAGAAGGGCAATATTCTGTTCAAAAAAACAAGTATGATGCCATCGAACTCATGGTGGAAGATACAGATGCCAAGCAAGCGCAATACATGGCGAAAGCCGCTCGTGAAAAAATTGACGAAATCGCTCAAAAAATGATGAAAGGCAGCCAACAGCAAATGATAAATGCTTTTGATGCCAGCCTGAGTAATCAAAAAATAGAACTCAAAAAATTAGAAGATAGCTTGCGTGTCATTAGAAAGAATTTTGGTATTTACAATGTAAGTACTCAAAGTAAAATTTTGACAGATTTGAGTGCCATTGCTGAATCTCGTTTGGCACGTACCCGAGCTCAAGTAGCTGCGTTGGAAAAAGAACCAAGAGCCAATCAAGATACCATTATTATGATGCGGTCTTTGGTGAAAGGTTTGGAAAGCGAAGTTGGTTTGTTAAAAAAAGGTGATTCTGGCACTGGCTCGTTTAATAGAGGTGTTGATGTGACAGAAATTTTGACACAAGTACACGAGCAAACCCGTAAGCAATACAGCTACGATGTTGTTCGTGTGGAACAACTCAAAGCAACGATGAAGTCCAGCGTTTCGGCACTTTACGTTGTGGAAGATGCCCGAGTTGCCAATCAAAAAAGCCGACCTAAACGTATGATTATTGTAGCTGCTGCCATCTTAGCTGCATTTATTTTTAGCACAATAGGCATACTTTTATTTGAAAATTATAAGAATATTGATTGGAAAGCAAGTGAATAATGAAAAAATAATAGCAAACAATGGCTTGGTAAATACCTCAATGGTATTGCTTACCTTACTTACAATAGTAGGTGTATGGGCTGGTATTCATTATAAAATGGATATACTCTGGTTATTGCCAGCTATGGCCTTAGGAGTTTATATTGCTGTTGTTGATTTCAAAATTCTATTTTTTTTACTTTTTGCAACCATTCCAATTTCTTTTGAGCATACCTTTCCCAATGGTTTGTCCATGGATTTGCCCTCAGAACCATTGATGATTGCATTAATGGGCATTACCTTTATATATGCACTACTTAATTTTAGCAAAATAAGTAGTGATGTCATTTTACATCCCATCACCCTACTTCTTTTATTGCATCTTGGTTGGACATTCGTAACAACCATTACATCTGAAAATTTTATTTTTTCATTAAAATTCAGTTTGGCAAAAATATGGTACGTTACGACTTTTTATTTTTTAGCAATAAAATTAATACAAAGCGAGCAAGACGTTAAAAATATTTTCAAAGTTGTTGTTGTCCCTTTGGTCGTGGCAGTTATAATAATTGAATTGCGCCATGCCGAAAAAGGCTTTACTTTTGATAGTATCAACAGTTGTGTTGGTCCATTTTTTAGAAATCACGTAACGTATGCAGCCTTAACGACACTTTTTGTTCCATTTGCTTGGTATGCTTTAGACTGGCAAAAAAAATGGTCATTTACTTGGTTGTTATATGCTTTCGGATTGCTTGTGATTTTCATAGGAATCCAATTTTCATATACCCGTGCCGCTTACGCTTCTTTGGTGATTGCCGCTGGAATGTATTACGTTATCAAGTGGAGATTGACAAAATGGGCAGTATTATTGGCACTTGTATTTGGCGTTACGCTTTCTTTATTTTTGGTGAAAAAAAATAATTTTTTAGGTTTTGCACCAGATTATAAGAAAACCATCATGCACCAAAACTTTGACAACTTACTTCAAGCTACTTACAAATTTGAAGATATTTCGACCATGGAGCGAGTTTACCGTTGGGTAGCTGCGGGTCACATGATAGGCGATAAGTCATATATGGGTTTTGGTCCAGGGAATTTTTATAACTTTTACAAGCACTATACTGTCAGTAGTTTTCAGACTTATGTAAGTGACAATCCCGAAAAATCAGGGATTCACTGTTATTTTCTGATGGTTTGGGTCGAACAAGGCTACTTGGGACTTTTCATTTTTTTACTTTTTGATTTTGGTGTTTTACTGTTGGGAGAAAAAGTATATCACGAAGCAAAAACACAAGCCGTGCGTAGAGTTAGCTTGATTGCGACACTTTGTTTTACCATTATCAACGCCATTTTGCTCATCAATGACATGGTGGAAACAGACAAAGCTGGTTCTTTTTACTTTTTGAGTGCTGCGCTATTGGTAATGTTGGATTTGAAAAATAAAAAAAATGCTGATTTTCAAATGCTCAAATAAACGATTTTTTAATTGGTAAAAATACGTTCAATTGTGCTAACCTGCATTTAATGTTGGAGTGGAAAGTGTAAAATTTATTTTTTGTTTCGATATTATCGCTTATCTTTGTGTTTTAAAAACAATTTATTGGGTAAAAATATGGTATATAAAGATAATTTAGATGCAATAGTTAGCACTGTACAAGAGGATGATGTACAGATGGCTTTTTCGGGGTTTTATGAAGAGAAAAAAATAGAGACAAGAATAACTAAAAATAAAGAAAAAAAGGAAGATGTAACTGCCAATTCGGTTTTGTACAATGGCGATTGCATAAAAGAAATGCAGAATATTACAAATAGTAGTGTGGATTTGATTATTACAGACCCTCCTTACAATTTGGGAAATTTCATGCACGAAAGAAATACGAATTTAGTAAAGATGCGTGAAAATCATTTTGCGTATGCCGATTGGGATAATTTAGAGCATAGTGAATGGGTTGAAAACATGGACGGTTTTTTTAGAGAAAGTAATCGGGTTTTGAAGAAAAAAGGTTCGTTGTTGATGTTTATGTCGTTGATGAAAGTAGAAACTTTGATAAAATTAGCTCAAAATCATAAATTTTACTACAAAACAATTGGTGTTTGGCATAAAAAAAATCCAATGCCTCGTAATATGAACCTTCATTTTATCAATTCTACGGAATGTTGGATTTATTTTATCAACGAAGGTACAACGGGAACATTTAACAACGATGGCGTACCTGTTCACGATTATATTGAAACTGGATTAACGCCCGCTTCTGAAAAAAAATATGGAAAACACCCAACACAAAAACCAATTCAATTAATCAATCATTTTATTAAATTGTTGTCTAATCCAAATGATATTATTTTAGATCCTTTTATGGGTAGTGGTTCTACGGGTGTTGGTTGTGAATTACTCAATCGCCAATTTATAGGCATTGAATTAGATGAAAATTATTACGAAATTGCTAAAAATAGGTTAAAAAATACTAATTTTTTATGAAAGTTGCAGATTTATTTGCTGGCGTTGGTGGCTTTTCACAAGGTTTTATCAACGAAGGTTTTGATATTAGTTTTGCTATTGAATATGATAAATCTATTGCAAATTCTTTTAAGTTAAATCATTTAAAAACAGACGTTTATAGCGAAGATATTACAACATTAGATATAAACGAATTGAGAGAAAAACATGGTAAAATTGATATAATTATTGGAGGTCCACCATGTCAAGGTTTTTCTCAAAAAGGTAAGAGATTAAGTTTGTTAGACGATAGAAATTATCTCTTTAAATATTTTATAAAATTTGTCGAAATTTTTGAACCATCATATTTTGTGTTAGAAAATGTACCTAATATTACCACAACTGCAAATGGGTATTTTAAAGAGGAAATTATTGAAACCTTCAATAAATTGGGTTATCAAGTAGATTGTAAAGTATTACACGCAGTAAATTTCGGCGTTCCACAAGATAGAAGACGTGCTTTTTTTCTGGGTAGAAAAGGAAATAATTTACTTAATTTACCAGAAAGTAATGCAGAAAAGACAACAATTCAAGAAGCTATATACGATTTGCCTTTTATTGAATCTGGCGAAGGAGAAAAATTTTATAATTATGAAAAAAAGCCATTGTCAGAATATCAAAAACTAATGCGTATTGGTTCAAAAGGAATTTATAATCATGAATCAACGAAACATTCTGAATTAGCTTTAAAGAGATTGGCTCTAATTCCCAAAGGAAAAGGAAGAGAAGTGTTGCCAGAAGAGCATAGAACAAAGTCTATTTTTAGTGGAACATGGTCAAGATTATTAGAAGATGGCGTAGCTGCAACAATAACAACTCGCTATGATACGCCTTCATCAGGTTTGTTTACACATCCTGTATTAAATCGCTGTATTACGACAAGGGAAGCAGCAAGGATCCAATCATTTCCTGATAGATTTATTTTTTATGGAAATAAAACCTCTCAAATGAAACAAGTAGGAAATGCAGTTCCGCCTTTATTAGCACAAGCTGTTGCAAAAGTAATTTTAGAAGATATTAATAAAGTATGAAAAATTATCCTCAATCTATAAAAGTAAGGCAAGAATTAAACTTAAAACAAGGTATTAAATCATCATTGCCAGAATTGCCAAAGTTATTTGCCATAACAATGGCTCTATATTTAGCTTCTGATGAAGAAGCAAAACTAACTTATGCTACCCCAAATGGGCAAAAATTAATACTTTCCAAAGACTTAGAGGTAAAAATACTCCATTTATTTGCAACGCAATTATCTAATTATTCAAATACTCAATTTATTGAGCAAATCAATCAAACGCCTCTATTTACAGCTCAATTAGAAGCCTTACAAGTTACAATCGAGCTTTTTTGGAAGTTAGGACAAATTAATTTTGTAAATCAAAATTTTCCGAATAGCCAAGAACGAACTGGCGGCTCTCGGCATGAAAAAGCAATTCATTTTTCAACAAATTGCAACCTTGTTTCACTTTGTTTTAGCGATAATACTACTGATTTTAAAAATATCCTATTTGAATGGATTACCAATGCAGGTACATTCAAAAATGAAGCTATCGAAAATAAAATCAAGGAAATTTTAACCATTTTCACAGAAGAAACACAGTTTAAAATAAGAACAGATAATGGATCGGAGTTATTTTTTCAACAAGAAGGAATTTATGAAACTCTAAATAATATTACAGATATTGATATAAAAGATGAGCATGAGCCTGTTGGTCCGTTTAGAATTTACAAATCTTTTTTAAAGTCTGGACTTCATGCATACTTATATGAGAGTGCAAATAATGTAGTTTCCATCAAGCAAAAAGCGTCACCTTTACTACTACAAAAATATGCTCAAAAAGTATCAACTTTTTTGAACCTACAAACTAAAAAAGTTATAATAATAGAAAGTGGAAATATTGATAAACAAATATTGCCTAACTTTTCTACTGTAAAACCTCTCCAAAAAATCCTTTTCGGCGCACCAGGTACAGGTAAGTCACACAAAATCAATGCCTTACGCAAAGAATTTGGAGCAAAAGAATTTAAAACCGTTTTTCATCCTGATAGCGATTACAGCACTTTTGTAGGAGCGTATAAGCCGATGATGCAAGGCGATAATGTGCGTTATGCTTTTGTGCCGCAGGTTTTTACTAAGGCATATACGTATGCTTGGAACAATCCCGAGGAATTGGTATTGCTTACAATTGAAGAAATTAACAGGGGAAATTGCGCTCAGATTTTTGGCGATTTGTTCCAATGTCTTGACCGCAACGCAAGCGGAGCATCTGAATATGCGATTGATGCAGAATATGATTTGGCAGAATACTTAAAAGAAACGCTTGATAATCAAGATATTATAAATAGCATTTTTCAAGAAAATTATAAAGCAGAAAATGCGTACAGCAAAATCGCATTGCCTTCTAACCTATTGATTTATGCCACGATGAACACTTCTGACCAATCGCTTTTCCCGATGGATAGTGCGTTTAAGCGTCGTTGGGATTGGGAATATGTGCCAATCAATTACGAAAAAGCTGCGGAAATGACGATACAATTAGACGAAACGACTTCATATAAGTGGGGCGATTTTATCAAAAAAATCAACAAAAAGATTTATGAAATTACGCAAAGTGAAGACAAACAATTAGGCAATTATTTTGTAAAAACCAATGATAACCAGCCTATTACGTTAGACATTTTTCGCTCAAAAGTTATGTTTTATCTTTGGTCGGAGATTTTTAAAGAAGAAAATGAAAGCGATACCATTTTTAAATACAGCGAAAATGGAGAACATAAAACCTTTACATTCAATCAGTTATACAATGAAAATGTAGTAGAAATGTTGAAGTCGTTTATGGAATATAATAACGTAAGCCCTATCTAAATCCTACCATGAAAGTTTTTATCGAAGCACAAAAATATCCCTTAGCGGAAGTTGCGCCTTATTTGGACAACCGCTATTACGATGCAGACACGCAAGGCAATGTCAAAATTCCTTACGTTGGCTATTTTTATTGTGCTGCCGAACAAACGACTATCACGGTGTTGCCTAAGGTTTTTGAAGGAAAAGAAGCGGAATTGAACGAAGCATTTAAGTTTTCAGTTTCGACATGGTTGTATTTGGCGATAAAACAATTTAACGCTCGGAAAAAAGAAAATCAAATTAGCGAAGCGTCACAAGTACAAGAAGTGATTTCTAATTTGCAACAACATGACAATTCTGAACTTGAAGTGATATTGAGTTTATTGAAATTTAATCGTGAAAACCAATCGCTTTTTACGTTCGTAAAAAAGAACAACAGCAGCCAAAACCATAAAATAAACTGGACAAAAACCGTAACGAAAAAGCAGCCGATTTTCAATAATTCGACACAACCTATTTATTTTCAACCTGTTACAAAATCAAAAGTCCTTCAAACCGACGAAGAATTGATTTGTATTTTCTTTTCCTTGTTGCATGATTTGCAACAAAAATATCATTTCAAAACCTATCTCAATCCTGCCTACGAACTGATGAAAGGTCGAGTTTTTGAGCAATTCAAAACGAAAGCAACTCGTCGTTTGAAGGCTATAAAAAGCCATTATTTTTCGGATAAACTCTTGCGATTGTGGCATTTGTGCTACGCTTATTTTGAGCGTTTGGAACAAGTAAAAGCAAACAAAGCGATGAATGAAATTTTGTTGGTACGAGATTTTAACATTGTTTTTGAAGATATGATAGATGCGCTTTTAGGCGAAAGTAACTTGCCAAAAGCCTTGAAAGAACACAAAGACGGTAAGCGACTTGACCATATTTATCCATATCAATCCTTGATTTTTGACGACGCTATTTACTACATTGGCGATAGCAAATATTACAAAAATGATGCAGAATTTGAACAAAAGTCTATTTATAAGCAATATACATATTCAAAAAATGTCATTCAGTACAATATTGATTTATTTAACAAAGAACAATTAGCAGAAAATTTCCGCTATCGTGATGAACTGACCGAAGGCTATAATGTTACGCCTAATTTTTTTATTAGTGCCATTTTGAATGAGCGATTTGATGCTTCCTTAGATGCACTTACGCCACGAGGAAAAACGATTGAGCGTAATATTCATTTCAAAAATCGCCTTTTTGACCGTGATACTTTACATTTAAAGGCTTATGACATAAATTTTTTGTTTGTGTTGAATAGTTATATCGCTCGCAATCATCAACAAAGCAAAGATTTTAGCCGAAAGGCGAAAAAACTGTTTCGAGAAAATATGTTAAATTACCTCAACGAAAGTTATGATTTTTACGAAATTACACCAACAGAACCCTTAGAAGTCTTTGTAAATCAACACTTTAAGTTGCTGAATGGAAAGATGTATAAACTAATAAACTGGACGGATAAATTCATTTTTGCATTAGAGAAAAACAATGAAAATATCAATTTTTTAGAGAAAGAAAAAGTAGAGATAAAACATTTTGTATTATCCTAATTTTTTAGTATTTTTGCAAAAAAATAACAAATGTCAGAATTCAAAATCAATTCTCATTTTTCTCCTACGGGTGACCAACCAAATGCGATTCACCAACTCGTTACCAACATCAAAGATGGTGACCAAGCACAGGTACTACTTGGTGTGACGGGTTCTGGAAAAACATTTACGATGGCTAATGTGATTCAACAATTAGATCGTCCGACCTTGATTTTGACACATAACAAAACACTTACGGCTCAGTTGTATGGAGAATTTAAGCAATTTTTTCCTGACAATGCTGTTGAGTATTTTGTTTCTTATTATGATTATTACCAACCCGAAGCCTATATTTCTGTTACCGATACTTTCATTGAAAAAGACCTTCAAATCAATGAAGAAGTGGATAAGTTGCGTTTGCGTGCAACATCAAGTATTCTTTCTGGTCGTCGTGATATAATTGTAGTTGCCTCAGTATCATGTATTTATGGTATGGGAAACCCAGAAGACTACAAAACAGGTATCATTCGTTTAGATGTTGGACAAAATATTTCTCGCAATGTTTTTTTATATAATTTGGTAGAAAGTTTGTATTCTCGTACAGAAACAGATTTTGCTCGAGGAACATTTCGAGTGCGTGGCGATACTGTGGATATTAATTTGCCTTATGGCGATACAGGTTTGCGGGTCACTTTCTTTGGAGATGAGATAGAAAGCCTTGAAAGTATCGAAAAAGAAACAAGTAAACGCATCGAAAGCATGGCGCACTCTGTTATTTTCCCCGCCAACCTTTATGTGCCGCCAAAAGATAGAATCAATGAAATTATTAGAAATATTCAGGACGAAATGATGGCACAAGTCCGTTATTTTGAAAAAGAAGGAAGAGAGTCAGAAGCAAAACGCATCAACGAAAGGGTGAGTTTTGATTTAGAAATGATTAAAGAATTGGGTTATTGTTCTGGTGTGGAAAACTATTCTCGTTTTTTTGATGGTAGAACACCAGGAACTCGTCCATTTTGTTTGTTGGATTATTTTCCTGATGATTATTTGTTGTTTATTGATGAAAGTCATGCTACGATTCCGCAATTGCGTGGAATGTGGGGCGGCGATAGGGCAAGAAAAATGAGCTTGGTGAATTTTGGATTCCGATTGCCTTCTGCTTTGGACAACCGACCCTTAAGTTTTGAAGAGTTTCAAGAATTAACCAATCAAATTGTTTATGTCAGTGCGACACCAAGCAATTTTGAATTGGAACAAACTGGTGGCGTAATTGTTGAGCAGCTGATTCGTCCGACGGGATTATTAGACCCTCCTATTGAAGTACGTCCGAGTTTGAACCAAATTGATGACCTTTTGGACGAAGTGAACAAACGTGTAAAACTGAATGAAAGGGTTTTGGTAACGACTTTGACCAAACGAATGAGCGAAGAATTAACTAAATATTTTATAAAATTAAATATAAAAGTTCGATATATTCACTCCGAAGTAGATACAATGGAACGTGTGGAGATTTTGAGAGATTTGCGATTGGGTGAATTTGACGTTTTGGTTGGTGTCAATTTGTTGCGAGAAGGTTTGGATTTACCAGAAGTTTCATTGGTTGCGATTTTAGATGCTGATAAAGAAGGTTTTTTGAGAAATGAGCGTTCCCTCACTCAAACTGCGGGACGTGCCGCACGTAATTCTAATGGTTTGGTTATTTTTTATGCCGATAAAGTAACCGATTCGATGCGAAAAACCATTGACGAAACGACTCGTCGCCGTGCTATTCAGATGGAATACAATGAAAAACATGGAATTACGCCTCGTACTGTTAAAAAATCCAAGGAAGAAATTTTCCAATCTCGTTCTATTTTGGACATTCGTGGTGGACGACCAACGATGTACGTCGAGCCAGAAGATTACAGCTTGGCTGCCGACCCTGTTATTCAATATGCAAACCGTGAGCAATTGGAAAAAATGATTGCCGAAGTAGAGAAGAAAATGAAAGCTGCTGCAAAAGACCTTGATTTTATCACTGCGGCTCAGTACCGTGATGAAATGCTTGCTTTGAAGAAAAAATTAAAAGAAAAATATGCTTTAGAATAAATAAAATCAAAGAACTAAGCCACGTGTAAAATTAAAACAAAGTTTTAATAGAATTAGTGAAATCCGTAAAATTCGAGAAAATTGGCTTTGCCTAATTTTATTTCGTGTTTAAACAAAATACGTTAAGCTCTCGTAAAACAATTAATCCCTTAATATACACGTCGGAAAGTAGTTTTGGGACTTTGAATTTATACAAAATATTGAACACCAAGCGTTTGCAATATCTTTAATATCTAATAACCAATATCTTTTGTGTATATGAGAAATAATTTTAAAATTTTTGCAATAATATCTACGCTAATCATCTGTTTATTAGGCTATTATGTTAGTCAGGGCTGGTTTTGGAGTTTATTGTTATGGTTGCCATTAATGGCATTGGGCTTTTATGAAATGCTCCAAACACGGCACGCCATCATGCGAAATTTTCCTCTTTTGGGCCGTATGCGCTACATTATGGAATGGTTGCGTCCCAAGATTTATCAATATTTCGTAGAATCAGATACCGATGGCACACCATACAACCGAATGGATCGTTCTATTATTTATCAGCGAGCAAAATCCGAAATAGATACTGTACCTTTTGGAACACAACTCAATGTCTATGCTGAAGGTTATGAATTTATGAACCATTCTATTGTTGCATTGGATAAAAAAAATGTCAATCATCATCCTCGTGTTTTGATTGGCGGGACACAATGTAAACAACCATATAGTGCAAGTGTATTGAATGTATCTGCGATGTCTTTTGGTTCTTTGAGTAAAAATGCGGTTATGGCATTGAATGGCGGTGCTAAAATTGGCAGTTTTGCCCACAATACTGGTGAAGGCGGTGTTAGTCCATATCATCTTTCGCCTGGTGGTGACTTGATTTATCAAGTAGGAACAGGTTATTTTGGCTGCCGTGCAGAAGATGGTGGTTTTGACCCAGTGGCGTTCAAAGAAACGGTTGCTTCGCCCAATATCAAGATGATTGAACTCAAACTTTCGCAAGGTGCAAAACCAGGTCATGGAGGTATTTTACCTGCGAAAAAAAACACACCAGAAATTGCCAAAATACGAAAAATTCAACCCAATATTGATGTAGATTCTCCTCCATATCATCGTGCATTTTCTACACCAAAAGGCTTATTGCAATTGCTTCAGCAAATGCGAGAATTGAGTGATGCTCGTCCTGTTGGTTTCAAGTTGTGTATTGGTAACAAACACGAATTTGTAGCGATTTGCAAAGCCATGTTGGACTTACAGATTTTTCCCGACTTTATTACCATTGATGGTGGCGAAGGCGGTACTGGCGCAGCACCTGTAGAGTTTTCAAATCACGTTGGTATGCCTATGCGAGAAGCCGTTGCTTTTGCACACAACACGTTGATTGGCTTTGATTTACGTAAAAATATTCGATTGATTGCATCAGGACATATTGTCAGTGGTTTTGATGTTTTAAGAGCAATTGCCTTGGGTGCAGATGCTTGTAATTGCGCTCGAGCAATGATGATTGCCTTGGGCTGTATTCAAGCCTTGGAATGTAACAAAAATACTTGTCCAACAGGCGTTGCCACACAAGACGAAACACTTAACAAAGGTTTGGTTGTCGATGATAAAAAAGTTCGTATCGCCAGTTTTCACAAAAAAACAGTGGGTAGTTTTGTTGAATTAATGGCAGGTGCGGGCATTGACAATCCTGAAAAAATCAATCGCCGAGCAATCAGCCGACGAGTATTTATGAACAGCATCAAACGCTACGATGAAATTTATCCTTATATCGAAACGGGTTCTTTACTCAAAAAAGATGGTTTTTCAGAAGAATATCAAGATTTAATGAAAGGCGCAAGTGCAGAAACTTTTGCTTTTGGTGCTTAAAACTTTTATTTTTGTATCTTTGTCCTCAAAATTATACTTGAAATTGTTGATTAAATTAAAATTTTGACTTTTCATAAATAAAATATACCTTTGCAAAATAAAAAACTAAATAATGAGTTTCAATAAAATTGATTTTGACAAAGGAGTTAGTCTTCACATTGAAGGAGAATTAGGAAGGTATAATACCTTGCCTATTGATACTCTTGTTGATATTGCAAAGTCATTACAAGAGCTTTTGAAAAATATTGCTATTTCTGAAATTTCAGATAGTAGCACTATTGATTTAAGTCTATTTAATATTGAGTTATCTAATTTTGAAAAAGGTAGTGCAATACCTACTTTTGTTTTTTCTCGCCATGCCAATCAAAACGTACTTACTGACGATGTTCAAAATCAGAAAAGAATTGTTAATCGGAGTTTTGAAGAACTTATTTCCATTACGCAAAGTGCTGATTTTGAACAAATTAAAACTAAATATCCCGATGCTAATCGAAGAAATAATATTGTAGATACACTCTATAAATTTACAAATAGTTTTAAAAATAGTCCAACAAAAATTGCAGATATTGAACACGCTCCAAATGAAAGCAATACGATTAAACCTTTGTATGAAATCAAAAAAATAAGCGAACAAACAAAAGAAAAACTTAAAGTTAAAATCATCCTATCAGAACAATATGAACCTAAAAAAGAAATAAAAGTTGGTAAAGTTCAAGAAACTACCAATACAACAGGCAAAGTAAAATCTAAAATCATTGAAACTTTTGCCAATAGTATTTCTATGTCTTATGCTCCGTCTGAAATTGATTTTGACGATAAAAAATACATTCTAAACTTTCCGCTTCGCTGTCTTTTTGAAAAAGAAGACGATTATTTCATTATTCAATCTGAAATGCTTGATATAATTGGTACTGGCGAAACAAAAGAAGATGCTGAGTTTTCCTTTAAACAAGAATTTGATTATATTTATACTTTATATACCAATACAGATGATGAAAAATTATCAAAACGCCTTGTCAAAATCAAAACCTTATTAAATAATGTCGTAAAACAAGTTATATAGTCATGGCTGCTTTAGATGCTAAAAAAACATACAAAAACTTAAAAAGCAAAGGTTTTGAAGATGCTGCTAATAAAAGTGACGACCACAAATACCTAAATTTTTTCCATGACGGCAAAATAATATTGCATACTAAAATCAGTCATGGTGCAAAAGACTTAAATGATTTTTTGATAAAACAGATGTCTTCACAATGCAAATTATCAAAAGACCAATTCAAAGATTTAGCAAATTGCCCACTTTCCGAAGAAGCATATATTCGAATTTTGAAAGAAAATGAAATCATAGAAGAAGATTAATCCTTCCTCTATGATTTTTTTATTTTACATTTTTTATCAACTCCTCATACAAGCCAAACAAATAGCTTAAGTAATTATATACGCTCTCAGGCGTATGAAATTTTTGTCCTAATTCATATAAATTCATTACTATTTCTTTGGTTGATTATTAGAATATTTTACTACTTTTGCTGCAATTATCGTGCAACTTAGCACTTGCGATTTTTAACCGATAATTCCAAAAATTATGCAAATAATCATTAGAAATGTGTTGGTACTTCATTCGCAAAGTGATTTTCACCAAAAAAAAGTAGATATTTTAATTGAAAATGGCGTTATTCAAGACATTGCGCCCAATATTGAAGCGTCAGCTGACCAAGAAATTGATGCAGAAGGAGCTTTCGTTGCACCAGGTTTTGTAGATATAGGAGCTTTTGTTGGCGACCCAGGCTTGGAGTTTCGAGAAGATTTTGAGAGTGCTGGAAAAGCTGCTGCGTTTGGTGGTTTTACGACTGTTGCGATACAGCCAAATACTGTTCCTGCGTTACATTCCAAAACGGAAGTTCTCTATGTAAAAAACAAAACAAAAAACGATTTAGTTGATTTTTTACCATTAGGCGCACTTTCTCACGATTGTAAAGGTGATAATATTAGTGAAATGTATGATATGTATGAGTCTGGTGTGAAGGCTTTTACAGATGGTGTTAAGACAGTGAAAGATTCTGGTTTGATGCTCAGAGCTTTGCAATATGTCAAGGCTTTTGATGGCTTAATTATCAATCATCCTTTTGAAAAAAGTGTTGCACAAGGCGGACAGATGCACGAAGGCGTTATGAGTACGTCTTTGGGAATGAAAGGAATTCCTTCTTTGTCAGAAGAAATGATGTTGGTTCGTGATTTGTATTTACTTGAATACGCTGACGGAACATTGCACGTTCAGAATATTTCAACGGCACGTTCTGTTGATTTGATTCGACAAGCAAAAGCGAAAGGGCTGCGAGTAACCGCTTCTGTAGCTGCGATAAATCTTGCTTTTGATGACAATAGTTTAGAAAACTTTGATACAAAGCTCAAAGTTGAGCCGCCTTTACGAGCGCAAAGTGACATCGAAGCACTCAAAAAAGGTTTAGCTGACGGTACAATTGACAGCATCAATTCCAATCATTTGCCTTTGGACGAAGAATCTTGGAATTTGGAATTTCCTTATGCAGCCTTTGGCGCACTTGGTTTGGAAACAGCTGTTGCTGTTGCAAATACTTTTTCAGACTTAAGTCCAGAACAGTTGGTAGAAAAATTCGCTTTTGCACCACGACGAATTTTAAAACAAGCCATTCCGAAAATAGAAAAAGGTTGCGAAGCCAATCTTACCATTTTCAACCCCAATACTGAATTTATTTACACAGAAAAAAATATTTTTTCAAAGTCAAAAAACTCTCCTTTTGTTGGTAAAACATTGAAAGGCAAAACATTGGCTGTTTTGAACAATAAAAAAATAAATATTGCGCTTTAGTCAAAATAACTTATTTTATGAAAATAACATTTTTTATAACAGTTTCCCTTTGCGGTATTTTATTTTTTTCTTGTAAAAAAAAGGAAATAAAACCCAATACAAATACAGAAGCGATGGTTAGCCTACCAGCTGATTTTCGTGCTTTTTACGAAAATTTTCACACCGACAGCTTGTTCCAAATCCGCCACACAGCATTTCCTCTGAAAGGATTGCCTATCAATGCGGATAGTTTAACGCTTGCTTCGGACAATTTTTTTTACGAAGAAAAAGATTGGAGAATGCAACGTGCCATTGATTTTGGAAAAGGAGAATTTATACAGAATATTATTCCTCTAACAGACAGAATTGTTACGGAACGCATCTTAAAAGCTGATAATCAGTTCGGTATAGAACGCCGTTTTGCTAAACTAAGCGATGGTGAGTGGAATTTAATTTATTATTGCGCACCAAATCGTTTTACAATTATTCAAAAGTAATGCCTCTTCAAAAAGATTTTATTGAACACCTCCAAAATATGTTTTTGCCTTCTCGTTTGATTTCGGAAGGCGAAGAGCTTGCTGTCTATAGTAAAGACCAAACAGAAGATTTGGTTTTTATGCCTGATATTGTCGTGAAACCAACGTCAGTGGAAGAAATCAGTGCTGTACTTCGTTTGTGCAACGATTATAAAGTACCAGTTACCGTCAGAGGTGCAGGGACTGGCTTGGCTGGTGGTGCATTGGCTGTTCAAGGTGGATTGGTGATGAGCATGGAACGTTTTAATAAAATCTTGGAGATTGATGAAAAAAACTTGCAAGTTACTACCGAACCTGGCGTAATTACAGAAAATTTGCAAAAAGCAGTCAAAGGAAAAGGTTTGTTTTATCCGCCTGACCCAGCGAGCAAAGGTTCTTGTTTTATTGGAGGCAATGTTGCTCATAATTCTGGTGGACCAAAAGCTGTTAAATATGGTGTTGTAAAAGATTATGTTTTGAATCTTCAAGTGGTTTTAGCAAATGGCGAAGTCATTTGGACGGGCGCAAATACCTTAAAAAATTCTACTGGTTATAACCTTACGCATCTGATTGTAGGTAGCGAAGGAACTTTGGGCGTTGTGACCAAAATTGTGTTGAAATTAATTCCACATCCGACGCATACACTTTTGATGTTAGCTCCTTTTCCTTCTGCGGAAAAAGCGTCTGCCGCAGTTGGGGCAGTTTTTCAAGCAGGAATTATTCCCTCCGCAATGGAATTTATGGAAAAAAATGCTTTGAAATGGGCTTTAGAATATGTTGATGACGCTCCCTTGAGTGTAAAAGAAAATGAAGAAGCCTATTTATTGATAGAAGTTGATGGTAATAATCCAGAACATTTGTTTTTGGATTGTGAAAAAATAACAACAATTTTGGAAGAGTTTGAAGCTGGTGAAATTCTTTTTGCAGAAAGCGAAGCGCAGAAAGAGGCTTTATGGAAGGTTCGTAGAAGTATAAATCCTTCTATTCATGCTTTTTCTTACAAAAAAGAATTAGATACGGTTGTTCCAAGAGCAAAACTACCAGAACAATTGTTGAAAATTAAAGCAATTGGCAACAAATATGGTATCGAAACAGTTTGTTTTGGTCATGCTGGCGATGGAAATTTACACGTCAATATTGTGAAAAAAGGTTTGACCGAAGAGCAATGGAAAAATGATGTTCCAAAAGCTACCCGTGAAATGTTTGAAGCTGTTCACGAATTAGGCGGACGAATTTCAGGAGAACATGGGATTGGCTATGTGCAAAAACCATACATGGATATTATGTTTTCTGAAGTGCATTTGGATTTGATGCGAGGTATCAAAAAAGTATTTGACCCAAATGGTATTTTGAATCCTAAGAAAATTTTTGATTGATAAAGTTTAAAAGTAGATTTTTGACTTTACCGAATTTTTAAAAGCCCTAATTTTAGGGCTTTTTTTATTCTTGGTTATGAGGAGTAAAATTATTTTTTAAAAAAATAAAAAATATTTTCAATATTTTTTTAAATTTAACTAATTGATTATCAATTGTTTATGATTTTTTAATAAAAAAATAAAAATTTAATTTAAAAATAAAATTATTACGAAAATAAAATTATTTTTCACAAAAAATAAATAAAAATAGATATAAGATATTGATTATCAGTAGTTTAATTTTAATGAATAATTGTATTTTTTGGTACAACAGCTAAAAAATGTTATTGCGTAGGTTCTCAGAAGGCTGCATCTTTGTATTATAAATAAGAAACGTAAGGGACGACAGAGTATTATTTATGA
>JAYWHK010000107.1:0-11202 GCA_043777755.1 Saprospiraceae bacterium
CTCGCTTTTCTTCATTTTATATGGTATTTGAAATTTTTACAAGGATAAAAAATACATTTGTCGTATTTGCTTTTTACATTTGTGGAATTTTCGGAAATACCAACAGCAGTGTGGAAAGTAGTTCTGAAAAATCTTTGGTTTATTTTAATGTTTATATTTTATGGAGCTTTTTTAGATGAAAGAAAAAATGGGCTTTTGATTGCAAGTTTTGGGATACTCGTTTTGGCTATTGCATACACTTATTATCATCGTAAATTTACGAGAGAAAACTGGCGTTTTTCAGTATCAAAACAAGGTTTTCGTTTTAATGGTAATCGCAATATAAGAGGTTTGGACTTCAAAGATGTGTTGTGTATTTTTCATAAAACATCAAGTAACGAGAATAATGTGTATGACAACCTTGCCATTTACTACGCCTTAGAAGGCAATCGCTACGAATACAAAGAAGTTCAGTTGGATAATTTGAATGAAAATGCCAAAGAAATCAGCCAAATTGTAAATTTCTATTGGCAAAAATACTTGAAAAATTAAAAACTCACCTTAGATTAACATTTGATGTAACCATTGAAAATTACTTACATACTGAAAAGTTCGGAAAAGTCTTTACTTAAAAAAGTGTGTCCAATAAAGTATATTTTTACTTACTGTAAAATATTAAGTGATGGTTGATTATGGCTAAAAATATCCTAAGTGGAGCTAACTTGTTGCTCCAATAAAGATTAATTTAGCACACGAATTTGCGCAGATGATGCTTCGCATCACTCACGGATTTTCACGGATTCCCTTCGTGAGGAATCTGTGAAAATCCGTGAGTAAAATCAATTTATTGATTTTATCTGCGATAATTCGTGTGCTAAATCCTTCTTATATTTGCCAATACATAATTTTTTGTAACTATTTACCACTTTTGCAATTTTTCACCACGGAGAAACGGAGAACACAGAGTGCGACAAAAAAATTAGCGTTTAGCTAATTTTTTTGCCTCCGTGACCTCCGTTTCTCCGTGGTAAAAATAAAAAATCTTCGATTTTTTTAGACGCTAAACAGTTACAATTTTTTACTGATAAAACACCCATAACTATCGTTTGTTACTGATTGTATAGCTCAATTTTGAAGCATCACTTAAAATTTTACAGTAAGTATTTTTACAAAAAATGTGAGCGTCCAGAACTTCGTGCTGATTACACAAATTACAATGAAAATAATTCGTGTAAATTCGATAAATTCGTTTGAATTAGTGTTTAAAAATTACTACAATACATTTTGACGGAGTCAGACCCAAAATAGCTATTTGCGTTAAGAAATGTGAGCATTTAGCAATAAATATTGCTAACATTCATTATATATTTTTGCTTTTTAATTAAAAAAATTGTATTTTTGCAAAAAAATTAAAATGATAAAAAGTAATTTTCGTGAGTGGAACTTAGATAAACTTGATGCAGCCTTTGGTACTCGCCAAGTAGATTATCTTGACGTTTTGAATGAATTAGCATCATTTGAACACGAAAACGACGCTTTTGAAATCCGCTATTTGGAAAGTCTTCGTAAAAAATACCATAATGGTGGTGACAACTGGAATGAAGCTGAATTGCAAAACAAAATTATCAGCCCATTGTTTGTTTTTGCAGACATTGACAACCGTGAATTTTCTTATTTTTTAGAAAGAGAAGTAAGCGTAACGATTGATACCTACGAACTTTCAGGTAAAGTAGATGGAATGATTGCCACTGGTTTTCGCAGTCCTCGTACGCCCTATTTTTGTATGAATGAATACAAAAGAGCAACTGACCCAAGTGGAGATCCTATGGGTCAAGCTCTGGTAGCAATGCTTGCGGCTCAGGCTTTAAACGAAAGTAATCACCCAATGATTGGTTGCTATATTGTTGGTAGCAAATGGTGTTTTATGGGATTGAAAGGAAAAGAATATGCTTTTAGTGAAGCATATCTTTGTGATACAAAAGATATTTTTCAAATTCATAAAATGCTAAAAGCGATTCGCTGGTATATTGAGAGAATTTTGAAAGAAAAGAAAAAATAAAAAAACGCTTCGACAAAAATCGGAGCGTTTTTTTTGTAACGCCAAGCTCCAGCTTGGCGTAGCATTATCGGAAGCTGGAGCTTCCGACTACAATTGTTCTAAAAACCATTCCTTTTCTGTTAAAATCCTTTCTTGTTTAATAGATTCTCGCAATTGATTGATTTCGAGCGCATTAGCATTGAGTGTCATTAACTTTTTTGTGTAAAAAATGATGTTTTGATAGTTTTTTTTGTGATAACCCAAAACCCTTTTTCTGATAATGTATGCCTTCATGCTGTTCAAATGAGCTTCCAAAACATCGGTTTCTTGGAGTTCGTAATAGATTTTTAACAAAATAACTTTCGCTGCCAAACCCAACAAAATATCTCGATATTCAGCTTTTTGAAGCAATAAAAGTGCCGCCTGATAGTTTTTTCGGCTAAATTCTAACCTTGCCAAACAAAAACTATACATACTATCTCGAAAAGTGCGTTCCAAATTATTTTTGTAATCATTGATGAATTTCTCCGTCCAATCGTAGTCTTTTTCCAACAATGCCCACGCGACGATGTTGCGGTAAGAAAAACGAGAAAGTACACCATTTTCAAGCAAAAAATCATCTTTTAAGGCTTTTTTGTACAATTCTAAGCCTTGAAAAGCGTATTTTTCGTCACCTGCGTTGTGCTTTTTGATGCAATAATTGACTGCCAAAAGATACAAAACTCGAATGTCTGCACTGTTAAAAATCGCAAAATGCTCGATAATCAAGCGTTTGAAAGTGTCGAAATGAGTCGCTTCATTCGGCTGTGTTTGCAACAAATAACAATAATAATAGACTGCAACGGCTGGTCTTTCTAATACAGAAGGTTGATTATCAATGTGTTGTAAAATTGGTGTAAGCAATCCTGTTTGATAATTGACTTTATAAACGGCTTGATGAGAAAGCAAAAGGCAAGTTTTTTTCAATTTTTCTATCAAAAAACTCAAATCTAAACTGTCGTTGAGTGATTGCAGATTGAGTTCAGAAGTTCGGTCAGCGATTTGGTGTTCGTAAATCTCAAATTCGATTTGGTGCGTAAAACGATAAAATTGGTCATCTTCCAAACCCGTATTTTTCAAAATCGCTTTTGTTTCGTTGATATTGGTTTGAAAAAGTGGATGTAAGCCTTTTTTTCGATACCAATTGCTAATACTGAGTTTTTGTGCCGTTTCGTTATTTTCCTTTTCTAAAATAAAAAGCACACGCTCCATCAACGCCAACAATTGACTCGAAGCGTTGTATATTTTTTTTACATTAAAATTTTCTTCACCGTAGATTTGTTGAAAAAGTTGTTCTTTTTCGGGCAGAATCTTGCCCTTTTGCAGGATTTTCCAAAGTTGTAACACGTCTTCTTTTTGATTGAAAAAAGGAGAATGTACGGCTTTGTTTATTTCTGAAACTTCTTTTTTAGAGAGTTTTTCAAAGATTTCGGAAAGGTTGTTTTTGTTCATGAAGTTGCAAAACTTAATGCCTGTTGAATATCATCTTTTGATAATTTAGGATATTCAAGCAATAAATCATCAAATGTCATACCACCTGCAATGTATGAAAGCAATGCCGTTACCGTAATTCGAGTATCTTTGACGCGTGGCTGCCCATCGCAATACTCTTGGTCAGCTACAATTTTGGGGAAATCTAAAAATTTGACTTGATTCATGATTAAATTTTTTACAAAAATACATTTTTATTTCATAAAAGGCTATTTTTTATACGTGTTTTTGAAAAAAACGTTACAGATTTTTTTAATAAAAATAAAAAATAATATTTTAAAATATTGACAAACAATTATTTATACCAAATTTGTAATTTTTTTAAAAGAAAAGTTCTTTTTTTTGTACTTGCACAGGTCAGAACTATATCGCACCTTTGCAGTATCAAAAATAATTAAATTTTACTTTCACACCATAACGTATATTATTATGAAATCAACAGGAAAAAACCACCACTTCATTGTAGCATTGATGCTACTGTTTTGTTTTAGTTCAGAAAGTGTTTTTGGGCAGGAATGGGAGAAAGTTTTTCCTAAGACACCTATTGGAGAACTCATTCAGACTTCTGATAGTTCATTATGGCTTTCAAGCTACGAAAAAGATAATTATACTATTTTAAAGTTAGATAAAAATGGTAATACAATTTTTCAAAAAAATACACCTTACAGCTATGGAACTACAAAACCGACTATTGATAATAGTATCGTATATATTTCTCGTATTGACGAAGACAATAAATTCCCTGATACAACAGCAATCAATAAAATGGATAAAGATGGTAATATAGTTTGGAGCAAAATTTATAATTTCAATTATTTTGCAAATCCAAGGATAGAAGAAATGCCTAATCAGCAACTCTTGATTGTATGTGCAGATAGTAGCTACATTTTTAGTAAAAGTGGAGATAAATTACTGAGTGCGCAAACTACAACTGGTTTCATACAACCTCATATTACCAAAGTAACAAGCAAAAGTATTTTTTTAGCAGCAGTAAATGGTGCGCAGGAATTAATAGAGTTAGAATATAACTATAATTTGAATTTAATCAAAAGTATTCTTATTTCAAAGGCATCAATATGGGGAAGTAATTGGTATGAAGAAGGTTTTCCTACTTTAAAATTAGACGACGGTTCAAATCTAATTTTAGCATACGATGACGCACTCTCTGGCATAGAGCTAAAAAAATCTCTAAATGGAAATATTATATGGACAAAAAAAATCATTAAATGGACAAAAAATAATAACTATAGTGTGGGCTATCAGATCAAGGTTGATAATCAAAAAAATATTGTGGTTATTGGAGAAGAATTCATTGATGATCAATCACTTGGCTTAAAATCAAATGCTATAATTTGGGTCTTTGACCAAAACGGAAATATAAAATCAGCGCAAAGGTTTAACGGAACAGCTAGAAATTATTTAACTCATTTACAGGTTACTAATGATGACTATTATATTGCCTCTGGGTTTAAAAATGAAAAAACAGGAATTAACATTGGGAATGGGCTTTACCCCGATGCCTTCCTCGTCAAAACCAAAGCCGAAGGCTTAAATTCTTTCATCTCTGGAAAAATCGCTATTGAAAAAAATACCAATTGCAAAGCGGATAGTTTGGAGCAAAAATTGTCGGGTTTTGTGGTCGAAAGTGAAGATAGCAAAAAGGTAAAAAGCTATGCGGTTTCTGACCAAAATGGCGATTATTGGCTGATTGCGCCTTCGGGAACGAATACGCTGAGTGTACAAAATCCTTCGCCCTATTTCAAGCAAATTTGTGATAGTACCGTAGTGGCGAAAAGTGGATTGTCCGTAGAAAAAGATTTGATGATGAGTGTAACAGATGATTGTCCTTACATGAGCGTCGAGCTGAGTACGCAAGGGATAAGACCTTGTACAACAGCCGTTTATGTTGTGAGATATTGCAACAAAGGAACTGTTTTAGGGAAAAACGCTTCTATAAAAGTAAAACTTGACCCGAATTTGACCTATAAAACATCTACAAAAACTGGTGTTTTACAAGCGGACGGTTCGTATCTTTTTGCTTTGGGCGATGTGGCGATCAATGAATGTGGCGTGTTCACGATTACGAGCGATGTCAAATGCGATTTGAATTTGGTCGGAAAAACACTTTGCAACAAGGCGAATATTTATCCAGACAGTATTTGTGGAGGAGGAAACAAAGCGAAAATCCAAGTAACAGGCACTTGTAACGCTGGAAAAGTTGATTTTTTGATTAAAAATATTGGAAAAAGTGCAATGCCTGCTACAAAAGATTATTACGTTATCGAAGACGATGTGATGTACAAACAAGGTACTTTTCAGCTCAATCCGAATGCTACTTTTCCCGTTTCAATCACCGCAAAAGCTGGAAAAACCTACCGTATCATTGCGGGACAAACTGATTTGACGCTCGGAACTATCGCTTCGACGGCTTTGGAGGCTTGCGTTTCTAATCCGAATGGCAATAGCACAGGTTTTATAAACCAATTTCCATTGGGTGACGATTCTCCGTTTGAAGATGAAGATTGCCGAACAGTCGTTAATTCTTTTGACCCTAATGACAAAACAGCATTTCCAGAAGGTACAAAAACACAGCATTTTATTCCCAAAAATACCGATTTGGATTACCTGATTCGTTTCCAAAATTCTGGAACAGATACGGCTTTTGTGGTGGTGATAAAAGATACACTTTCAGCATTTTTAGACCCTGCGACGATAGTTCCTGGTGTGAGTAGTCACCCGTATCGTTTTACTTTGACGGACAAAGGTGTGGCGAGTTTTATTTTTGAAAAAATCAATTTGCCTCATGAAAAAGTGGATAAAGAAGGCTCAAACGGTTTTGTAAAATTCAAAATAAAGCAACGTCCGAACAATCCAAACGGAACTGTTATCAACAATCATGCAGCGATTTTCTTTGATTTCAATTTGCCAATCATCACCAACACCACAGCAAATACCATTGGCGAAAACTGGATTCAAATATTAACGGGCAGTAAAGACCATGAAAACAATCTTATAGCATTAAAAATTTACCCAAATCCTTTTCAGGAAAATGCAAGAATTGAAATAGAAGAAAATACTTATAATAATTTGATTTTCAACGTATTAGATTTAAATGGAAAGATTTTACGCAGTGAAAAATTTGATGGAAATAGTTTGAATTTTGAAAGAGGAAACCTGACAGAAGGTTTTTATATGTATCAAGTGATGAGCGAAAGTAAGATTTTACAAACAGGGAAAATGATTGTGAATTAGTATTTCGTAGCGTCAGCGTTCCGTAGCGTCGGCGTTAACGCTGACGCTACGAAATAGACTATATTTTCGACTCCGTAGCGTTGCCGTTAACGGCAACGCTACGGAGTCTCTACAAAATACATCTCCACTTCTCCCATATTTTTCACTTCTAATTTGCCACGATGAACGCACTCAAATTCGTGTTTTATAAGGAAAAAAGTAGCTTCTGAAATATTGATTTTATTCGGCAAGCTGTTTGCTTCCAAACGGGCGGCTGTATTAACGGTATTTCCCCAAATGTCAAAAGCAAATTTTTGCGTTCCAACAACACCAGATACCAGCGAGCCACTGTGTACACCAATCCGAATATCAAAACATAAAGCATTGCTAATCAGTGCGTTTTGCTTGTATTGAGCTACAAAATCATTGATGGCAATAGCCGCTTTGATGGCGTTTGTAGCATGGTTTTCATTTGCCTGTGGAACACCACTGACCGCCATATAAGCATCGCCAATCGTTTTGATTTTTTCCAAGCCATGTTCTTTACAAATACTATCGAAAACCTTAAAATAAACATTCAGCAACTTGACCAATTGCGTTGGAGGAATATTCATGCTTTGTTTTGAAAAACCTACAAAATCCGTAAAAAGCACTGTCGCAGCTTCGTGGAATTGGGGCGAAGCACTACCCTTCTCTTTGAGTTCTCGGGCGGTTTGTTCTGGTAAAATATTCAACAATAACTTATCGCTGCGCTCCTGTTCAGCTTCCAACATTTTTTTATTTTGAAATTCTTTTGTTTTTGCATTGTAATGAAAAGTCGCAAAAGCAAAAGCGGGAATTGTAATCCCAAAACATTCAATCGTACGCACCAGCGAGTACAGCACATCATGTTTTTTAAAATAAAAAATAGAAAAAACCATGATTCCAATTGCTAACAGATTGATTCTCAATCGCCAGCGATGTTCTATGGTGATTACAAAATTCACAATCATAATGTAAATGCCATAAACCAAAATACTACCACTATCGGGAATAGAAAAAATAGCCATTGGCATCATTGCAAAAGTAAAAGCAAGAATAATAAATCCTACTAAAAATTTTATGCGAAAAGGTGACGCATCAAACAAGGTTTTTCGTTTCCAAGTGATGTAAATGGCGATTGGGATAAATACGAAAAAAATCAGGTGCGTTATAAAAATCGCATAGCCGTAAAAAGTGTCCAACTCGCCATTTTCTTCCCTTATTCTATCCAAATACATCAGTGGAATAGTGAAAATTGTACACAATAAGGTAATCAAATAACATTTTCGTAAGTTACCGATTTGTAGTTTTGTATTAAATTCTTTCTGATAAATATCCTCGACGTAGTGGAGAGGAATTCCAAATGCGTTTCTCATAAAATTTCTTTTCAGCACGAAAATACATATTTTTTATTAATTCAAGAAAAAAATTGTACCTTTGCACCTCAATTTGAAAAAAATATGAATAATTTAATAGATAGATTAGAGGCAATTTACGAAAGATACAATTATGTAGAGGAATCACTGAGCAATCCTGACATTGTAAGTGATATGGATAAGTTCAAAAAATTCAATAAAGAATACAAAGATTTGGGCGTTATTGTAGAAGCTTTTCATACCTACAAAAACATTTTGGGTAATATCGCCAATGCAAGAGAAGCCGTGAACGATCCTGACCTCGAAATGAGAGAAATGGCTCGTGAAGAATTGGGCGAACTCGAACCGCAGGTTGCACCGATGGAAGAAGAAATCAAAATGATGCTTGTGCCGAAAGATCCCGAAGACGAAAAAGATGTCGTTTTTGAGATTCGTTCTGGTACGGGTGGCGATGAAGCAAGCCTTTTTGCAGGAGATTTATACCGTTCTTACCAGCGTTATTTTGACCGTCAAGGCTGGAAAACAGATGTTATTTTCGTCAGTCAAGGTACTGTTGGTGGTTATAGCAAGTTGGTGTTGGAGATTTCGGGACAAGATGTTTATGGAACGCTAAAATTTGAATCTGGCGTGCATCGTGTACAACGGATTCCCGATACCGAAAGCAAAGGTCGTGTGCATACGTCAGCGATAACGGTCGCTGTTATTCCAAAATACGAAGAACAAGACATTAATATTCGTACAGAAGACCTAAGAATTGATGTTTTCCGTGCCAGTGGTGCTGGTGGACAGCACGTCAATAAGACAGAATCAGCGGTTCGTATCACGCACTTACCAACGGGCATGAAACAAGAATGTCAAGATGGACGTTCTCAGATTCAAAACCGTGAAATCGCCATGCAGCGTTTGTACCAAAAATTAGTAGAAGCTCAAAAAGAACAATTGCACAACGAACAAGCCGCTACCCGTAAGAGTTTGGTTGGTTCGGGTGACCGTTCTGAAAAAATCAGAACCTACAATTATCCTCAAAACCGTGTAACCGACCATCGTATCAATTATACAACGCACAATTTGGATAAATACATGGAAGGTGACATCGAAGACATGATCAATACCATCGCTATGGCTGAAAATGCTGATAAATTGGCTTCATCAGAAGATGAATAACCTTGTGAATTTGTAAGGGCGACTTTAGTCGCACACGCTACGCTTACCAATGTAGCGTGTGCGACTAAAGTCGCCCTTACAGCTGATACAAAAATTTGTTTTTTTTAAAAAATTATAAAATATTGTAAATCAGCAAGTTAAGACACAATTGACTTGCGACTGCTTAAACATCATCACAAATGGAAAAATTTTTACTCTACGGAGCAAATGGTTATACCGCAGGACTTATCATTCGTTTTGCTGAAGCATACAATTTAGAACCTATCGTCGCTGGACGTAGCGAAGAAAAAATAAAGCCCATTGGAGAATCGCAGGGTTTGACATACAGGGTTTTTGATGTTGATAATGTTGAAAAAACAATTGAAAACATCAAAGATGTAAAGGTTGTTTTGCATTGTGCAGGCCCATTCAAGTTCACGGCTCGCCCGATGATGGAAGCGTGTTTGCGTGCAGGCGTACATTATTTGGATATTACAGGTGAAATTGAAGTGTTTGAGTTGGCTGCAAGTATGAATCAGCGTGCTGAAGATGCGAATATTATGCTCATGTCAGGTACAGGTTTTGATGTCGTACCGACGGATTGTATGGCTTTGTTTTTAAAAGAAAAAATGCCTGATGCAACACATTTGCGCTTGGCATTTGGAGCGTTGAAAGGTGGCGTTTCGCATGGAACGGCACTCACAATGGCAGAAGGAGCTGGCTCTCCAAGCAAAGCTCGAGTGAATGGTGTCATTGTGGACAGACCTTTGGGCGAAAAATCAATGACTGTTCCTTTTGATTTAAAAAACCTATTTTGTATGACCATTCCTTGGGGTGATGTTTCTACGGCTTACTATACCACGGGTATTCCCAATATTGAAACTTATACGGCTGCAAGCCCAAAAGCGCACAAATCGTTGCGTTACCAATGGATTTACAATTGGGTTTTACGTATGGATTTCATGAAAAATCGTTTGCGTAAAAAAATAAAATCTCGTCCCGCAGGGCCCGAAGATGCGGTTCGTGAAAAAGCACGCAGTTTGGTTTGGGGCGAAGTCAGCAATGGCAAAGAAACGATTGCTGCTACATGGTCAGGATTAGAAGGCTACACTTTTACGGCACATTCTGCACTCTTGATTACTCAAAAAATTTACCAAAACAATTGGAAAAAAGGATTTAAAACACCTGGTATGATGTATGGCGCAAACCTCGTTATGGAAGTGGAAGGTAGTGTGAGAAAGATGATAGTTTGATGAAAAATAAACTGATGTAAAAGTTTTTATTGTTTGCTATTGTTATAGATTGTTGTAAATCTGAACAATAGCAAACAATAAAAATACTCAAAAAAAAGTATTTTTCAAATTTTTTATTTATGTAAAATATTGAATAACAAGCGTTTGCAATATCTTAATATCTAATCTCCGTTATACATTTACTAAAACATTGGCGCAATTGGTTTGTTGCCCAAAATTCCTTCAATTTTAGTCATAATTTCTTCGTTCAAAGAAGGTAAAACATCAAGAGAAGTCAAAGTTTCTTTCAATTGTTCAGGTTTTGAAGCACCTAAAATGACAGAACTAACATTTGGATTTTTCAAACACCAAGCAATCGCCATTTTTGCCAAACTTGTTCCCATTTCGTTTGCCAAGTTATTCAAAGCCCTTGTTTTTTCTAATTTTTCAGGACTAATAGAACGGTCTTTGAGCCATTCCAAACCTTCGATGCCAAGGCGAGTGCCGTCAGGAAATTTATCGAGGTATTTATCCGTCAAAACACCAGAACCCAAAGGCCAATGTCATTAAGCTAAGGACGGTACAAATTAGTTTCTTTTGTAGTTGTTTTGAGTAAAAAGGTTTCTTCTTTTATTGATACTTTTCTTTCGTT
>JAYWHK010000108.1:0-29196 GCA_043777755.1 Saprospiraceae bacterium
TATAAAAATAAAAAATTGATATTTTATTATAAATTAAAATATTATTTTTTAAATTTTTTAAAAATGTTCTGTTTTTAGAAAACTGGAACATCGAGTAAATAGTTAATTTTTTTATTGATTGCCAAATAAATGTTTTTGTTTTTTTCATCTATATATGAGGAAGAAGCAAAATAATCAATGGTGCTTACTAACTGGTCTTGTTTGTCAAAAACATAGGTACTGTTATTGGGCAGTATGTATATGGATCCATCCTGGCTAATATTGATGTTTCCATAACTTGTACGTTTATCACCCGTCAATTCGTTAAAATTGCCATGATTTTTTAGTTTTCCATCAGTTGTGAAAAAATAAAAATTCCCATTAAATGATCCTGATACACAAAGAAAAGTTTCAAGGTCATTAAAATATACATCAAGTATTTGTATCTCCTCAAAAATATATTTATTCGCTAATTTGAGTTTTGAATCAAAAAAATACAAGGCATTTAAATATCCTCCATGAGAAGCATCAAGACATATAAAATGCTTTTTATCTGATGTCATCATTGTAAACAAATTATCGCCTTTTTTCTTAATTTTTTTGTTTAAACTTTTTTGGATTTTAATATCCACTTGATTGATTAACTTTTGAGCGTTTCTGTCTTTTCCAACTAATTTGATTAAATTACAATTGGTAATTTCTCCCGTTTGTTGATTAATTGTAAATTCTGTAGTAGCTGCCCTTTCCTCCTGCGCCCAACTCTCCTTCACCGAAAAACTCCAGCAAAGGCAAAGCAACAGTACTTTAAAAAAAATGTGATGTTTCATTGTAAAATGTTTTAGTTAAAAATTAAAATTTAGAATAAGCTACGCCCAGCCACTTTGCGCAAAGAAGCCTAAGAATAGCGGTGTGTATAGTGTATTTATTTGAAAATAAAGTGGCATAAAGAAAGTTGCGCACCTCCCTTTAAAAACACTTTTGTGTTCAAATAAATTCCAAAAACCAACGAATATTTTAAAACGAAACTATATTTTTTGATAATATGGCAGTGTTATCAAAAATTAAGAAAGATAGGGCTTTTCATAGCTTAACTTGTGTTTTTCGTACCAAGTTAAAATTAAAAAAGCGCAGACTGTTTCTTTTGCCCAACTCAGAGTCCAACCAAAGACTATTACAGTAGCAAAAGAACGCCTACGCTATATTGTTGCACCTTACTACAAGGTACATATATCGTAAACGTTCCGCAATTGCTACTATTGACTGTAAATTGGTTGATTCTGAGTTGCAATAGTTTCTTAAATGCGAAACGCAAAAATTATTTATTTATCACTTTTATCTAAGTATAAAGATAAGAAATGTTTATCATATTGCAAAATATTTTTCATCTTTTTTTAATTAAATTTTTTTTCCGAAAATCCCTTTTTGATAATAGATATAATTGCCACAAAAAGACAACTTTGTCAGCTATAAGCCTTATTTTTGCAAAGTGAAAAAAATAATTCATATTGACATGGACGCTTTTTATGCCAGCATCGAGCAAAGGGATAATCCTGATTTGCGAGGAAAGCCTGTGGCTGTTGGTGGAGAAAGCGAGCGAGGTGTAGTGGCTGCGGCAAGTTACGAAGCTCGAAAATATGGTGTTCGTTCTGCAATGTCGGGTGCAATGGCAAGGCGGCTTTGTCCTTCCTTGATTTTTACAAGACCTCGTTTTGATGCTTACCAAGAAGTCAGCCGTCAGATTCGTAGTATTTTTTTGGAATATACGGATTTGGTCGAGCCGCTTTCGCTTGATGAAGCCTACCTTGACGTTACAGAAAACCACAAACAAAATCCTTCCGCAACACTCATCGCCAACGAAATCCGACAACGTATTTTTGAAACAACAGGTTTGAGCGCTTCTGCTGGCGTTTCTTACAATAAATTTTTGGCAAAAATTGCTTCTGATGTCAATAAACCAAACGGAATCACTGTGATTACACAGGATTTAGCAAATGATTTTTTAGAAAAATTAGCGATTGAAAAGTTTTATGGCATCGGAAAAGTAACTGCACAAAAAATGAAAAACCTTGGTATTCATTCTGGTTTGGAATTAAAAACCAAAAGTAAAGAGGAGTTGTTGCGCCGTTTTGGAAAAGCTGGCGGTTGGTATTACCACATTGTACGAGGAGAAGACAATCGAGAAGTGAATCCGAATCGAATTCGGAAATCTATCGGTTCAGAAGAAACTTTCAAAGAAGATTATGAGAACATCGAAGACATGAAACCATTATTGATTCCTTTGGTAGAAGACATTTTACGGCATTGTAAGAAATCTGACAATTATGGAAAAACATTGACTTTAAAAGCAAAATCAGCTGATTTTCAGCTCTTTACACGCTCAAAAACTTTTTCAAAAGAAATAAAAACACAAGAAGAAATGCTTTTGGCAGCTTACGACTTATTGCCTTCGGCTGTAGAAGCTGCCAAAAAAGTCCGCCTTTTGGGGCTTTCTGTTTCTAATCTGAGCAAAGAACAAATGATAGTATTGAGTGGCGTACAACTCGAATTGCCACTGTAAATTTATTTTACAGTCACTACCCTACCGTCAAATTCTACTTTGAATCCAGCTTTGATTTTGTTGCGTTTTCGGGTTTCTATTTCATTATTGACCTTGACTTCGCCGTCGGTAATGAACATATTGGCCTGTCCGCCTGACTGCACCAAATTGGTAATTTTGAGCAATTGATTCAATTCTATGTATTCGCTTCCTTGCAAATCAAATGTGATACCTTCCATGTATTTTTTATAAATTTTAGTTGTTTTAAAAACACAAAAGTAAAACTTTTTTTTAAAACAAATGACTTTAAAGCAAAAAAAGCCTTCGGGATTCCCCAAAGACTTTTATATGTAAATTTGATAGATATAAAAAAATGAAAGACTTTTTGCTTGAATAAAAAACTCCTTGACCGAGTACTACCTTGCAAATACTGCCCTCTGAATTCATAGTCTTACTTGACCAACAGTCCTTATACATAGTGAAAAAAGAGGGCTAAGATGTTTCTAACAATAGATTTAATTGAGCGTCAGAACCTTGAAAAATCACTGTATATATAACTGTGCTTGTTTTTGATAATACAAAGGTACAATCCCTTGTATTATAGACAAAACACAATGAATGACATTTTCAGCATATCATTTTACATTCTTTGAACATATTTTTTTTATCTATATTATTGATAATCAATGATATAGATGTGTCATAAAAATACAAAAATGTAATTTAACAGTACAATTACATGAAAAAATTTATAAAAAAACCTTGCAAAATGCTTGTTTTTTAGTCAAAATTTATAAAATTATTTTTTAAACTGGTAAAAAATTAAATACCATACATATCTTCAATAATAATTTCTTGTTTGTATTGCTCTTGTCTTTCTTTTGACAATTCGTTCCAAGAAGATTTAGAAGTAAGGAGTCCGAGGTTCATTAAGATAGTGATAAGAATAGCGATCATAATAATGTGTAGTTTTAGATTGTGATATTTTATTTAATTTTAATAGCACAAAGATATAGGGCAAAATCTAAGTAAAAAAACCAAAATTACGACAATAAGAGCATATCATAATGGTATTCTTTGAACACTATTTTTTTTACAACTATTTGATAATCAATATTTTAAAAAATATTTTTTCTACAAAAAAGAAAAAATATAGCATTTTTTTTATAAAATATTCATAAAATATTTATTAAATATTTACCTTTACGGATACAAACATTGTATTGATATGAATGACTTGAATGAACTAATCTGGGTACTGACCAAACACAAGGTGAAAGAGGTGGAAGTCATCAGCAACTTGAAAGGGGCAAATCCTTCAAACAGGTACCACAAATTTTATGTACTGCTTTGTGAAAAGAAATTTTCTTCAGAAAAAGAATATGCACAATACTTTAAGTACAAAAACGAGCATGATGCCAACTACAAAAGATTTAGAAGAACTTTCAAAAGAAGGTTACACAACAGCACCCTATTCATTGACTTAAATGACAAGCCATACAATGATATGCAAAGGGCAATTCAACTTTGTCAAGAAAAGGCTGCTATTGTTAATAATTTAATGGCTCGTGGCGCACGAAGTTCTGCCATTGAAATCATCATCGAATATTTACCATTGGTCATTAAATACAATTGGATTGATCTGTGCTACAATTGGGTAAAACATCTTCGCTATCATTACTCATTAATGGGCAATAAAAAAATGCACAAATACTATAGCCAACAATTTGAAAACTACGAAAACATCTTGATTTGGGAGAATAAAGCTGCATTATACCATGAGAATGTGACTATTCATCAAGTGAACTCAGATGCTGGTAAAAAAGAACTAAAAAATATTTGTGGAGAATATTTAGGACAATTGTTACCAAAAATTGGAAGGGTTGATTCTATCAGATTTGAATTTTTTACGGCTTTCATAGAGCTAAACTATTGTATGTTGGGGCATGACTGGCACTCTACTATTGAAAAAACAAGTGCTTGGCTGGCTTATTTAAAGCCTAAAATTGGCTTTTCGCCAGCATGGGAAAATATCTTGTTGTATCAGAAAATCATTTCTCAAATCATGGTTGAAAAACATGAAGATGCCAGCGAGTCCTTAGAAAAAATATTGTCACAAGCAGCAGTAGGTTCAATGTATTGGTTCAAAGGTATCTACCTATATGCTTTTAATGCTTTGCAAACAGACAATTACACCTTGGCTTGGGAAAAAATACAAGAAATAAAGAGGAATGACCGCTACCATTACAATTTGAAAAAATACAAAGAGCAAATAGAGATTTTACAAGCATATTTACAGGTTTTATCGTATTTGGACTACTTTCCGCTTTCCTCCGTAGAGAAAGGCAGCTTGAACCTTGGGGAGTTTTTAACAAAAATTCCTATTGGTATAAAAGATAAAAAAGGCTTGAATATTGCCATTTTACTGTTACAAATATTCCTTTTATTGGCAGAAAAAGACTATGAAAGAGCCGATGAACGCATTAGGGCAATTGCTGATTATGCCAAACGACATATAGACCAAAAAAACGAATTGTATCGCTCGTATTTGATGATTTCTTTGGTAAAAAAGATAAAATCACAAGAATACAATATCCGAAAAATAGAAAAGAAGAGCGAGCTATTTTTTGTAAAATTAAAAAATGCTCCGCTACGTGATGCAGACCAAAATCACGGCATTGAAATCATCAAATATGAAAAATTTTGGTTGATGATGCTTGATGCTTTACGAGGAAAATATACAAAACAAGTGCGCCCTATTTTCCAAAGTATTAGAAAAAAGGAAAAAGAGATGCATAAATAGAGTTCTGACTTCGTCAAAATAAATTACTGAAATTGCTTCAAAATCTTTCTACCTCGACTTCTAAAGGCTGGCGATTCGTGTTCCCAATTTTCACGAATAATCAAGCAGAGTTCTTGAGCTAATTCTGGATATTTTTGGCAAATATTTGTCAAAACACCCATTGCAAAAGCCTTGATGGCACTTGGTTCATCAGGTTTTAAAATTAAGTCAAAACAAATTTCAGTTAGCTTACCTTCATATTCCTCAGCAACTGAAACCTCTTGTAAAACACGTAAAATATTGCGCTTCACTGCGTCGTGAACGTTTTTTTGAGCCAAATAATCAATCATTTCGCTCATATATTTAGTAAAAAAAGGTAGATTCTGCAAAGTGGCCCAACCAAAAGCCATCGCAGCACGTTGAACAATCTGTTTGTCATCATGCAAGAACAAATGAACAAGTTCGTCAAATCGTTTTTCGTCATTGCCAATATATGCAACGATTTTATCACTTTGTGATTTGGAATGTCCTAAAAGTAAAGTTTCTCGAATATTCATATTTTTAAAATAATAGTAGCAAAGGTAAAAAAGTTGCTGTAATTTTCCTTTCTTGTATAATTTATTCCTCTTAAACATATTTTTTTCTATAATTTTATTTAATATTGCACCAAAATATAAAAACATATTTCCAGTGGTGTATTTAATACCAAAAAGAAATTTTAAACCATAATTTTATTATGAAAAAAACAATATTTATAACACTATTTATCAGTATTTTAAGCAATATTTTTGCGCAGCAAAAAGACTTATATGACATCAACCACATTCCAGAAATTCGGATAACTTTGAAAGAAAAAAACTGGTCTTCGACCTTGGATTCTTTCAAAGTCGCTGGTAACAATATGTTGATTGGCGATGTGACAATTGACGGAACGACCTTACCTTCAGCTGGTATTCGCTACCGTGGCACAAACTCTTTTAAATATGGTGAAAAAA
Organism: Saprospiraceae bacterium; assembly: GCA_043777755.1. Lineage (GTDB taxonomy): Bacteria > Bacteroidota > Bacteroidia > Chitinophagales > Saprospiraceae > CANHEE01. Next base: position 6,293 of record JAYWHK010000108.1, read on the forward strand.
GAAATCCATACTACATAAAATTAAACATGGTCAATAATTCGGCAAATTACCAAGGCAATTCTACCTTGGTATTGAGTTCTGCATTGCGTGACCCAAGTATGGTACGTGAAGTTATGGGCTTTGAGATTGCTCGAAAATATATGATTGCCCCACGTGCCAATTATGCAAAATTGTATGTCAATAACGAGTACATTGGACTTTACGCCAACATCGAACCTATTGAAGAAAGTTTTTTGAGCAGAAATTTTGGTGCTAACGAAAACGCATTTTTCAAATGCAGTGCTGACCCTAAAAGCTCCGTAAGTGAAGGTTGTCGCAAAAACACTTCTTCCTCTTTGGAATTGGAGGAAAACGTTAATTGTTATATGCCGAATTACGAATTATTGTCTAAAAAAGGTTGGGACGAACTTGTAGAATTGATTAAAACACTCAATAAAGACAGTGAAAACATCGAAAAAGTATTAGATGTGGACGCTGCCCTTTGGATGTTGGCGTACAACAATGTTTTGGTGAATTTGAACTCATACAGCGGTCATAACAGTCAAAATTATTACTTGTATAAAAATAAAAGCGGTAAATTTGTTCCAATGATTTGGGATTTGAACCTTTCTTTTGGTAGTTTTAAAAGCATCAATTCTGGCTCGGATTTGCCATTGAAAGAGTTGCAAGAGCTTGACCCAATGTTGAACAGCACAAATCCTTTGAAACCATTGATTTCTCAATTGTTGAAGAATCCTTTTTACGAAAAAATATATATTGCGCACATTCGCCAAATTTTAGCGGATAATATTGACAACGCTTGGTACGAAAAACGTGCAAAAGAATTGCAATCGAACATAAAAGTATCTTTTATGAACGACCAAAACAAATATTATCAAGACAAAGACATGGAGAAAAATATCACAATGACAGTTGGCGAAAAAAGTAAAATCCCTGGTTTGACAGAATTAATGTCAAAAAGATCTAAGTTTTTGAAAAAATCAGCAGCTTTGACGGCTTTGCCTCCTTTGCTTTCGGATTTGAAAATTGTTGCCCGTGAAAAATACGCTAAGGAAAACATTTCAAAATTCAATATTCAAGCAAAAATAGACCGTTTTCCTAAAAAAGTCCGTATTTTATACCGTACTAACAAGGAAAATCCTTGGACAGAAACTCAAATGTTTGACGATGGAAAGTCCAACGATGGAGCAGAAGGCGATAAAGTTTTTGGTGTTACCATTGACCCAAAAGGTGCTTATGACAGCATTGAGTATTTTTTTATCGTAGAAAATAAAGAAGCCATTGGTTTTTATCCAAACGATTACATCAATGCACCAGCAAAAGCAAGTTTGATTAATTTGAATAAGTAAGATTTTTGATAAAAACAAAAAAAGCCTAACGTGTTGATAAACAATACGTTAGGCTTTTTTTTATTAAAACTGGTTAGTGCAGTGAATAAATATATGTCACAACTGATACAAAATCATCAGGAATTAGTCCAGACAAATTGATTTTTGTAATTATTTCAACCTAAAACCTACAAAAATTATAAATAAGTGTATGGACAAAATAAACACATAGGAACATAGAACACATAGCATTGAAAATCAATGTACTATGTGTTCTATGTTCCTATGTGTTTAATATCAAATAATTTTGTCTTATTACTTAACTACTAAAAAACTACATAAAAACAAGCCGCACACACGTCATACCTTCCGTTTAAAAACATTAAAATTATCCTATATTTTTTATATAAAATACTGAAAACCATATTTTTACATAAAAAACAAACAACAAAATAACATTTTAACAATGTCACATTTTAAATAAATTCATAAAACATTTTACTAAACAAAACTCGTAGTTTTGTGACTTGAAATAAATTACGTAATACTAATTAATTTTTAACGCCTCCTTTCACTCAACAAGTTACAAAAAATGAGATTCATTATTATAAGTTTTTTATTTTTATTTTCAAAACAAACGCAAGCCCAAGTATCAGGCAATGTCTTTCGTGATTTTAATGCGAATGGTATAAAAACAACTGCTGCACCCGACCCAATCGAAATAGGCTTAAAAGACGTAACGGTTAATGCTTATCCGACAACAGGATCTTTAATCACTACGAAAACGGATGCTTCGGGTAATTATTCTATTTCGGGTGGCACGGGTCCTTATCGGGTTGAGTTTATTTTACCATCTTATTATTATGCTTCTAAGGGAAGTGTATCGAATACGACGGTGCAGTTTGTAGCGGCTGGTGGCACGGCGAATTTGGGCGTGAATAGTCCAGAAGATTATTGGAATAACACTACACAAGCAGACCCTTTTATTTTAGTACCAGCCTATGTGCATGGCGATGTCAATAATACACTTGCTACGGCTAGTTATTCTGGAATTATTCAGATGAACAATAGTGCATCAGGTTTTACGCCTACCAAAACAAATGTTGCTACGCAACAACAAGTAGGCACGGTTTGGGGCAATGCGTTTCAGCGCAAACAAAATCGTTATTTTTTCTCTGCCTTTCTAAAACGTCATGCAGGAGTTGGTCCAAAGGGTTTGGGAGGTATTTATATTTCGGAGTTGGTCGGAGCAAATTATGGTTTGGTGGGCAGTTTTTCTTTGCAAGGTGTCGCACCGAATAATGGAGGAACAACCTTAGATTTTGGAAGTATCACAAGGGTAAGCACACCTAGTAGTAATGATAATTATTTAGCGACAGGTAGTGTCAATCAATGTAGAGATTTAGACGCTTTTGCTAAAATTGGAAAAATTGGTATGGGAGATATTGACTATGACGAAATCAATAAACTCTTGATTACCGTCAATCTCAATCAACAAAAAATAGTAACAATCAATGCTGAAGGACTAAGCACTACCTTAAATAATGCGACGACTGCAACGCTTAATCCACTTGTAAATGCGTATGATATAGGGTCGCTTCCTGGCATACCTACTTGTACCAGTGGCTCACTTCGACCTTGGGCGTTGAAAATGTACAAAGGACGTGGCTATTTGGGTGTCGTTTGTGACGCTGCGACTTCGCAATCGGTCAGTAATTTAACAGGTTATGTACTTAGTTTTGACCCAACTAACATTGCCGCAGGGTTTAGTACCGAATTTTCTTTTGGTTTTAATTACAGAACCTCTGTCAATAGAGGTAGTTCGGCTGGTTGGCACGCTTGGGTAAATACTTGGGCGCAAACAGATCAAACAGAATACTATCCTCAACCTATTCTTAGTGATATTGAATTTGACGAAAATGGCAGCATGAACCTCTCTATTATGGATCGTTGGGGACATCAAATTGGCGTTGGTCAATATAACGCTGTTGCAGGGAGTACGGCTACTACAAGCGGACGTATCATGGGCGATATGCTTCATGTTTGTAAAGTAGGGAATAGTTGGGTAATGGAAGGTTCGGCTGCAAGCTGTACACCCAATGCCACCAATAGCAAATTAGATGGGGTAGGAGATGGAACAGCACTCCTCGCATCTGAGTATTTTAATGATAGTACAGGCGATGCCTTGACAGAAGGTACAGTAGGTGCTATGGCAAAGTTAATGGGAACGAATAAGATTGTCGAAACAATGGAAGACCCCGTTCCTGTTCCTGGCGATAATTATCTGTCTTATTTTTCAAATGGATTGTATTGGTTTAATACCTCAGATGGAAGCTGGAGTCAAGCGGCAACCGTAGTACGCAGCAATGATAACACAGCGGGATTTCCTGGAACAGATTATGGAACTTTTCAAAAAGCAAATGGTTTGGGCGATATTGAATTTGCACTTACGCATCAGCCTATTGAAATCGGCAACCGTGTCTTCATGGACACCGACAGAGATGGCATACAAGATCCTAACGAAACGGGTATCGGAAGCGTAAGAGTTGAGCTTTGGAAAGCTGGTATTTTTAATTCATTTGTCAATACAGATGGCAATGGTCAATTTATTTTTACCAATTTATTGCCTAATACAGCTTACGAAATAAAAATTTTAGCAGCAAATATTCCTTCTGGAAAAGAACTTACCATCAAAGATGTTACCTCGAATGGAGCAATAGATGTTGCTGACAATGATGCAAGTCTTGTAGGGAGCGATGCTGTTATAACTTATACAACAGGCAATGCAGGAGAAAATAACCATACGCTTGATTTTGGATTTAGACTTCCATGTAACGTTGCTTTTACCTTGACTCAGACCAATGTAACTTGTAATGGCAATGCGAATGGAGCAATTACCATTACTACAACATCTGGTACTTCACCTTATGAATACAGCATTGATGATGGCGCAACATACAGCACACCAACTTCAAGCACTACAAAATTATACAATAATCTTGTGCCAAATACTTACAAACCTGCGGTGCGAGATACGTACGGTTGTGAGAAAAAATGTAATTAATCACAATATGCTAAAATTTGAAAATTTTTAGCACAAATAATTTAGATTTTTTTATACAAAAAAGGTAAAAATTAAAGCGATTAAGTTGAATTATGATAGTATTTTAAAGATGAAATTACGATATATTAATAAAATATTATGAATTTCTAAGAAAAAAACAATCCGTTTGCTTGTTATACTTTGCTTTGAAATATTTTTTTTTAAAATTATTTTTTTTATATAAAAAATTGAAAATCAGCTTTTTATGAGATTAAAATAATTTTTAAATTGCTATTTTTAAATGTCACATTTTTATGTAATCACGATATTAGTGCTTATATAAAATTTGTAGTTTTGCAACTTGAAGAATTTAGACAATGATGAAGCAATTAAAATAATCAATCATTGTTGTGTAATTTTTAAGTATTCATGTCTTACTTAATATACTCAATAGGCAAAAGCAATGAGATTAGTTTTTACAATTTTTTTATTTTTATTTTCAAAAAATATTTTTGCACAAGTTAGTGGCAAAGTTTGGTTGGACAAAGACAACGATGGCATTCTTGACGTTGCTGAAACCACAGGAATCTCTACTGTGACTGTAAAAGGTTTTTGGGATGATTGTGCTGGCAATACTGGTGTTGTCAATACAACATCTGATGCAACAGGCAATTATATCTTGGCAGGAATACCAAATGGAGCAAAAGTAAGGGTAGAGTTTTCGACCATTCCGAGTACTTATTCGCCAAGTTTGGCGGGTAGCTCTAATGGTACAATTACACAAATCGTTACTGCGCCCAATGCGGCTACTCATTTTGGTTTAAAATCAAATTGTACGCCCATTGCTTCAAACCAAATCATGCAACCTGGTTATTCTATTTTGACTTGTTTGCCAGGAGCAGACAATGTGGTTTTGGCAATAAAAGACATTCGTCAGATGGGTAATCTTTGGGACACGCCAACGAACCGTAATGTAGATTTAAGCGATTATGTTCCTGTAACTAATATGTGGACTTTGAGCCAATTTGGTGGAAATAAACTTTTCGGATTAGCACTGAACCAAACCGATGGAACAATATACGTAGGCACTTCCGAAATCGTTGGCGATGCACAACACTATGGTGGTCAAGTCCTTTCCAATAGTATTCCTTCGCAAATTTATAAAATTGGTCCAGTCAGTACAACACCCGTTTTATTGACAACATTACCTGGAAATTTGGGCGTTGGCGGTATCGAATTCGACCCCGTGAACAATCAACTTTTTGCTGTTAGTATAGACAATGGTATGATTTATCGCATCAATGCAAGTACTGGTGCAATTGTTCAAACTTACGACCCCTTGGCTGCTGACAATGCTACTGCCACGCAACTTCCACCTGTTGGAGATGCAATCTGGGCATTGGGCTACAACCAAGTAGAAAAAAAACTGTACTATTCTGTCATTGAAAACCACTTGGCTTCCGCTGTAAGCTACCAAGCACTCAATGGTAATTTTAATAAAATACGTTCTGTTCAGATTGATGCAAGTGGAGCAATTGTAACAGCAAGTGATGCCTTAGAAATAACCATTCCGCACGTCGTCAATTCGGTACTTCTAGGCTATTCGGCACCTGTTGCAGATATAGAGTTCAACGCAGCAGGAACAAAGGTTTTGTTAGCAGAATCTGGTTTTTATATTAGCGTTGGTACTGGATTGTATTATACGGCAGCACATGAAGAAAGGCTTTTAGAATATCAAAAAACAGGTAGTACTTGGAATTTAGAACCTATCTGGGGAACGAATCTTAACTCAAAATATGATATAGGAAGCCAAATTTCATACAGAGGACTCAATGCCAGAGGCGGCGCAGCTTGGGCTTATCACGATGTAACAAATAATGTAGTGAATGGTGACGAAGAATTTGTTTTAGCAACCGCAGATGCCATTCATTTACCAGCTGATGGTGATTCAGATTGGGTTTATGGTTTTCAAATGACTCCTTCTTCTGGTGGAAATAAGACGAATAGTGCTATCGTGAACCTTGGTTCGCAAACTGGTACAAAATATACTTTCAGTGACGTTGAAATCTACAAAGGCAATCAGTGCGCAAATAACATCGAAATAGGGAACTACGTTTGGTTGGATACAAATAAAAATGGCGTACAAGATGCTTGTGAAAACCCTTTATCAAATGTAAAAATAGACTTGAAACAAAGCGGAACAATCGTTGCTACGACCACAACCGATAGTAATGGAAAATACCTTTTTGGAGGTTCAAACAATACAGGTTTTTCTTTTGAAAACACCACTACGAGCAGCCAAAATATCAACTATCAAATGACTAAAACACTCAATGATGCCCGAGAGAATACTGTTCCAAACGTGTTTGCAGGTGCAGGAGGTTTGCTGTTTAACAATCGTTATTTAGGACTGCGTTTTCCTTTTTTAAACATTCCAAAAGGCGCAACGATTACCTCTGCATCACTTCGATTTACTTCAAATAGTGCTTCTGGTGACATCAATAACGTAAGCATCAAAGGTCATAAAAATGTAAATTCGACCTTATTCACCCTTGGAAGTGGAACAGATATATCAACAAGATACAATACAGAAGGAACAACGGCTTCCGTCAATTGGACAAATGCTGCGGCTTGGGCTTTGAATGATTCAGGAGCAAATCAAACTACACCCGACTTGACCGCTATCGTACAAGAAATAGTGAATTTGAGCAGTTGGGAACGGAACAAAACACTCACTTTTTTAGTCAATGCACCTATCAATGCCAATGGCGCAACAGCTTTTGATGTATCAGGTGACCAAACAAAAGGCGTTATTCTGAACATTAACTTTACAGGAACAACCCAAACAACAGGGAGTGCATTGCAGACAAATAGTAGCTATACGATTTGTGTTCCATTGTCACAAACGCCGATTACAGCAACCAATTTGACAATTACACAAGCAAGTAGTACCAGCAATAATGGCAATGACCTTAATGACAACGATGGTACTATTGTTGGGAGCAATGCAGTATTTGCCATCACAACACCAAACGAAGGAGCAAATCATACGCAAGATTTTGGTTTTACAAGTTCTTGTAACCTTAATTTTACCTTAGCTCAAACCAATGTAACTTGTAATGGTGCAGCAAACGGTACAATTACAATTTCTACAACAAGCGGCACAGCACCCTATGAATACAGTATTGACGATGGCATAACGTATGATGCACCAACAAGTAGTACAACAAAATCATACAATAATCTCCTACCAAACTCCTACAAACCCGCTGTAAAAGACAGTAATGGTTGTATAAAAAAATGTAACTAATTTTTTTTAAAATAATCAAATAAAAAAGCAATAATTTTTTCTGTAAAATCTTAATTTTTTTCAAAATGAATATAAAATACTTTAAATCAATATTTTACGTATTTTTATTATTAAGTAGTGTGTACATCAATGCACAAACTTGTGTAGTCATTACAGAACCACCGCCTACCAATGCAGGTACAGCTGCAAATGCTACAGTGTGTAAAGCGAACAGTGGTCTATCCGTTATTGATTTAACTCAAACGCTTACGAATGAAGATACTGGTGGTACTTGGACAATAGCACCAAGTTCTGCAAATCCGAATACGGCTTTTTCGCCAGCAACAGCAACCTTCAATCCCAATAATTTACCAAATGGCATTTATGCTTTCATTTATACCGTAGGTGCGACTGGCTGTCAAGACGATGAAATGGTAGAAATACTAATTCAGCAATGCTGCCTGCCCAAAATATGTAGTCCCGTTACAATTAGACGATTGTAATTTGCAAATTTAAACATTAAAAAATAATTCATCATTTAATAAATTTCATCAAAAACGATTATGAAAAAAGTTATTCTTTTTTTTACAGTACTTTTTCTTTTTAAAAATATAGAAATCCATGCGCAAGGTTGTGTTGTCATTACACAACCAGGAGCATTAACTGCAAGTATCGCTGGAACAAATATTTTGTGTAATGGTGCAAGCACTGGTGCGGCTAACTTAACCGCTGGTGGTGGTACAACACCTTACACTTACGCATGGAGCAATAGCGCAACAACCGAAGATTTGACTGCTTTGGCGGCTGGTACATATACCGTAACTGTGACAGATGCAAACAGTTGTTCTACAACAGCAAACGTAATTATTACGCAACCAACTGCATTGACAGCAGGTATCGCTGGAACAAATGTTTTGTGTAATGGTGCAAGCACTGGTGCGGCTAACTTAACCGCTGGCGGTGGTACAACACCTTACACTTACGCATGGAGCAATAGCGCAGTGACAGAAGATTTGACAGGTTTGGCAGCAGGAACATATACGGTAACGGTAACAGATGCAAACAGTTGTACCAAGACAGCCACTGTAACACTTACACAACCAACTGCATTGACAGCAAGTATCGCTGGAACAAATGTTTTGTGTAATGGTGCAAGTACTGGTGCGGCTAACTTAACTGCTGGCGGTGGTACAACACCTTATTCTTACGCATGGAGCAATAGCGCAACAACTGAAGATTTAACGGCTTTGGTGGCTGGTACATATACGGTAACAGTTACAGATGCAAACAGTTGTTCTACTACTGCAAACGTAACGATTACACAACCAACTGCATTGACAGCAAGTATCGCTGGAACAAATGTTTTGTGTAATGGCGCAAGCACTGGTGCGGCTAACTTAACCGCTGGCGGTGGTACTACACCTTACACTTACGCATGGAGCAATAGCGCAGTGACAGAAGATTTGACAGGTTTGGCAGCAGGAACATATACTGTAACAGTAACAGATGCGAACAGTTGTTCTACAACAGCAAACGTAATTATTACACAATCAACCACATTGGCATTTACAACAACCCAACAGAATGTAAAATGCTTTGGAGGTTCTGATGCAACAATAACTATTTTGGGAAGTGGTGGAACAACTCCATATACTTACAGCTTAGACGATGCAGTAACTTTCCCAAGTACAACAGGCGTATTTACAACACTTACAGCAGGAGCTTACAAACCAGCTATCAAAGATAGCAATGGTTGTGTTATAAAATGTCAATAAAAATGTCGTTCTGAACTTCCATAGTGATATTGTACACAAAAAAACGCTTTGTCTTTTTACAGACAAAGCGTTTTTTTTGTGTACGATTTTTTTACAAGTAACACTGTTATAAAATGTCATAATCTATTGATATTCAATATTTTAATGACTTATTGACTTGTGACTACTTACTATTTTATTACCACTACTTTTTTATTCATTGTTTTGCCTTCTGCTTTCAACAAAATGCTATAAACACCAGCTGGAATATTTTGAGTACTGAACTCTACTCTATTTCCACCTTGTGTAAAGTCTTGATTTTGAATTGTTTGCACTGTTTGACCAATAGCATTAAGCAATGAAAGTTCCGCTTTAAAAGGCTTTGCTACTTCAATATCAACAAATAAAGTATTGCCATTGCTTACAGGATTTGGCGAAACATTCCAAACCGCTACATCAGATAAATCTTGTGTATTTACACCAAATGCTGTTGTTTTGAACTTCTCTTTTAGCACCGTAGCGATGTTCAATTCTGTACCATTCTCATTGAATGGCACTACACGCCAGTTATAATTTTTGCTTGGCAACAAAGTTGTCAAAGATGCACTACTTGTAGAAGTTACGATTCGAGTTGGATTGCTTGAAAAATTTGGTGTAACATCAATCTCTAACAAATAACGGGTTGCTCCTGGTACGTCTGACCATTCAAAATCTACCTTATTATAAGCAACAGCTTGAGATTGAATTGGATACGTAAGACTTGCTTGCGCAGTTACCAATTCTAATGTTGGTGTATAATTTGGACGAATATAAAGTCTTTTCGGACTTAAATAATCATTTGTAATTGCCACTTTTTGTTCTGCTGAAAAGAAATAATCTGCACAACCAATAAAATAACCCATGAAAAGTTTTTCCTCAGGATTCACATAAGTGTCGTTTGCCCCAGGACCTTTGATTTTTTTAGTAAATGGCGTACAGCCATTCCAATCAAAACCAAAATTATAGTCCGCAGGTGTATCGCAAAACTTATCCGCAGCAGTTTTACAGTTTGAACCGTCCGCATTTTCAACTTGTGAAAAACCATCAGGCGCAATGGAACTTGTTACTTTAAATTCTGTGCCAGCCGCCCATTCCATAGGGTAAATGTCCTTACAAGTTTGCTGATCCCAACCTTTGAAAGGATGTGGCAAACTGAAGAAGTGTCCAACTTCATGGCTAATTGTACCCGAAGTACTATTTACTTGGTCATTTTTGATAACCAACCAATCTTTTGTTGGAGAAAAGTAACCTAAAGTTGTACCACCGAGCTGACTTCCTGGCGATGGCGTATCTTTTGCCAAATAAAAGTTGATGGCATTTTTATTTTTATTGAACTGAACTTGTAACGCTCCTTCACCCAATGCGTTAGACTGATTGGTATAAGCATTGTCATTGTCCATATAATTAAAATATTCGCCCGTAGGGAATTTTGCCAAATAGAAAACAATATCTTGGTCTGCATAGTCTTTATTCATTTGGGCTAAATTTTCCAATACTTTTGCCTCAGAAATACGACCAGATTTGTCAGCCTTTGCAATGATGTTGAATTTGACAGGAATATACTTCTTCGCACCACGGTTTTCTTCTGCCAACAAACCTTTGGCTGCAAGTTCACGATTAAACGTAATGCGGTCAGTCAGTGAATTTTGGTCGTGTGTTCCGCAAATGTGCGACATATTCATTTCTTGGGCAGTTGCAGCATTAAAAGCCGAAAATCCTAAAAGAAGACTAAATAATAATGATTTCTTCATGTAAAAATTTTTAAAAAATAAACAAATTTTAATTGATGCAAAGCATACTTTTTATTTTGTAAGAACAAAGGTAAAAGAAAATATATTTGTTTTCCTATTTTTAACAATTGTTTTAGATAAATTTTATTTTTTCTTATTAAAAACAATTACCTTTGCAGCGTTTTTTAAGAAAAATCGTTCTTTTCTTAAAACAAATACAAAGAAACGATTGTTTTAGTTGCAAAACAAGTCATATTTCGTAGATAATGACTTTTTAATGACGAACAAAGCATTTGACTGTATAGAATAAGCAAAAATCATAGTTTATAAATTATTGCATGGATTAAAGTCCGTGCTACCAAATAAAAAACCATTTTATCATTCTAATATTTTTATAAAAAAATGAGTAAAGTAACTGTAATTGGTTCTGGAAATGTTGGCTCAACTGTTGCTAACGTTTTGGCACACAAGGATTTAGTGAATCAAATCGTATTGTTGGATATTCAAGCGGATATGGCAAAAGGCAAGGCTTTGGATATGTGGCAACAAGCTCCTGTTGATTACTATAGTACACATATTATGGGTACGAGTAACTACGAAGACACTGCAAACTCTGACATCGTGGTCATTACGGCTGGTGTCCCTCGTAAGCCAGGTATGACTCGTGATGATTTGATTTCGACCAATGCGAAAATCGTTTCTTCTGTTACGGAGAACATCATGAAGTATTCTCCGAATCCAATCATCATTGTCGTTTCTAATCCTTTGGACGTAATGACTTATGTGGCGCACCTCAAATCAGGTTTGCCAGCGAACCGTGTTTTTGGTATGGCTGGTATCTTGGATACGGCTCGTTACCGTGCATTTTTGGCAGAAGAATTAAAAGTTTCTCCAAAAGACATTCAAGCGGTTTTGATGGGCGGTCATGGTGATACAATGGTTCCATTGCCTCGTTATACGACGGTGGCTGGTATTCCAGTAACAGAAATGATTGCTGCGGACAAGTTAGACGCAATCGTTGCCCGTACAAAAGATGGTGGTGGCGAATTGGTTCGTTTGATGGGAACTTCGGCTTGGTATGCGCCAGGTGCTGCTGCTGCTCAGATGGTAGAAGCTATTTTGCGCAACGAAAATCGTATTTTTGAAGTTTGTGTAAAATTGGAAGGTCAATACGGCATGAACGATGTTTATTTGGGCGCACCAGTTAAATTAGGTAAAAACGGTATCGAATCTGTTATCGAACTCCAATTGAACGACGCTGAAATGGACTTGTTAAAAGCTTCTGCTGGTCACGTTAAAGTGGTTATGGACGCTTACGATGCTTTGGGATTGTAATAAATTCTAAATTTCTAAATTCTAAATTCTAAATTCTAAATTTCTAAATTCTAAATTTCTTATTCTAAATTTCTTATTCTAAATTTTAGAATCGAAATGCAGTATTTTTATTCTAAATTCTAAATTTTAGAATGAGATGCAGTATTTTTTATAGTTAGGAAAAAACGCCATTATTTTTGACAAACAAAAATAATGGCGTTTTTGTTTGTCAAAAACCAACACATATCGTAGAGAAAAGGCGTGCCTTTTCTCGCACTACGTTCAACGAGCTAAAGCTCATTTTACCTGCGCCTTCAAGCTTTTACGATTGTTAAAAATACAGCTTTTAGCAATATTAATTGGGTTATGGAAGTTATATGATAGAATGTTTTAAAAGTTTGCTATTGTTCACAATTGTTGTATTGTCTTGATTTTCAATTGGTTAGAACTATTTCAAACAATAGCGAACAATTGAACAACTAAAAAACAGTATATTTAGTATGAAAACAACAATTACAACCCTACTTTTCTTATTCTTTTCTGTCAATATTCAAGCACAGGAGCGCATTGTGAAGGCTTTTACAGGCTTAAAATTTATGTTGCGTGATGAAAAATGCTTTGATTTTCTAAACAATTATTCCAGCGAAGAACGTTTTGGTTTGTCAAAAATACTTTTAACAAAGTCAAAATTTCACAGCGAAAAGCATTTTTCAGAATGGCAATTGTCCGATATTACCTTGGCTCGCAAACAAGAACTGAGAACTGAAACGACTGCTTTTGGAGGTTCTACACAAGTTATTTTTGGAGAAAAAACATCAAAATTCGGTTTCTCACTTGCTTATACAAGCAATTTTTTAATAAAAGAAAAAAATAAAAAGAATCAATTTTGGTTGGGAGCAGGGATTTTATTTTCGGGCAATTATCTTAATGTAGAGCCTTTGACTTCTCAAAATTTTCCATTTTTTCAGTACAGTAGTCATTTGGATTTGCTTGTACTACCTCGTTTTACAAAAAAACTAAACGAGCGTTTTATGCTGGATATTCATGTTCCAATTGTAATGCAGCGTTTATGTTTTAATTATAGAACTACGAGTAATCCTGCAAGACCAGCTGCCGAACAACAATCCTCTTGTAGTGCTTACGATTGGAAACCTATTGTTGAACAAATACGTATTGGCGTTGGTGTTTTTTTGGGTAAAAAATAATACACACCATGGATATTGGTTATTAGATATTAAAGATATTGCAAACGCTTGGTGTTCAATATTTTGCATAAATGCAAAATCCCAAAACTACTTTCCAATGTATGTATATTTCTTTTCACGATTTATAGCGTAGTGCGAGAAAAGGCGTGCCTTTTCTCTACGACACATAAAACATAAACACGAGAAAAACCATGTCTTTTCTCTACTTCTCCCTTTCTGTTACATAATTCACCAAATCTTCCAAAGATGTTCTGACCTCTGAGCTTGGGAAAGTATGGAGCAATTCAAAAGCCTGTTTTTTGTAATCATACATGGCATTTTTGGCATATTCCAAGCCTCCACTTTTGCGAACAAAGTCAATTACTTCGGCTACTTTTTCGGGATTTTCATTGTGAACTTTTACGAGGTTGATGATGCGGCGTTTTTCGTCACGACTTGTATTTTCCAAAGCGTAAATTAATGGCAGTGTCATCTTTTTTTCTTTAATGTCTATGCCAAGTGGTTTTCCAACATCATCTGTTCCAAAGTCAAATAAATCATCTTTGATTTGGAAAGCAATCCCTATTTTTTCGCCAAAAAGTCGCATTTTTTCAATATTTTCATCATTATCAGTGGTAGAAGCAGCACCTGCACTACAAGCCGAAGCGATGAGCGAAGCTGTTTTTTGGCGAATAATATCGTAATAAATCTCTTCTTTGATGTCCAAACGACGGGCTTTTTCAATTTGCAAAAGCTCTCCTTCACTCATTTCTTTTACAGCATTAGAGATGATTTGCAACAAACGAAACTCATTGTTTTTTACTGCCAAAAGCAATCCTTGCGACAACAAATAATCCCCTACCAAAACAGAAATTTTATTTTTCCAAAGCGCATTGATGGAAAAAAAACCACGACGCTCGTAACTGTCATCAACCACATCATCATGAACCAACGTGGCGGTATGCAAAAGCTCTACCATTGCAGCAGCATGATGCGTAGATTCTTTGACCGTTCCACAAAGTGCAGCACTCAAAAAGACAAACATTGGGCGCATTTGCTTACCACGACGCTGGACGATATAATGTGTTATTTTGTCCAACAAAGGGACACTACTTTTCATTGAATCCTTGAAATGGCTGTCAAAACGGTCAAGTTCTGATGAAATAGGTTTTTTTATCGTATCGAATCGTGACATAAAGTAATTTTATTAAAGCTCCTTTATTTAAAACAACGCTGAAAGCTAAAAGTTTTATTATTGTAGGCATAAAAAATAATCCCTACTTTGTTCTATAGGCAGACTTGCAATTCCATTAAAAGTTAGAATTTTAGAAAGTTTGTGCAAAAATAGATAAGTTTTTTCAGAAAGGATTGAAAAAGTATTACCTTTGCGTTAAATATACTAATTTTTTTTAAACTAAACCGAACTTCTACCTTGCTTAGTCTTTTCCGAACCAATCAAATACTTGCCAATGTATTGCTTCTTGCTTATATTGCGCTTGTTAGAAGTAGTTTTTTGTTCGTACCGTCAGCGACTGTTTTTAAGCCGCAGGGAATTTACAGCTATGAAATTTCGCATTGGATAGGCACGCAGCATTGGATAGAGCCATTTGTAGCAGCATTGGTTATTTTTATACAAGCCATTTCGATTAATGTTTTGTGTTTTAAGTATAGAATGTCAGATGAAAAAACGCTTTTTGCTGGAATTTTCTACATTTTAATGGTCAGTATCTGTCCTGATTTCATGGGCTTATCTTCGCCACTTTTGGCAGTTACTTTCATAATTTTAGCTTTTATTGAACTATTTTCAAGCTATAGACAAGGTGTTGCCTCTGGTAATATATTTAATGTAGGACTCATGTTAGGCATAAGTTCTATGTTCTGTTTTTCGATTAGCACTTATTTAATTTGGGCGTTCATAGGACTTAGTATTTTGAGAAAAGGCAGTTTGAAAGAGATTTCGATGGTTTTAGTTGGCTTTTTTACAGTCTATTTTTTAGTAGGAACTTTTTACTTTGTTTTGAATCGTTATGATTTTTTTTGGAATGAACAAATTTCAAAAAACATTCGATTTTTAAATTTTACAGGAGAAAACAATTGGATTTCTTACGGAATACGCCTCGTTTATGCTCTATTAATTGGCTTGTCAATTGTTAGTCAGGGTTTTTACAGTTCTAAAAAAAGTATTCAAGTTCAAAAATTTCAGACTGTTTTATACTGGTCATTGATTATAGCTGCCGCACCATTGTTGATTCAATCCAATGTCAGCACACACAATTTGGTTTTGTTAGCACCTACATTAGCAATTTTTGTGACGTATCATTTCTTACAGTTTGAAAGACAAATGGCGGAAGCTGTACATTTAATTTGCTTGGCAATTGTTTTGGCGTTGCAGTACCATAGTTGGTTAGGATTTTAATACATTAAAAAATATTGATTATAAACTTCCATGCGTGGAAATATAAATTTTAGATTATGAAATTTGGAGTAGTACTTTTTCCTGGCTCGAATTGCGATGACGATATGATGCACGTTCTGGGCAACGTAATGGGCGCAGAAGTTGTAAAACTTTGGCACAAAGACACTTCGTTGAAAGGTTTTGGAAAAAAAGATTGTATTATTTTGCCTGGCGGATTTTCTTACGGTGATTATTTGCGTTGTGGCGCAGTTGCTCGTTTTTCCCCAATCATGCAAGCGGTGATTGAGTTTGCCAACAAAGGCGGCTATGTTTTTGGTATTTGCAATGGTTTTCAGATTTTGTGTGAAAGCGGACTTTTGCCAGGCGTTTTGTTGCGCAATGAAAATCAAAAATTTATTTGTAAAAATGTTTTTTTGAAAACCACCACCAGTAAATCTCGTTTAACAAGGGCTTTAGACAAGAAAAAAGCCTTAAAGATTCCAATTGCACACGCCGAAGGTCGTTTCCATGCTGACGAGGCAACATTGGACGCTTTGGAAAAAAACAACCAAGTTCTTTTCAAATATTGTGACGAAAATGGCAAAATCAATGCTGCTGCCAATCCAAACGGAACAAGCCGCAACATCGCTGGTATTTGCAATGAACAACGCAATGTTTTTGGTATGATGCCGCATCCTGAGCGTGCTTCCGAAAAACTCCTTGGCAACGAAGATGGTCGTTTGTTGTTCGCTTCACTGATAGGAGAAGTTATGGCGCAAAATTAATCATGTTATATTATTCAGGAGTATTCACCACTTTCTTGTTGGCGTATGGCGGACTTTGCTTGATTTTTTACGTTTTACAAGACTTTTTCTTCTTCCGTCCTGAACGACTGCCGAAGTACTTTAAGTATGAATACCCTTTTCCTTTTCAAGAAATCCACTTCGATATGGAAGATGGAGGCTATGTCAATGCGGTACATTTTACAGTACCCAACAGCAAAGGCGTAGTGTATTACCTCAAAGGAAACTCTCGAAGCATCAAAGGTTGGGGCAAATTCGCTCGTGATTTTGTAGGCAAAGGCTATGATTTTTTCATGATGGATTATCGTGGTTTTGGCAAAAGCAAAGGAGCAATCACAGAAGCCATCTTGTACAGCGATGCACAAACCGCTTACAAATGGCTGTCAGAACATTATCCCGAAGAAAATATTGTCATCTATGGACGCTCACTGGGAAGTGGCATTGCTGCTCGAATCGCTTCTTGGAACAAGCCCCGAATGTTGATTTTAGATTCCCCATATTTTAGTTTTTACAAGCAAATATTTAGGTCGGGTGGTTTTTTAATACCGCTGCGATGGCTTTTGAAATACAAAATAAGAACGGATTATTTTATAAAAAAAGTTACTTGTCCGATTTTTTTTATTCATGGAAAAAAAGATAGATTAATGCCTTACACGGACAGTGTAAAGCTGATGGAACTCAATCCTACCAAAGCAAGCCTTTTTGTTATTGAAAAAGGAGGACATAATAATCTCCCAACTTTTGCAGAATACCACGAAGAACTGTATGATATTTTGAACGATGAAGAAAGATTTTCAAAACTAATAAATGTTTTGAAAGGCTAAATTCAACTTTTGCAACATTTACCTATTTTTTCAGTATAAGACTATTCACATTTTATTTAAAAATATATGGAAAATATTGCACTTTATACACATCAAACAGATTTAGATGTATTAAAAAACCTTCTTGAACTTTATTTTGGAAAAGTAAAAGAAGCAAATCGGACTGCCCGCAGCGCATCTTTTAGCGTTGCCGTTGGCAAAACACTTTTTTCAAAGGGAAAAACCTTAACTTTCAATTGTCGGCAGCGTGAAAACTACGATTATCAACTCAATGAAGCAACTGATGCTATTACTCAGAATTTGGTCGGCATGAGCAATATGGTGCATCAGTTGGAATTAAAAAATAAAGATACTTGGGACAAAATGTTGGCAAAATTAGCAACGATTAATACCGAGATTGCTGTTTTGGCAGAGCCAAATTTTATGGCACAGTTTAGCCCTGGCTTAAATATGATTGTCAAAAGTCTTGATGCAATTGTTTTTTCTGGTCAAAACAATCTTTTCCCGAATGCCATTACACAAGGTTTTTACAATAGAGATTTAGAATTTTTATTTGATTTGGCAAAAAATGAAAGCACCAATAGCTTAGATGTTGCTATTAAAAGCACTTTTTTTGATCGTCACTTATCTGCTTTCGAGGAAGACAATAATACGGAAATTAGTGAAAGACAACAGGCTCGCAAAGCTGGCGCAATGGAAATGCTACAACAAATGAGTATTCCCGTGAACGGTGGCTTACCTTTTACGCCCAATGCTTCAGAAGTAAAAATGCGCTCCCAAGACGAAATTATAGACCGTGCTTTAGCAATTTTTATTTGCAGCGTCAAAGCTGAAGGAGGCGATATTGAGCAATCAAAATTAGAAGAAATTGGCAATGGTTTGGGCATTTTAGATAAATTGTCGCCAAAAGAAAAAGCATTTTTCTACAACGAAACGAATGATGAACATCTGAGAATTAATACTTTATGGCATTACGAAGCACTTTGGACATTGTTTTGGGCATTGGGTTTTATCAATGAACAATACGCTGCGCCTACGCAAATTTGCCCAGTAGAAGAAATTGCTAAATTTGTCATTTCAAACGGTGCTGACGGCATGAGAAAAATGGCAAAATTAAGAGATACTGATACGATTTTAGACCAATTGGATTTGACGTATCGTTGCCATTGGGCGGTTGTCAATGCTCGAATCAAAGGACAAGAATCTCCAGCTGGTCTTGAACCAGGCATCGTTTATGAACGCCACTACGCACTTAATTGGCTGACTTGTTTCCAAAATGAAGACAACGTACTTTGGGACGATGTAAATACGCCAACTTAATGATTAAATATAAAGGAATAGGATATATGTTGATTGCGTCGTTTGGTTTTGCAGCGATGGGTCTTTTTGTAAAAAAATTAGGGCATGACTTTGATTCTGTACAGATTGTGCTGTTTCGGAACTTGACAGGTGTCGCATTTATCCTATTTTCTATTTTAACAAAACCGCTAAAAAATGAAGGTGGTAAACCTTTGCTGCTACTTTTCAGAGGTCTTATTGGAACAATCTCTCTCTATGCTTTTGCTTATAACCTTACGCATACGAGCCTTGGCGAGGCTTTTACTTTTTATCAAACATCTACTTTTTTCATTGCTTTTTTCTCACATTTTTTTCTACACCAACACCTCAATCGCAGTGGTTGGCTGGCATTAATCGTAGGTTTTTTAGGAATTATCGTCATTTTCAGACCAGACATTGCACTTTTTCGTATCAATAATCTTATGGGATTGATTAATGGAGGATTGTCCGCTGCTGCCTATTTGTCCGTGAGTGAATTAAAAAAATACTATGAAACAAGAAGCATCGTTTTATCGTTTATGTGTTGGGGCATTTTACTGCCACTAATTTCGATGATTATTGGTCATTACAATTACAACCCAGCCCTTGATTTTATGCTTTCACAACCTAAAGTGCCATCAATTCATCATCTTTTTGATATTGTAGCAGTTGGTTTTGCAGCACTGATTGGTCAATTTTATGCGACACAGGCTTATGGCATAGAAAAAGCAGGCATTGTATCAGCGATTAGCTATTCCAATATTGTTTTCTCGATTTTTTTAGGGCTTTTAGTAGGCGATAAATTTCCTGATGCGCTTACTTTTTTAGGAATGACACTGATTGTCGTAAGTGGTTTGATGGTGTCGTTGGGGAAGAGAGAGTAAGAGTTCATAACAAATTTACGTCGAATTACAAAAAATTTATCCTTGTGTAAGTTTTCCGTAATTCGAGAGTCGAGAGTCGAAAAATCAGTCTTTATTTTCGACTATCGACTCTCGAATTACAAAGAATTTGATAATAATTCCAAAAGCTATAAAATAAACTGTAAATTTGTTATGTCTCAAATTAAAAGACTTATTGACTTAAAAGACTATCATAATATGAATACAAATTTTGAAGTAAAAGAAAATGGTGTGGCGATTATCACACTGGGTCGCCCAAAAGTTTTCAATAGTTTTAACAGTGAAATGGCACAAGAAGTACAATCTCTATTGGAAAAATGCCACGAAGAAAGCCATATTCGAGCTGTTGTTTTGACAGGTGAAGGGAGAGCCTTTTGTGCAGGGCAAGATTTACAGGAAATTATCGCACCCGATGGTCCACCTTTGAGCAAAATCTTAACAGACAATTACAATCCAATTGTCCGTCAAATTCGACAATTGCAAAAGCCCGTCATAGCACTGGTGAATGGTGTTGCGGCTGGCGCAGGGGCAAACCTTGCCTTGGCTTGCGACATTGTAATTGCAGCAAAATCAGCAAGTTTCATTCAAGCTTTTTCAAAAATTGGTCTGATTCCAGACAGCGGCGGAACGTATTTTTTACCTCGTTTGATAGGTTTTCAAAAAGCATCGGCTTTGATGATGTTGGCAGATAAAATCAGTGCCGAAGAAGCCGAAAGACTTGGTATGATTTACAAGTTTTTTGAAGATGAGGTCTTTATGGAAGAAGGCATGAAAATAGCCAATCAATTGGCTGCAATGCCTACTCAGGCACTTTGGCTCACCAAAAAAGCACTCAACGAGTCCATGTCGAATACCTTGTCAGCGCAGTTGGTTCTGGAGGATAAACTCCAAACACAAGCCGGCGAAACAAGTGACTACAAAGAAGGCGTCAATGCTTTTTTGGAAAAAAGACCAGCAATTTTTGAAGGAAAATAAGAGATATTGGATATTAGGTATTTACCAAGCTGCCAATTTCAGATTGATAGTAAGTGTTTTATCCTCTATTAAGATTTTTGCTTCGTCAAATGTTGGCGCACGGAACTTGGGCCTTACGCTATTTGAAAAAGTGTAAGGCTCTTGCGGAATGCCCATCACATTTTTGTCCAAAACTTGATTTCCATTGTAGTCTTGAAAAATAGCGATGGCATACGTGCCTTGTGGAAGGTAAAATTCTACTTGTTGGTTTTCTAATTTTGCCTTTACTACTTGTGTCGCATAATGCGTTTTACTCAAATAATTTTCTTTGACATGAACTGCTACAAAAAGACTACCTGTATTTGGCTTAATGCCACCTACATTGATAAAAAGATTGCTTTTTTGAGCAAAAATAACATTGCAAAAGATTGACAATGCGATAATTAAGAGATTTTTGAGCATCATATAAAAGTAAAATTCACTTTGTTTATTTTGTGTTTTTTAATGACTACGCCAATGCAAAATCAGAATATTCACGCATTTTGGGAGAAAGGAAACCTAAGACAATTTCGTTGGTACTGATGCCTCGTTCCATAAAAAACTGCCCTAAATCTATTTCTGTCATATTCCGTTGTATCCAGATTTTGTCATTAATAATGTCAATATGAATAGGACAATCATGGACAAATTTTTTGTTATCCCAACCAATGGTAACGACTTGATAACGATGATTTTCTTTATCGGCAATCAATTGATTTTCTGCATTAATGTTAGAATAGCGAATTTTGGTATAGTCATTTAAGATTTCTAAAATTGCTTTTTGATATTTTTTTATTTTAGCCATGATAAAGTAGATATTAAAGAAGGTTCATAAATAATGACTTTGATTTTATTGTTTCTAAAAACCCGTTGCACCAATGTTTCCTCTCCATAATCTTCGTAAGTATCGGCAGGAATAGCAAGGTATAAAGTTCTTTCAACTTCCATTTCTTCCAAAGCTTCTCGATAAACAATATATTGTCCAACAGCTTCGTGAAAGGCTGTGATAAAAGAAGATTTACTAAAAGTTTTCACCTCAACGGCAATCTTCTCACCATTTCGTTCTGCACCAATTAGTTTTTCTGCACCCAAATCAATATGTATTGGTATTCGTCCAATTTTCAAATACAAAGGATCGTCTGATATAAACCAACCTTCTTGTTCTAAGGCTTGGCGTACTTCTTGATGAAATTTATCTCTTGCCATTCTTTTTTACACAAAAATACTACTTTTCAATATATTTTCAAGACTATTGAAAAAAAATTCTATTTTTCCTCTAATAAAATATCAATATCTTCTAAAAATTTCGTTACCGCTTCGTCAATTGTACCATCGGCTGCAGCTCTGACTCGGCGTTTTTTATCTACTAAAATGATATAACCACTATGGTCAAAACCACCAGGCGCAGTTGCATCTTCTTGTGCAACACTCGCATAATAAAACGCAATATCATAGATTTTTGTTTTATCACCTGTCACCAAATTCCATTTCGGAGCAGAAATACCTAATTTTTCAGCATAATTTTTTAATCGCCCAACAGTATCGTGCTTGGGGTCAATCGTATGCGAAAGCAACACAACATTCGGATTGTCCTTGTATTTTTCCAAAACACGTAGCATATTTTTTTTCACTTTTGGGCAAATCGTTGGGCAATGCGTAAAGAAAAAATCAGCAATGTATATTTTGCCTTCGTAATCTTTGTGCGTCACTATTTGACTGTCTTGATTGACAAACGAAAAGTCTGGAATTGTCTGGAAAATTGTATCGCCATTTTTAAATTCCCGTTCTCCAAAAATCGGTAAAACACGTGTTTTTTGACAAGAACTCATCAAAAAACAAGCAAAAAAGGCAAAAAATATTAAAAAATTTAATTTTTTCATAAGATAAAATTATTTGATATTAAACACATAGGAATATAGGACACATAGTATTGAAAATCAATGTTCTATGTGTCCTATATTCCTATGTGTTTATTTTGTCCACGCACTT
>JAYWHK010000109.1:0-3911 GCA_043777755.1 Saprospiraceae bacterium
CCAACTAAACTAATTTGAACCACCTAAGTCACAAAGGACATCTAAGTTTTACGATTATTACTTAGATGCGCTTTGTGGCTTAGATAGTTTAATAAAAAATCTAAGTTTTGCTTCAAAAATACTCATAGTTGGTAAAAGTGGCAATAAACAACAGATAGCCAATAAATTGAATACTAAGAAAACTTAAAAATCACTACACTAATTTGAACCACCTAAGTCACGAAGGACATCTAAGTTTTATGCTTATTATACTTGGGTGTCCTTTGTGACTTAGGTGGTTTAATAAAATTAAAAACTAAAATTCATACTCATCGTTGGTAAAATCGGCAACTGATTTACACGGGTATAACGCACACGGTCAAAGTAAAAAATATTTTTACGGTTGTAGGCATTTGTTGCACTCGCTACAATTTCTAATTTAGAACGCTTGCCAAATTTCATTGTTTTTTTCAAAGAAAAATCCAAACGATGGTAAGTCGGCAAACGACCTCCGTTACGTGTTTCAGAGTAAATAATGCCAATTTCTGGGTTGCTTGTGCCGACATTCGATTGTACACCACCACTCAAAGGGTTTTGACCATAAAAACCTTGTGTCAAAGTGAAAGGAAAACCTGTTCCTAAATTCCAACGTGCGCTCGCTTCCCAAGTTCCTTTTTTATCCAATTGGTACGTCACCAAGGTATTGATGTTGTGGCGACGGTCAAAAATGGTTGGGTAAGTTTGAACACCATCAAAACGATTCACATAACCATGCGAGTAGGTAAGCCAAACGTAAGCCCTTTCAGATTGGTACTTGGTAGAAAAATCAATACCATAAGCACTACCTGTTTCTGTTGAATAATCCGCATCTGTTGATTTCAACTTGTTGCGATTAATGCCAATTAACTGGTTAAAACGCTTGTAATATGGCTCAACATTGATGTCTATATTGTCCGTAATGTCAAACTCAAAACCAGCAATCGCTTGCATTGATTTTTGAATACGGTTGTCAATTTCTTCTTTTGTATTCAAGTTGTACAATTTGTCAGGACCTGAAAGGAAACCAACAAAAAGATTAACAACATCTTTTTCATTGACTGTCGAAATCAAGTTTTGAGAGTACAAACCACCTGCAAACTTGAAACGCAAATTTTTAGCAATATTCCACTTTAAACCAAAACGAGGTTCGAGTGAAAAAGTCGCCAAAGAAGCATAATATTGTCCACGAAGGCTTGGTTCAATGACAAATGCACCAATTTTTTGGCGGTATTTCAAAAAACCAGCCACTTCTGTATTGTTATCATTTTGTTCAAATGTATAACCCAAATAGTTCACATAACTAAAATCAGTCTTAAAACCATTGAGTTCAACACCGTATTTCACCTCGTTGTCCGCACCAAAATACGTAAAATCAAGGTTGGCATTGTAACCAGAAATAGCACTGCTTCTTGGTTTTTTGTCCGCATCATCAATGCGTGCTTTATATTCCGAAAACGCTACACGACCACCAATAATCAAGTTTGACATGGCAGGAATCAAGGTAAAATTCACACCGCCACCTTTTGAATCCCAAGACACATCAGCGACATCAGCATAGTTCACTCGGTCAGAAAAATTAAAACCAAAAGCATTCGCTTTACTACCATTTCCAGAAATAATGGATACTTTTCCGTAAAAATCTTGAAAATTAAAAGGCAATCCTGAGCTGTCACGGGCTGCATAATTGTACAACGAGCGTGAAGTCTGGTCTAAATATGATTTTTTTCCAGTCAAAAGAAAAGAAACACTCGTTCCATTGTCTTCTTTGAGCTTAACGATTGGTCCTTCGAGCAAGACTTTTGACATAAAAGGGCTTGCAGAAACTGTAGCACCAAAATTTTTCTTGTTGCCTTCTCTTGTTTTGATGTCCACGACTGCCGAAACACGTCCGCCATACTCGGCATTGAAACCACCCGTATAAACATCAACGCTACGAATCGCCTCCGTTTCAAAAACAGAATAAAAACCTATAGAGTGAAAAGGATTGTAAATGGTCATTCCGTCCAACAAAATCTTGTTTTGAACTGGCGAACCACCACGAATATACAACTGTCCACCTTGGTCACCCGTAAAGACAACGCCTGGTAAAACAGGTAAATATTGCGCAATATCAGCATCACCACCTGTCGAAGGCAAGGATTTGATTTGTTTTGGAGTCACCGTCACCTTTGATACTTGGACTTCGGTACGGGCCATTTCCTTTTTTTGAGCTGTAACACTTACCTCATTCAGCGTAGAACCACCTTCTTTGATGGTCAAACGTTGGTTCACAATCGTCCCTTGTTTGATGGTCACGGAAGCATAAGCAGTATCGTAGCCAATGAAGGTTGCCATGAGTTGGTACGTACCAGCATCAATGTTTGAAATGTTGTAAAAACCTTCAATATCAGAAGTTGTTGCTTTTTTAGTACCGACCAAAATAACATTGGCAAAACCAACGGGCTGTCCAGCTTGGTCAAAAACGTTACCACGAATAGTGCCTTTTTGGGCAAAAAGACTTGCTGTAAAAGCAAAAAATAAAACGAAAACAATGTTTTTCTTCATCATAAAAATAAAAAAGGACTGTAAATTGTACAAATCAAGGCAAAGATAGTTTTATTTTTTAAATTGAAAAAAATATTAGATGATTGGTTCGATTTTATTGATAAAAAGGCAGTTTTTCGTAAAAATACCGTACCATTCCAACAAAAAAAATCCTACCGCATTGCTACGATAGGATTATTTTTATAAGAAATCAATTTTTACCTCGTTTACAATCTTACCTTATTTTTTATTTTGGGTGGTCATAAATGGGTTTATTTGGATAAAAAAGTGTAGCTTTGTGCTTTTATTTGTTAATTATTTCAATATTTAGTAACATGGAAAAGATTGAAAAATTAGTTTTAGATACAGATACAATTTTATATAGTTTTGGCTTACCTCGTCTTAGAGAAGGTGCTTTAATTGGTCAATGGATAACTACTACCCTTGGAGAGCTTTCTATTGACGAATTAAATCGTCTAAAAAAACTTCACAAAAAAACATTACGGTCAGGTGATGGTTGGAATGAAGAAGAGCTGAAAATGAAATTTATTAGCCTTCTTTTTGACTTAGCTGACATAGAAGTAGATGACGTTATTGTTTCGTTCTATGAACGCCCTATGACAACGGTAATCAATGACCTTAAAATATCCGTAATCTGTGACTGTTTATTGGCTAGCCCTGCTGGTATGGCTACTCCTCGTGTTCCTTATTTCTTTTTGCAAGAGTTCAAAAAACAAAAAGGAGATAGCAACGACCCCGAAGCTCAAATGCTTGCAGCTATGCTGGTAGCACAGCACAAAAACGCTGACCAAAAACCCATTTATGGTGCTTGGTTGGTTGGTAGTATTTGGAATTTTACGGTTTTAGAAGGTAAAGAATATTTTGTAAGTCGAAAATTTGATGCTGCTGATTTCGATGACCTCCTTCAAATCGTTTATATACTCCGAAAACTCAAAGAACTTATTTTGAACCGTTAATTTGATTTATAAGTTAAAATATTCAAAGAAGAATAGCATGAATTTAGAAAAACTCAAAAACGATATTCATAACAGCAAAAAATCCTACCGCATTGCTACGATAGGATTATTTTTATAAGAAATCAATTTTACCAAAAGTTATTTTCTTGTAATTTTCACCGTTGTACAAACCTTTGGTTTGCAGCAACTTGGATTCAAGGTCAGCTCAATCGGGCAGCACTGCCCGACTGCACAGCCGCCAACACCATTAGAAGTGTAAGTATAAACACCTACTTGGATAGCATTGTAAGTCAATCCATTTGCACCAGAAATATCCAAACCGTCTTTTTTCCATTGAATACCCGTAAGTGTTGCATCTTGTATTTCTAATTTATAGGTTTCACCTACACAAAT
>JAYWHK010000110.1:0-11060 GCA_043777755.1 Saprospiraceae bacterium
AAAAAAGTAATAAATAGCTGACTGTAAGGCAGTTATTTATTACTTTTTGAGCAATCGACTGAAAAAAATAACCACGTTTATTTTAGCCCAACTACTTAATCATCAAAATAATTTTAATTTTAACATAAAAAATCCAATTTAAAATGTTTTTACAATCACTTTTCCTTCGTGTATTTTCTCATTATTTACTACCAATCTTTGGTACTCAGGTGAGAATCTAAAAAGCGGAGTAATAAAGCAAATTTCCATTTGCTATAATTTTTTACAAGACTGTCTTTGAACTGTATTTTTCAAAGACAGTTTTGTTTTTTACACAATACTATACATCACAAATTTTCATACATTTTTCTAAGGATAGCAATTTGTTGGCATTTGTTGGAATAAATTCTTGTGCCACGAAGCCTTTATAGCCTGTTTCAACGATTGCTTTCATAATAGCAGGGTAGTAGAGTTCTTGCGAATCGTCGATCTCATGTCGCCCAGGAACGCCACCCGTATGGTAGTGTGCAACGTATTGCTGGTTTTCTTTGATGGTACGGATTACGTCACCTTCCATGATTTGCATGTGGTAAATATCGTACAACAATTTGAAATTTTCAGAACCGACAGCTTTGCAAAGTGCTACGCCCCAATCTGTTTTATCGCATTGATAATCTTGGTGATCTACTTTGGAATTGAGCAATTCCATACACATCGTAATATTATGTTTTTCAGCGAGTTGCATCAATTTTCGCAAACCGATAGCAGCATTTCCTATGCCCATTTCGTCGCTCATGCCTTCACGATTTCCCGAAAAACAAATGATGGTTTTTAGTCCAGCGTTTGCAGCTTTTGGAATGATGTCTTCGTAATATTCCCAAAGGATTTTATGGTTTTCTATTTTATTAAAACCTTTTTTGATATGAAATGCCTGACCTGGGAAAGTAGAACCCATGGACGCTTGCAAATCATATTTTTTTGCCGTAGCCCATTCGTTGGGTTCGAGCAAATCAATGGCAACCAAGCCCATGGCTTTGCCTTTTTTACAAAAATCTTCAAGAGGAATATCGTTGTAACACCAGCGACAAGCCGAATGGTTGATTTGTCCTTTTGTAAGTGTATCTAACTGATTTTCAGCTGCTTGCAAACGGTTTCCTAAGTTTTCTGTTATGAAAGCACTTGCTAAAACGCTTTTTAAAATGGTTCGTCTTTTCATTTTGAATTGATTTTATAACTTAAAACGCATAACCTGCACTTGCTCGTTCTAATTCTGCTAATTTTATCCAAACATTAGAAAGTGCAATGCTTTGTTGCAATTCTGCGATTAGAAGTTGTGTTTGTGCATCATTAAGCTCAATAAAAAGGGCTGTACCTTCTTTATATTTTTTTAAAATATCGTTGTAATAGCGTTTGTTGAGCGTGATTTGCCCATTGGTTGATTCGTAAATACCCAATGCTGAATAGTAAGAATTTACGCTAACGTTTAATTGTAGATTCAATTGATTTTCAGCATTTTGTGTTTGTTCGTTGAGTGCAGCAATGTCTTTTCCAGCCATTTCAATGCGTTTTTTATTGCGTTTTGCATCGTAAAGCGGATATTCAAATTGCAATCCACCAAACACATAAAGTGGATTAGAATTGAATGGGTAAAGGTTGCCTTGCGCACCGAGGTCGAGGAAAAAGTTCAGTTTAGGTTTGTAATAAGATTTTTGAAAATCAAGGGCAACTTCACTAAGTTTGGCTGCGGATTGTAGTTTTAGAAGTTCTTCTCTATTGTTGATGTCTGCTGTTATATTTTTTATAAAACGCTGATTGTCTGATAAATATGTAGAATCTATTTCTATTTTTTCTTCAAATTTTTTTCCAATTAAAAAATTAAAGTAAGCGGCAGCATTTTTTTGATTGTTTTGGGCTTCGTAGCGTTGTGCGTCAATTTTCAAGATTTCACTATTCGAGCGAACCAACAAGGAAGGCAATCCAACGCCATTATTCACCAAACTTTGGTTGATTCTTTTCAAATCATTCAGTAATTTTAGGGCATTGTCAAAAATCCCAATTGCTTGTGTCGCTTGCAAATAACGAAAATAAGCCGTTTTGATGTCTTTTGCCAATTCCCTTTTAAAAACATTGATTTCAGCTTGCTTGAAAGGAATCATTTCAGCTTTTGCTCGTTCATTGAGCTTGATTTCGGCATTGACAATAGGGTAGGTCGTACGGGCTTTGACATCGTAAAAATTGTAGGGATTCAGAAAAAAGCTCTTGTTTTGTTGCAATGCCGTTTGAAATTGCTCATTTTTAGTGATGCTATACAAGGTCTTGTAGATAGGATTTACCAACGAATCTAAACTTACCTCACGACCACCATAACCCAAGGTATATAAGCCATTGAGTGCAACATTTGGTTTTTTCAATGCTTTTGCCTCTTCGAGTGCCAAAAGATTTTTTTCTAATAAAAAATTTTCTTGTTTTAAAACATGGCTGTTCTTGATACCTTCGGAAATATAAGTGTCAAGCCTTGTTTTTTGTGCAAAAGCTGCAAAAAACAAGGCTTGAAGTAATAATAGTAATGTATATTTTTTATTCATTGTATTTTTTTTGCAAAAATACAAAAAAACCTAACAACTCTAATATTGTTAGGTTTTTTACTTTTTAAAAATGTAACTATTTACCACTTTTGGAATTTTTTACCACGGAGAAACGGAGAACACAGAGTTTAGCAAAAAATTAGCCGAAGGCTAATTTTTTGTCTCCGTGACCTCTGTTTCTCCGTGGTGAAAATAAAAAAATCTTCGATTTTTTCAACGCTAAATAGTTACTTAAAAATTGTAAGTAATTGCGGCACGGTAGTCAAAAGGAGTAGTACGCAATGATGTTGTAGCATCGTATAATACATCGTAGTAAATACCAATTTCGTATTTCCACTTAGAAAATCCTTGCAAATAGCCTAAACCTACTCTTGCGGAAGTTACAGGAGTTTTGATAGTGGAAATAGGCGTTGTTGTCCAATCAATATCCTTATAATTTGTTTTTTGATAGTCAGCATGAATCAAAACCACGTTAAAAAACTTTGCACGAGCAAAAATACCTGCGCCCATTTCTACTAAATTGATAGGAGGTTCTGCAAAATTTGGGTTTCTTAACCAAGTGTAATTAATGCTTGTGATTAAGCCCGCAGTAACATTTTTATGCAATTTGTAGCCAATCATTGGTGAAAGCGACATATTAAAAACGCCATTTCCAAATGCAGGATAATTGATAAAACCACCATACATCATTTTTTCTGTCCAAAAATTTACTTCATCATCGCCTTTTTTATCTTTTGATTTTGAAGAAGTCGTTGGTTTTTTCTTGGTTACTTTTTTGGATTGAGCATCAACATTCTGAGCCATCAAGGCAAATGCTAAAAGGAAAAACAAAAATATTTTTTTCATAGATTTTGATTTTATTAGTAAGAAAAAGCCCGAAACTTGTTTGTTCAACTTTCGGGCTTATCATATAACGCAATTATATGTTAAAAAGGTTTGTAAATTCGACAATTTTAAGAAAATATTATAATTTTCTGAAAATTATTTATGCCAAGGCAACGCATTTACCCGCTGACCAACCAAATAACCTACACGAAGACCTTCTTCGCAGTCCATTCGGAAATGTACGCCGATTGGAATACGAGAGTAAGCGTTTTCGTTTGCCATCGTAAAAAAGTTACTGTAAGAGCGTGGAATACCTAAGAAATCTTTTCTATTTTCGTGACAACGGTCAATGATTTCAAAATTATAACCAAAGATAGAAGCCATTACTTCTGAGCCAACTGCTCCAAAAGTAGAGTGACCAGAAGGATATGCTGGGAAAGGTGGCGTAAATCCATTGCCTGCGCCAGCTGTAGGTTCGCCCATGATTGGTTTCCATTTGCTATCAATGACTCTTGTGATGTAGCTTTCTGGACGCTCGATGTTCCATTTGTATTTTAATGCCCAGCAACAAACGGCTGCATCATTCAATGCAAGCCCCATTTTTGCATAAGCAAATACAGATTTTTCTAAGTTAGAATTGTCTTTTTCTACGACTTGGTTCAAAATAGCAACCAAACGTCCCGCTGGCGTGAAGGTGAATCCAGCCATATCGTCACTCCAAAACTCTGCAATCCAACGACCTTCATAATCTTTATTTGCTTTGATGTCGTCCACAACAGTTTTTACTTCCATGGCTTGTTGGTAAAATTTAGAGTTGGTTGCTTCGCTGAATGGAATAGGCGCAACACCATTTTGACGATCATTCTCTTGAGCCGCAAACAGACGAACTTTACCCCAATATGGGCCCATTGCTGCGCCGCTTGACGTTGGCTTCCATAATCCTGGGCCAACTGGAGCTGCATAGGAAGGGTCAGTTACTTTTTTGTAAGATTCATGTCCATTAGGGTCGGTTGAAGACCAGTTATAGATCGCTTCTGCTACTTTTTTGGCATAATCTTCTGAATTTCTGACCACATCGGCAGGAATTTCACGCTCATAACGTTTCAAAATTTCTTGCTCTAAAGAGAAAATTTTAAACATCATATTGGCATCAGCAACTTGAATCGGGTCGCTCGGATAGAATTTTTTTAATAAAGTAGAATAAACAAAATTATAAACCAAAGGCCAGTGATAAACAACACCTGTTTCAACTTTTGGTAGAATCAAGCCTGAAAATTTGTGTGCCATTGAATTGTAACCTGGCATACCACTGACCAAGGCTTCGTAAGTACCTATGCCAATGTAAGCCAACACTCGGGCTGATTGTGGCGGACGAACTTTGCCGCCTGCATTTTTTTCAACATCTAAATAAAGGCTATTCCATTGTAGTGCAACTTTGTTGTCAAAATTACGAACATCATCAGATGTTGGTAGCGGATTTTTAACACAAGAACTTAGTGTGAAGAGAAGGCAAAATAAGGCAAGACCTATTTTGGGCATTGTAAAACTTTTGAACATGGGACTGAAAAATTTAGAATTTAATTTTAGTTGTTGTAACAGACAAATCTTGTCTGTTTATGTATTGGTTTGCAAAAATATAACAAATCTTTAATATCAGCAATAGGAGAGTTAATAATTTGTGACATAAATACGAATATCGTTCCAAAATGTTAAAATTTAACATTTTTTTTTACCATTTCAGACAAATTTAGAATTATTTTTTTTGTCCATGTATTTTTTATACCTTTGCTTTCAAATTTTTACAAAATATGATTGTAGCGGAAAATATTAAAAAAAGTTATGGTAATCTTGACGTTTTGAAAGGTGTGAGTGTCAAAATTGAAAAAGGGCAACTGGTGAGCATTGTTGGGAAATCTGGTGCTGGCAAAAGTACTTTGCTTCACATCATCGGAACGTTGGACAATGCGGACGCTGGGAATGTCATCATCAATGATACGGTCATCAATGAGTTGAATAACAAGCAATTGGCTGATTTTCGGAACAAGAACATAGGTTTTGTTTTTCAATTTCACCATCTTTTACCTGAGTTTACCGCTTTGGAAAACGTCATTATGCCTGCTTTGATTGCCAAAACAGCGCAAAGTAAAGCTGAATCACGAGCAAAGGAATTATTGGATTATTTGGGCTTGAAAGATAGAATTTCGCATAAGCCAACGCAACTTTCAGGTGGAGAAGCACAGCGTGTTGCGATTGCACGTGCGCTTATCAATGAGCCTTTGGTGATTTTTGCTGACGAACCAACTGGAAATCTGGACTCTAATACATCAAAAGACCTACACCAACTTTTTTTACAATTAAAAAAAGATTTACAACAAACATTCGTTATTGTGACACACAATCTCGAGTTGGCGGAATTGAGTGATACCCGATTGACAATGGCAGATGGCAGACTTGTTTAGTTAAAATTTTTAACAAAAATAATAAAATAGTTCAGCTTATCGTTTTTTTGAAAAACACATAAGCAATGAAGTATTTTATTATTTTCTTATTGATGCTTGCTCACGGCATCGGAATTGCGCAAGATGGCTGCAATATTTTTCCAAAAACAAAGAAAGCCTATCGAGCAAAATCACCTTTTTTATCCAATATTTTTCTAGAAGCCAGTGTTGATGTACTTACTGGCTATGACAAGAGCGTTGATGGATTTACGAATGTTTATCTAATTCCTTTTCATTTGGGCGTTGCTCAAAAAATTAAGAGAAGGGTAGTACTTCACCTTGCATTA
Organism: Saprospiraceae bacterium; assembly: GCA_043777755.1. Taxonomy (GTDB): domain Bacteria; phylum Bacteroidota; class Bacteroidia; order Chitinophagales; family Saprospiraceae; genus CANHEE01. The sequence continues at coordinate 6,175 of JAYWHK010000110.1, forward strand.
GGAGGAGGAGTGATAGCAGAAGAAGGTCGTCGGGGTAGAAATAGTATTGGTTCTGGAAAAATTGGTATTGATTATTTTTTCAAAAATTCAATGGAAGGTTTCGGTATTGGTGTTTATGGACATGGAATAGATTTTTTTGATGGAGGTGTTTCGATTCCGATGCTTCATCTTATGTATGCCAAATCGAGCAAAAAACTTTTTAATCAGTATCATTTATCAGCTTATCCCTTTGCGGAAGGTGTTGTTTTGGGTTTTGGCGTAAGCGTTGGGTACAAAGCGTATTGATAAAAAATGGGCGAAACGCTACTTTATTGCGCTTCGCCCATTTTTATTTATTTTTCAAAAGAAATCCTTGATTTAAGCAACAAGTGTATCTTCGTAAAATTCTACTACGCCTGTATCCAAATCATGTTTGCCACCTACGATGCCCAATTTTCCACTTTCTATCAAGCCACGAAGTGTAGGACTTGTTTCCAAAATGGTTTGGATTCCTTGTTTTACATTGAGTTTGGCAACGTTTTCTACGAAAATTGCATTTTTTGAGTTGCGTGCATCAGCATCACTTGTTTCCGTTTCTGCACTGACGGCTGGTTGGATTTTGTCCAAAAGACCTGTCAAGTTACCCAATTCTACGTGGTCACAAGCTCCTTTTACTGCACCACATTTGCTATGACCCATGACGACCAATAATTTTACGCCAACTGCTGCACCAGCATATTCCAAGCTGCCTACAATGTCAGGATTGATAATATTTCCAGCGATACGGATTGAGAAAATGTCACCAAGACCTTGGTCAAAAACCAATTCCGCTGAAGTACGACTATCCATACAACTGACAACTGCTGCAAATGGAAATTGACCATCACGAGTATCATTCGCTTGTTGCAATAAATTTCGATTTACCTTTAAGTTACTCACAAAGCGTTCGTTACCTTCTTTCAAAAACGCTAAGGCTTTTTGAGGTGTCATCGTTGATTGTGTTTCTAATGTATGTGCTTTCATTGTTATTAATTTTTTTTAATTTTTAAATATTGTAAAATATTGGTAATCAGCAAGTTGAAAAACTTACCGACTTACGACTAAAATACGCATCATGCAAATCCGACTTATCGACTTATCGACTAAAAACCGACTTACGACTAAAATACGCATCACGCCAAGCCGACTTACGACTAAAAACCGACTTACGACTAAAATACGCATCACGCCAAGCCGACTTACGACTAAAAACCGACTTACGACTAAAATACGCATCACGTCAAGCCGACTTACGACTAAAAACCGACTTATTTAATGCACCAAGCTTTCTGAGCCAATTATTTTGTATTCGTCTTTGAAGCCAACGAGTTCCACATTGATATTTTTATCTTTTGAACCAATTGCAACAAAATCTTTGACGAGCTGTACGACATCGTGGTCAATGTAAAATGTTTCCGTTGCATCAATAACGATTTTACTATTGTTAGGCAAATGATTTAACGTTTGTTTGATAGACGCTTTATTCAAAAAAGAAACTTCTTGCGCTAATTTCATGCTGATGGTTTCGCCTTCGTTGTGTTCTTCTTTTTTGAAAAAATAAGCCAACTTTAAGTTTGCTCTCAAAATATAGAAAACACTAACCACCAAACCAATCGCTACACCTTTTAATAAATCGGTGAAAACAACCGCCAAAACAGTAATGATAAAAGGTATAAATTGGTAGCGACCACTTTCCCACATGTGTTTAAATACGCTCGGACTTGCTAATTTATAACCAATCATCAACAGAATCGCTGCCAAACAAGCCAATGGAATTTTATTCAAAATAGTTGGAATCGAAACAACAGCTAACAACAAAAATACACCATGTGCAATTGCAGCAATTTTTGTGCGTCCGCCAGAATTAACGTTTGCCGAAGTACGAACAATCACAGAAGTCATCGGAATACCTCCTATCAAACCACTCAGGATATTACCTGCGCCTTGTGCGAATAGCTCTTGATTGGTATTTGTGTAGCGTTTCAAAGGATCCATTTTATCGGCTGCTTCGATGCAAAGCAAGGTTTCGATACTTGCTACTACAGCGATTGTTGCAGCGGTAATCCAAACTTTTGGGTTCATTATTTGAGCAAAATCAGGCGTAGTAAATTGTCCAAAAAATTCATCAAAAGAAGCTGGAACTGGCAAGTTCACTAAATGCTCTTGCCCAATTGCCAAATTTGGGGCAGAAATTTTAAATATTTCATTTAAAACAATACCAGCAATCACGGCAATTAACGCACCTGGCACGACTTTTAGATTTTTCAAAAATTGCACTTTTTGAAAGGCTATCAAAATCGCTAATGAAACCAAACAAATAATGACAGCACCTAATTGAGAGGAATTTATCGCATCAATAATAGATGAAAAAGTATTGTGGTGTTCTGCTTTTTCTATAAAAAATAAATCTCCTTCGTTGTCCAAATCGTAACCTACAGCATGAGGAATTTGTTTCATAATAATGATAATACCAATCGCCGTAAGCATACCTTCAATGACGTTAGAAGGAAAATAGTTGGAAATTGTACCAGCTTTAGCTACACCTAATAATATTTGTAGCACACCAGCCAAAACAACTGCCATTAGAAAAGTCTGATAATCACCCAAACTTGTAATTGCAGCTAAAATAATCGCTGTCAAACCAGCCGCAGGGCCACTCACACTTAATTGAGAATGACTAAAAAGACCAACGACAATACCGCCAATCACGCCAGATATAATACCAGCAAAAAGTGGCGCACCACTTGACAAGGCAATACCTAAACATAAAGGCAAAGCAACCAAAAACACAACCATACCAGACAGTAGGTCAGTTTTAAAATAAGAATTAAGTTTCATACTGGAGTTCGGGTTTTAACCCGAATAGATTTTATTAGGCGCACGCCTAAGTGAAAAAAATAATAAAACGTGAATTTAGGTTTTGTAAATTATTGATAATCAATAATCTAAATCCTATTTATGCGGGTTGAAACCCGCACTCCAGTTCTGGAGGAAGTTCAGGAAGGAAACAAAACAACTGAGAAGTAGATTTTTCTTTTTTGATAGAAATAGCTTTTTTTAAAAATTGAAAATCAACTGTATTTTCAATAAAAAAATGCGATAAAGAAACAGTATAAATTACTTTTTCTTTCTCTTTTTTTAAATCCTCGTCAGCATCGTCAAAATCGGCTTTTAGCTCACACAAATCTTCCTCAATCCACTGCTCGGCAGCGGAAAAAGTTACATTCATCAGCATGATGAGTAGTAAGAATATGGAAAAAAAGTGTTTCAAATGTAGTTTAGTGACTTTTGGCTGAGTAGGCTTGAAATTTGGTTTATATTGTCTTAAGTATTGGGTCTAAATTAATTAGTATTATTTTTTTCAGTCGATTGCTCAAAAGTTATAAATAACTTCCTTGTAGTCAGCTATTTATAACTTTTTCTCAACGACAAAATAATACTAATTAATTTTTAACGCCCGCTTACAATCAATTAGAAAAATAACATAAACCAAATTATCCTGAGTACTCAAAAAAACTATAACAATATATAATACGAATAGGTTTCAAAAATATTTTATTTTTTGTAAAAAAAATTAAAATGATATTATTTACAATCTCAGTTATGTTTGCGATATTTGCAGAAATTTTTGGGATTCAAACATACTTACAACTTATGAAACTATTAGACGGTAAAATACTTTCGGAAACCATCAAAGCCGAAATTGCAGAAGAAGTAATTGGCATTAAAGCAAACGGTGGGAAAACGCCACATTTGGCAGCAGTTTTGATTGGAGATAATCCTGCAAGTGAGGCTTATGTACGCAGCAAAGTGAAATCATGCGAGCAAGTGGGTTTCAAATCTACTTTGATTCGCCGAGAAGCAGCGATTAGTGAAGCGGAACTGTTAGCAATCGTGGCAGAACTCAACGCTGACGAGGATATTGATGGTTTTATTGTTCAGTTGCCTTTGCCAAAACACATTGACGAAGATAAAGTAACCTTGGCAATTGACCCCAAAAAAGATGTAGATGGTTTTCATCCCATTAATTTTGGTAAAATGGCGCAAGGTCTGCCAGCATATTTGCCAGCGACACCTTATGGTATTGTGATTATGTTGGAGCGTTATGGGATTGAAACAGCTGGTAAAAAATGTGTCGTTATTGGGCGAAGCAACATCGTCGGAACACCAATGTCAATTTTAATGTCCCGAAAAGGAAAAGATGCTACGGTGACATTGGCGCATAGTCGTACAAAGAATTTAAAAGAAGAAATTTTGGCAGCGGATATTATCATAGCAGCGATAGGGATTCCTCATTTTGTCAAAGCTGATATGGTCAAAGACGGTGCTGTTGTGATTGATGTAGGAATTAACCGCATCGAAGACGCTACTGCAAAAAATGGCAGTCGATTGGTTGGAGATGTTGATTTTCAAGCAGTTGCGCCAAAATGCAGTTACATTACGCCTGTGCCTGGAGGAGTTGGACTAATGACAGTGACATCGCTTCTGTTGAATACATTGACGGCAAGTAAATCATAATTTTTCTGACGCTGTATATAAAAAAAGCCTTCGTTTTGCGAAGGCTTTTTTAGTAACTTTTAGCTACAAATAATCGCTTTAATGAATATGAATACCACCATTGACATCAATTGTTGCGCCAGTGATAAAACCTGAGAGGTCAGAAGCCAAAAATAGGCAAGTCCCTGCCAATTCAACCGTTTTGCCTATTCTTTTTAGTGGAATTGAAGTAATTACTTCATTTAATTGCTCCGTGGTTAGTCCATCTAACATAGCAGGGCTGTAAAGTTCTAATAAAGTATTATCTTTGCGAAAAATTAAATTTGGCATGCAATTAACAAACAGTTTTTTAAGTCTTAGCGACCATCGAC
>JAYWHK010000111.1:0-3902 GCA_043777755.1 Saprospiraceae bacterium
TTTTACAGTATTTTGAAGATTTATAAAATATTTAAAATATTGAAAATCAATTATTTATAAAATATAGATTCAGATTCCCTTAGCTTAATGACATTGCCCCATATCCAACACCACATCAGGTGTTGCGCTACCGCTACTTTTCAAAGCCAAATTTGATTTTCTCAAAAAATCCAACAAATCTTCTAAGGTTGGAAATTTTTTGATAAAACTTTTTGGATAAACAAAAACGGACAATTCCGAACAAAACAAGCGAATCTGCAATCCATTTTCAGAATCATTCACCGCATAACCTTTGTACTCCATGCGCACCTCACCAGTGCGACCGTACTGTATCACCATGTCGCCATTCGGCTCAATCACAAAGTAGGTAACAATTGCTTTGTCAGGAATAATAATATTCATGTTATATTGTATTTAAAAAGGCTAAGTTTTGTTCTGCAAGATTTTTGAGCATCGAAAAATGACTTTGCTCTTGCAACTTATTGATGTCCGAAACGGCTTCATAGGTACATTTCACAACCTTACTATCTTTATAGATGGTCGTAACTTTGTAGTCTATGCCAAGTCGGGAGGTTTTTTCGACGGTTGAAGTGTACATAATATTAAACTATTTTGTAAGAACCCGAAAGGTTCAAATATCCGATGTTGGGAAGACAACTTGGACTACAGATTTGTGCATCAGCAGTCGAAATAAACTTCAATCCCAACCTTCCGCTTCCAGCAGTAGGATAGAAGGCGAAACAATGACCTTCTTTGACAAAATCCAAATCTGTTGCCGTTGCCGATGAAGGGAAATTGCCTACCAGTTGCGCTACTAAGCTACCGATATTTGTATGAGGCAATAAAATATATGCTTCTGTAACTATATTAGGTTGTATATTGCCTATTTTGATACGAATATCAAAATGGATAGTATTACCAACCTTAGTGAAATTGTAGATATTTTCTACATCTGTTGCACTATATACAACAGGTGCATTATTCAACCACGTAACTGCTGCAGTGTGTACAATATTATTAAGTTGCGTGTTATCCCAGCTCGCATTGCCATTCGCATCAGAAGTCATCACTGCCCCGACTGCCGCTCCTGCCGTCATTTGAAAATTTACAACTTTCGTTTTACCTTCAACATCTAACATTTCTGCTGCGGTTTGTTTGCCGATAGCAACACGCACATCAGGCTGTTGCGCTGGCGCAAGACTTGACACAAACAAATTATAGATTGAACCACTATTTTGTAGTGTCCACGGAGAAAATGGCACAGCTAACGGCGCACTACTTACACCATTTACAGTTGTCGTAAGTTGCCCATTTTGAAATGCAAGTGTATTAGAGTTCACAATCGGAGCATCAAAAACTACATTATTATGTATAGCAGTCATAAGATTTCCGCTGCTGGATAAGTTGAACGTTGCAGCAGGAACAATACTTGCAATAGATTTCATTGCAAGAGTTCCACCACCAGCCGTTCCAGTGAGAACGTGCGTATTTGCGGCAGTTGCTGCTGGTAAATTATTCACACTCATTTGTGCATCACCAAATTGAATAAAAGGAGAAGTTGCACCAGAAGTTTTACCTATTCTCATCCTGTACAGCGGAGAGCTAACATTATTACCATACGCCAAAATGCCATATCCATTGCCAGTTGCCATATTGACTTGATTTGTTCCTGAAGCCCAAAACACTTCTCCTGCGTTACAGTGGATATTATTATCAGAGTTCAAGTACATCTGCATAGGCGTATATAGTCCAAATCCATTATATCTTGCAAAAATACTATGCGTCATAGAATCACCAGACGGATTCCGCATTACAAAATCAATTTTCGTATTTTCTGTTTCATCATCAGTATCACGACCTCGAAAAACAAAAGGAGTACCTACCCGACTCCCATTATAGGCATCTTTACTAAAAATCAATCCAGCATCAGCACTTGTTTCGTTGCTATACAAGAAATATCTTTTTGAGGAAAGAACAGAAGGCGTGTTAGGGTATTCACTACCCAAATTAACAACATTTGAATTTGTTACCGTAACGCCTTCACCGCCTACAATATTAGTAAGACCGCCCGAAGGTGCTGTAACAAATCCAACGTCACCAGCTGAGTTTAAAATCTGTAAGAGATTGCCTGTGTTATTATTTGTATTGGTTATTCTAACATTACCATTAAGCGTTGTGGTAAATCCATTAGGAGCTGTTATTGTATTGTTGCCCGTTATGTTATTGTTGCCCGTTATAGTCGTTGCATTATTCAAATTTGTCTGATTAGATAACAGCGAGTTTGTAAAAAAATCATCAATGCATCTAACCTGAGCGTCAAATACTACATCGTCACTTGTTTTTGTTCCAACAAAATTCAATACGTTTCCATTTAAATTTACTGTTCTACTGCTACCCAAAGTCATATCCGTATTACCTAAATTCGTATCATTCAACCCCAAACTATCCTTGTCTAAAAATTTCACCTTACCTAAGCTGTCTTCTATCATCATTAACTTACCTGTATTATTCACACCATCGTTCATGTAAAACCCATCTTTTTTTACATTAAAAATCTTTCTATTAGCAAAATTTTGATTGGACTCCAACTGCACTTCGCCATTGAACGAGGCAATAGTGCCAAATGTATTATCCGCAATTTTTTGACTATAAATAAAAGCCGAATTGTTTAACAAAACTCCATTGGACGTTATTCCATCATTTTTGACAATTGACAAATTATGCACTCCAAAATTATGCGTTCTATCACCCGTTGCCGTCAAATCAGCGTTAGCAAAATTATCACTCACTGGCGTTGGCAACGTTACTGAACCACCATTTTTCGACAGATTTAAAGTCTGTCCCGTCAGGGTCAAGGTTTGAATCTCATTAACAGCCGAGCTGTCAGGCAATTTTACAAAATCACTGACAAGCGTACCTTTGCTCAATACGAGCGTACCGCCAGTACTATTTTTACTCAGCGTTTGTATTTCATTCAATACAGAATTATCACCGCCCGAGTTACAATCAAAACAAATAGACGTACCCGAAGGGTCTATGTAATAGGTATGATTATCAGCACTTGACTTAAAAACAACATTCAAGTTCAATGTATTGCCGCTTGGAGCTGGCAAATAATTGATAGAATTTTGAGCAATGTATGGCGCAACTTTCTTGCGCAAATCCTTACCTTTTATTTTTCGCCAGTAATTATTCACCGCTATCATGACAACATCATTGTCACTCAAAGTTGTCACCTCAGTCACAGAAGACAACGGCTTACCCTGTACCGTCACAGGAATATTACCTTGGGCGTTTGCAAAAAATGCCACAAAAACAAAAAGCAAAAAAGCAAAAAATCTTTTCATAAAAATAAAATAATTTTATTGGTAAAAAAACTAAACCACTTCCAAATCATAAAGTCCCTCCTTTAGGACAATGTCATTAAGCTAAGGACGGTACAAATTAGTTTCTTTTGTAGTTGTTTTGAGTAAAAAGGTTTCTTCTTTTATTGATAGATTTCTTTCGTTTGTAATGTCGATTTGGTCTAATAGGTTCGGTATATTTTAAGAATAAATCTACTAATTTCTGTACGATTATATCTGGTTCTTCGTTTGAAATTATGGAATATAGATTGTGAACAAAAATTGTCGCATAAATATCTTGGTAAATAGCCCCTACTTTTTGTCCACTAAAACACGTAAGTAAAAATTTATTTTTTAACGTATCGTAAGAAGTTTCTATTCCCCATCTTAACCCATACAATTCTTTAAAATCAGCAACTTTAAAGAGTGCTTCATCCATCAAATTGCTTACTAAAACCTCCACCTCTCCCGTCGAAAGTTCTACCCGAATTAGGCGGACACAAATGCTGTCCCCTTTCTCCACTGTTTCTTTTTCAAAACACTCTTTTTTCGAGCTAA
>JAYWHK010000112.1:0-3897 GCA_043777755.1 Saprospiraceae bacterium
AATTATTTGATTATGAGTATTTTAACTATTTATAAACGTCTTTTCTGTGTGCCACTTTTATGACTTCGATGGTCAAGATTTCGTCTTCGATGGTATAGATTACTCTATATCTGCCAACTCTTATTCGCCAATAATCAGTATCTCCGACTAATTTTTTGCAACCAGAAGGTCTTGGATTTTCCTTCAAGTCATAAATATGCTCAATAATATTTATTTGAATGTTATTGGGTAACGTTTTTATTTCTTTTTTCGCATCTCGTTTGATGATGATTTCGTATGACATAAATAGATTTAGGTAGTTTGAGGTGATTTTGGTTCAAAACCTAATTCTTTAACAAAATTATCAAAATTAGTAGCTTCCTGATTTTTACGAGCATTCGCATCATTAATGTCTTCAAAATCTTCCCATTGTTCTTGTGTTAAAACCATAGGTGTTAGCTTTAAATTTTTTAAAAAATCTAAAATTAATTGCATTTCAGATTCATTGTGCGGTGTTATTGCTAATGTGGACATTTTAATGTTTCTTTGTAATTATTTGATTATGAGTATTTTATAGTTTTATTCCTTTATATACTTTTTTCAGCGGAATGTCAATGCCAAGTGATGGCAAGAGTATTCTGCTATCGAAACCCGTTTGACAGGTACATAAGGTGACAAAACCATATTTTTAATTGTTTAATTTTAAAAAACCAATCCTTCCGCTTCCATTATTTTTTTTACAAAGATACTAACTTTTTATGATTTTGTAAAGAGTTCATGTAAAATTGCCAATCCTCCATTGAGTATTCTTGCGGTCGGCGTTGTCGAAATTTTGAAAGTTATAGGTTTGGGTTGTGGCAACATTTGCCATTCGACAGAACAGTGCAAACCAATATTTTCATCATACATTGGCTCTGACATGATTACACCGATGGCAATTATTTTTTTGTCTAAAATGCTCAATACCAAATCATTGGCTTGTATTTTTTTGCAGAAAAGTTGAGCATAATGAAAGCCCTTTGTTTTTATAATTGTTTCATTTTCAGTATGTTGTAATATTTTTTCATGAAAAATCTTTTCTAATTGAACTGCTTTGTCACATACATTTTTGCAAGTGGGCAAATACCAGATTTGTTGTGAAAAGCAACGTTGCCAAATTGGAAATTTTTGATTTTTTAAAGAAGACTTTTCGCTCATTGTGACCGTCCAGAGATTCGCACCTTTGAGTAAGTTCCTACGAAGGTCTTGAAAATTCCAAAAAGATGGTTGAAAAAGATGGGCAATGCTGACTTTTTTTGCCTGTGATTTGTCAAGTTCGGCAATGTTTTTACAAAAAGGAAGGAGTTTTTGCCATTCATCTAAGAATTGTTTGGCAATTATGGTATCTTGTATTTGCAATAAACCATCGTGATGATTCGAGCGAGTCCAATTGTACGAACCATTCACAACTATCTGATTATCAACGACTAAAAATTTGTGATGCAGTAATCCGTGACCAATATAACCCAATACTTTGCCTTTTTGTTCTATTAATCTTAAAAAAGGCAAGCCCGAAGGTTGAAAATTCAGTTGGTCAAAATTAATAATCAATTGAATATCAATGTTTTGTCTTGCTTTTTCTACCAATGGCTCAAAAATTTCTGGCAAAGTGAACCAGCAAACAGCTATTCTAATCTCTTTTTTGGCAGACAAAATATTTTCAGATAAGACACGAGCGAGGTTAGAGAAATGAGCTTGCATTTTATAAATTTATATTTTCTTCTTTTAAAAATTCGTCTAAGTTAAACGTCACATTATCAATGATTTGTACTGTTTTATCAAAATCATACATCATCCAATCTTTGCCCTCTGCAACCATAATTTTTTTTCCTTTTGTAAAAATCCAAATTACTTTTTGAGTGCCGTATTCCAATAGTTTTCTGGTTTTTGCAAAATAATAATCTTGCATTGAAGAAAAGCCAGTTTCGTCAAGAGAAATATCTGTATCAATTTCTATAACAATGTGTGGAGGAGTTTCTTGAACATATTTGTTGTTGATTTTTTCGGGAGTCAGCACAGCACGGTCATATAAGGCGATATCAAAAGAGATATTGTTTTTGTATGCAATATGATTTCCCGTTTCGTTGGTAAAAACACGGTATTTTTTCCGAATACCCGAAGCGTAAATTTTTTCTAAAAGGTACTCGATTAATAAGGCTTGAATTCCGCTACAACCCATGATTTCTTTTTCTGTTTTTTTGTGATTTAAAACGTCTTTATAGTTTGCATAATAAAAACGAATCCCATTGATTTCTTCTTTCACCAAGGAATCAGGTACTTTTCGTTTGCGAACTTTTTTTTGCGGAGCGTTTAAGACTGCAACCATATTTTATTAGTTTTAGATTTTTTACAAGTGCCTTATTGCATCATCAAGGCAAAGACGTGACAAAAATACACTTTTTTCTAAGAATTTCAAATTTTTTTCATAAAAGAGTGTATTTTTTAAAGACAAAAACCACCTTCTCGCACAACGAAAAGGTGGTTTTTGTCTTAAAAAAATCCTGAAAAATCTTGAAAATCAGTTCCATCAGTGTTCTATAAAAAATACGGTAATTCCTACATTCACAAAATTATATGTATATACAAGTATTATATTTAAAGTATAATTTTAAAAAATATTTAAATATTTAACTAAAAAAATATTGACTTATTCAGAATAAGTTTTATATTTGCAGTATTAATTCTCAAAATTACTTTTTTATGAAAAACTCGACTTCAACTTTATCAAGCTATCAAGCTATCAAGCTATCAAGCTATCAAGCTATCATTTCTTTCGTGGTGTAACCATCACATTTCTCTATTGTTTAATTTTTGCTATAAAAAATATAGACTTTCGTTGTTGAAAATAACGCAAGTGTTTTTATATTTGATAAAACCCAATTTTTCACCAAAACTATTGCTATGAAGTATTGCTTTTTTGCTTATCTCCGAAGGCGCAGCTGCGCCTAAAAAACTAAAAACAAAAAAAATCTTGTTCCAAAAACAAAAAAAACAGAAAAAGGCTAATGTTACACGAAGATTTGCCGTCAGAATGCAACAAAAGCCCCTTAATTAATTAAAATTATTACAAAATTATGAAAAGTTCTTTGAAGATGCTAATTTTAGCATTAATTTTATTTACTACAGCCTTTGGAGTAGTTTCTTGCTTGAAAGAAGATACAAGTTCAAACAGTGTACAACAAATAGAAAACACCACAAATCCAAGTAGTTCTGAGGAAGCAAGTAGTAGATCGGAGTTATCGGCTGCATTTTACAAACTAAAAGTGGAAGTTTTAGAGATGTCTAATGTAGAAACCGGTGTTTTTGTATGTGTAACAGGTGTTCCAACTCAATGTAATGCCACAACTTTATTAGTAACACCTAATGCTGGATGCGGAAGTAGTTGTGCTGCTTATCCAACAACTACAACGCTTCCAAGTTCAATTATAAAATCAACGAAACTTCCAGTTAGTATTGTAGGCGTTACTGCGAATAATTGTTTTGGAGTAGATTATCAAAGTAAGTATATCATCTTAAATGGAACGCCCGCAGCTAAAATTGTTCTTAGAATAAGTACTGTAACTTCTCCTACTTCTCCTGAGGTAGATTCAAGAATTATTACTTTAACACCGACAACAACAGTTCAAGTAGGTAAAAATTGGTATAGGGCAACATTACGCCCAGCCCCTTTTTATGTTAATACATTTACAGGGTTATTTCTGTAATTAAGAATAGTTTTTTAAATTAATCCGTTGGTGGTAGCTTTTTGTTACCACCAATATTTAAAATAAGATTTATGAAACGTATATACTCGATGTTCCAGTTTTCTAAAAACAGAACATTTTTAAAAAATTTAAAAAATAATATTTTAATTTATAATAAAATATCAATTTTTTATTT
>JAYWHK010000113.1:0-3883 GCA_043777755.1 Saprospiraceae bacterium
GTTTTATGAAAATTATTGTTTGTTTTGTAATTACGGAATGTATTTTTATGAAATGGGTTGTCGTAATCGTAAATTAGGATATTAAAAACATAAAAAGGTAACAAACAAAGACCCAATTTCATAAAACAACCAACCGCAAAAATAAAACTCATTAAAACACTCCACGTAAAAGTCGCATAGCGACGACCGACACGTAGCGTTGGGTTTTAACCCAACGTTTTAGATAGAAAAACAACAAATATTTTTTAAATCATAAAATATATATTATTTTTGCCTTAAATTATGTACCACAACCAAAATAAATACGCTTATCAATTTTTATAAACCATTGATTACGTGTAGTTTGCAAGTCCTCCCTTTTGGGGAGGATTTAGGTGGGGCTATTGTTCATCGTTCATCACTATATAATATGCCGTTATTTCAACAATCTGTACAAAAGAAATTTATTGCCGAACTTGACAAAGTGAAAGTAGAAAATGCCTATCAAAAATTGATAGCGCATTTTAGTAATCCGACCATTCAAGAGAATATACGAAACGCCAAAGAAGAAGAATATCAAGAAGGTTTTGTTCGTGATTTATTCGTTAATGTGTTGGGTTACGTGCTGAACCCGCAGCCTAATTTTAATTTTGTCCTTGAAAAAAAGAACGAAAAAAATAGCAAAAAAGCAGACGGAGCGATTATAAGGTACAATGGGATTGATCCCGTTGCGCAACAAGTTGTCGCAGTAGTTGAATTAAAATCTATCAAAACCGTAGATTTACAATCCATTGAAATACAAGCGTTTGGCTACAAAAACAATCAATCTGACTGCGTTTATATCATTACTTCCAACTTTCAAAAAATACGTTTTTACATCGAAAACGCTATCGAATTTGAAGAATTTGATTTGTTTGACATCAGCAAAGAACGTTTTACGTTGTTGTATCTTTGCTTACAAGCGGACAGCATTTTGTCTGATTTGCCGTTGCGTGTCAAAAAGTTGTCATTAGAGAAAGAGGAAAGCATTACCAACAAGTTGTATGCTGATTATTCGCTTTTCAAAAAGGTGCTTTATGACGATTTGGCAAAGCATAACAAAGAAATTGACCGTTTTGTACTTTTTAAGAAAACACAAAAATTGTTAGACCGCTTTTTGTTCATTTTCTTTGCCGAAGACAAAGGATTGTTACCGCCTAACTCGGTGGCTGAAATCCTAAATCAATGGGATAAGCTCAATGATATGGACGCTTCGCAACCGCTTTACAATCGTTTCAAATTGTATTTTGGTTACTTAAACAACGGTCATAAAGGCAAGTTTTTTGATATTTTTGCGTACAACGGAGGTCTTTTTGCGCCCGATGCGTTGTTAGATAGCTTGACGATTACAGACAATATTTTGTATAATCATTGTCGTGTTTTAGCGCATTATGATTATGATACCGATGTAGATACCAATATTTTAGGGCATATTTTTGAGCATAGCCTTAACGAAATTGATGAAGTTGCAGCGAAAAGCGGAGGCGAAAAATTAGATAAAAACAAAACTAAACGCAAAAAAGACGGCATTTTTTACACTCCGCCATATATCACTAAAAATATGGTAGATAGTACGATTGGCGAACTTTGTAAAAATAAAAAAATTGAGTTAGGCATTGATAACGAAGCACTTATAAAAGCTGATACGAAGAAAGACCGTAAAATATTGCAAGAGAAAATAGCAAATTATCGTCATTGGTTGCTACATATTACGATACTTGACCCTGCCTGTGGTTCGGGTGCTTTTCTTAATCAAGCATTAGTTTTTTTGATAGAAGAACATCGACAAATTGATAGCATGGTGGCGATGCTTTTTGGCGATAGTTTGGTAATGACAGATAACATAACGGAGATTTTAGAAAACAATATTTTTGGCGTAGATATTAATGAGGAAAGTATCGAAATAGCAAGGCTTTCTTTGTGGCTTCGCACAGCAAAAGTCGGGCGGAAACTCAATGACCTCAGCCGTAATATCAAAATTGGTAACTCTTTAATAAGTGACAAAACCATTGCAGGAGATTTGGCGTTTGATTGGAAAACTGCCTTTCCACAAGTGTTTAAAAATGGTGGCTTTGATGTTATTTTAGGTAATCCGCCGTATGTAAGGGTTCAACAATTAGTATCAAAAGACGTTGATTTTTATTTTGAAAATTACAAAACTCCTGCGGGAAAATTAGATATTTCAATTTTATTTTTTGAAAAGAGTTTATCACTTATTAAAGACAATGGAGTAATTAGTTTTATTTCATCTTCTCAATGGATGCAAACAGATTACGGCAAAAATATTAGAGAAATGCTATCAAAAGGTTACATCAAAAGTATAATTGATTTTGGTTCTTTACCAGTCTTTGAAAACGTTGAAACATATCCTGCAATATTTACAATGACAAAAGAGTTAAATAGTACTGTTGAATACAAATTAGCAATAGAAAAAAGTGATTTAGATACTCAAAAGATTACAGCTTTACCATCAAATTATATAAATATTGATAAATTAACTGAAAAAGCATGGCAATTTGGAAACTTAAACCTCTTTGAAATAATAAAACTTCGTAATATTCAATATCAAAAAATTTCTCAAATTGGAAACTCATATATTGGAGATTTGACGGGTATGGACAAGGCTTTTGTAGTAACTAATGCAGTGATAGAAACCAATAAATTAGAAAAAGAAATAATTTTTCCATATGCATACAGAGGCGAAGAAGTCAATAAGTTTGCAATCGTTAATCCAAATGCTTGGGTAATTTATCCATACGATGAAGGATTAGACGGAAAGAGTGTATTAATTACAAATTTAGAGGAAAAGTATCCTCACGTTTATAGCTACTTATTACAATATAAATCAGAGTTGTTACTCAGAATGGATAGTCGAAAACCTTATGCCTTTGAAGATAATTGGTATCGCCATTTAAGACAAGGGAGTTTTAAATACATAAGACCTAATAAATTGATTGTCAAAGGCATAGATACAAAATTAACAGTAGGGTTTTTAAATTCAAACTCAGTTTTTAATGGTGCAAATTGTCCTGCAATAATTATTCAAGATAAAAATTTTGATGAAAAATACCTTTTAGCAATTTTAAATTCAAAAGTAATTTCCTATTATTTAAATAGTATTTGTCCTAAGAAATTAGGCGGATATTATAGATACAATGCAACAAATTTGGCTGAAATTCCAATTGTTGATATTAGTTCAAAAGAACAAAAGCCTTTTATTGATTTAACTAATAATATTATTAATTTCTCAATAGAGTTTGAAAAACAAAAAAATAGTTTTATCAAATTACTGCAAAATAATTTCTCAGAAATAAGCGCAAATAGAGCCATTGATAATTGGTACGAACTGTCTTTTAAAGATTTGCTCAAAGAATTACAGAAGCAAAAAGTGGTCATAGGATTGAAAGACCAAATAGAATGGCAAGACACTTTTGACAGTCAAAAAGAAAAAGTAACAGCAATTAATACAATACTGAAAGATACCACAAAAGCAATAAATAAAAGCATTTATAATTTATACGAATTAACACCCGAAGAAATACAAATTATTGAAAATCAGTAAATTAACTAACTAAAAGCATAAGAGAATTATGCGAAGTTAGGTAGGTTCGGGCATTTAGCGCAAAAGAAGATTGCACATTGTCGGCTGCCGCAGGCGCAACACAGCCGCCAAAGAGCAAACTTCTTTTGCTTAGTGATTATTCAATAGCTTTGTAATCCTTGTCTAAAAAAAAGGAGAGAACAACGCACTTCCGAAAATGCCGCCTAAAACGGACGGCACTTCGTAAGCCCTGCTTGTTGTGTCAAAAGGCGGCTACGCCAGCCTTTTGACACAACAAGCAGGGCTTACGCCCAAGTTGTACAA
>JAYWHK010000114.1:0-10876 GCA_043777755.1 Saprospiraceae bacterium
ATTGAGCTTCGAGAAGAAAAAAGTGCTGTTTATGGCGTGAGTTGTTATGGAAATATTGATAGCGATAATCGTTACAAAATTTCCGTTAATTTCGGCTGCGAACCCAACAAAGAAGCGGAATTGATTGAAGCAACGTATAAAGTTTTTGAAAAAATAAAAACAGAAGGCGCAACAGTGGAAGAACTTCAAAAAATCGTAGAAAATCGCAAAAAAACAACTGCCGAAAAGCGAAAAGACAATGGTTCGCTTCTTTCCACACTTACCTATTTTTATGAAGGCAAGCAAAAATTGGACTTTTTTAAAACAGAAGACACTACCAACAAAAATTATTACGACATGAAACCAATGGATTTTTCAACGTTGGCAAAAAAATATTTGAATCGCAAAAATGAAATTTTAAGTATTTTGAAAACAAAAAAGAAACAAGGAGCATAAGGAATCTTAAATAAATAACCTCCCTATTATTCTAATAATTTCAACGATAACTGCGTTGTTTTCTCAATCCAATGCGCTGCATTGAATCTCAAAAACGCCTTGTTCTCCTTAAAATTATTGCGCCAAATTTAGAGAACTTATTTATTTGCGATTCCTAATTGACGTAGTGAATATCAGCAATCTCTAATCCTTTTATCTTGTTTCACCGTCTTTTTATCTAAAAAATAAAGACATTTTGGTAATAAATGCCTACTTTTGATAAAATTTAAAAAATCTCATTACGATGTTGTATTTAAAAATCATTCAGGGCAGTTTTTCACAAGCGATACAGCAATTGCTGGGCAACAAAACGAGGAGTTTTCTCTCGCTTCTGGGCATTACTATTGGTATTTTCTGTATTATTGGCGTAAAAGCAGCGATAAATTCTTTGGAGGACAACATCAAAGGTAGTTTTGAAAAGTTAGGTAATGATGTTATTTACCTTTCTAAAATGCCTTGGGGCGAAGATCCTGGACAAAATTATTGGAAATACCAGCGTCGTCCGCAGCCTTGTATTGAAGACCTTAATGCCATTCAAGACAGGGTGGAATCGGCAGAAATGGCGGCTTTTAGTATTTTTTTAGGCGCAAAAATTGTAAAAAACACCAATACAAGTGTCGAAAATGTCGTGATTTGGGGCGTTACTTATGATTATGCTGATATTTTTAAGTTAAAATTTGAACAAGGTCGCTACCTTACGCCCAACGAATATTCGCATGGAACGGACGTTGTCGTTATTGGGCATACCGTGGCAGAACAACTTTTTGGTGCGCTTGATCCCATCGGAAAAGAAGTATTGGTTTTTGGACATAAAATGAGGGTCGTAGGGATAATCGAAAAGGCTGGTCGAGATTTAATCAGTGTGATGAATTTTGACGAATGTATTTTGATTTCTTACGAAACAGCTCGAAAAGTTGCCAATGTGAAGCCGAAAACTGGTGGAATGTTCTCTCTACTCAACGTAAAAGCTCGAGATGGCATTGATACAGAACAACTCAAAGACGATGTGACAGGTGTTCTTCGTGGTGTTCATCGCTTAAAACCCCGTGAAGACAACGATTTTGCGCTCAATCAGACTTCTATTTTGACCGCTTTGTTGGACAATGTTTTCGTTGCGTTGAACCTTATGGGTATTGTGATTGGCGGTTTTGCCTTGGTGGTCGGAATGTTTAGCGTTGCAAATATCATGTTTGTTTCGGTCAAAGAACGCACCAATATTATTGGAATAAAAAAAGCAATTGGTGCAAAAAGATCCGTTATTTTATTAGAATTTTTGATAGAATCTATCATGCTTTGTATTATTGGTGGATTTTTTGGACTGGTTTCTATTTTTGGGGCAGCGGCATTGCTGTCTATGGTGTTGCCTTTTGATATTTATTTGTCGTTTGAAAATACCATAACGGGCGTTGCTACATCCATTTTTGTTGGTGTTTTGGCAGGTATGATTCCTGCGATTCAAGCGAGCCGTTTAGACCCAGTGGAAGCGATTCGCCAGTAGAAATTCTAACTTGATATTTTATAAAACATGGTTTTTGCAAAAATAAAAATACTTCTTTTGTGCTTGTTTTTCGTTCAATGCGACAATGTTTTTGCTCAAAAAGACAGCCTTGCTGGTTATTGGGAAGGCATTTTGACCGTAGAACGAGAAGGCGATGTTTTGGCAGAATATAATTTTGCGCTGCGTTTTTCAGAAGAAAATAAAGAAATTATAGGCGTTTCTTATGTTTGGTACAACAATCTTGGGGCAAATATGGCATTAGAAATTCAATTGTTAGATGAAAATACCATTCAAATCAAAGAAACAAGCATCAAAAAAGCCGATGCCTTACCTCGTGGCGAATGGTGCGTCAAAGAAATGATTTTACATAAAAAAACAGATAAAACGCAAACTTATTGGCAAGGTGAATGGTCTGGAAAAACGACTTTTAGTACTTGCACTCCAGGAAAAATAACTGTAAAAAGAAGCGTGGAAAGAGCGTAAGACTTCTAAATAATGAAAACAATTTCTCGAAAACATTTTATCAAAAACACCGTCGCAGCGTCCGTTGCACTGAGTTTGCCTACTTTTTTGCAAGCTTGCGACGACGACAGCGTAAGCATAATTGACGATGTTGAAAAATCAAAAGCACCCATTATTGTCATTGGTGCTGGTGTCGCAGGTTTGGCAACAGCAAAACGCTTAATGGCTCGTGGTTTTACGAATATTATCGTTTTAGAAGCCCAAAACCGTATTGGTGGACGTATTTTTACAGACCATTCTCTTGGTTTTCCTGTGGATATGGGCGCATCTTGGATTCATGGGCCGAGTAATAAAAACCCAATTACGGGCATTGCTTCCGAAGCGAAAGCCAGTACATTTATTACAGATGACGAAAGTTTGTTGGTCTATGATGTCAATGGGAAAGCAATTTCGGATTCTAAAATGGACGATTATTACAGCAATTATAGTAATCTTTTGAAAAAAATTGCTTCAAATTCGTCAAATTCTAAATCCGTCAAAACCGTTTTGCAAGAAGTGGATAAAACGACGCTCGACGACTTGATCATGCAATACCAGTTTAGTGCCTACATGGAATTTGACAGCGGTGGCGATATTGCAAACCTTTCGTCCGCCTCTTGGGACAATGATGAAAATTTTTCAGGTGCAGATGTTGTTTTGCCAAATGGCTATGACGAAGTAGTCAATCATTTGGCAAAAAATATTATCATTGAAAAAGAAACTATCGTACAAAGTATTGATTATCAAGGAACTGAACTTGTTTTAAAAACCAATAAAGGCGATAAAAAAGCAAAATATGTGGTTTGTACATTGCCTTTGGGTGTTTTAAAAAGCGGCAAAATTTCATTTTCACCCGCTTTACCGAACCCAATTACCAATGCAATTGCCAACCTAAAAGTTGGTACTATCAATAAAGTTGCCTTGGTTTGGGACACTTGTTTTTGGGACAAAAATGTACAGTATATAGGTTATACATCGCAAGAAAAAGGAGCATACTCGTATTTTATGAATGTAAAAAAATTCTTGCCAAACCTAAATATGTTGATGACTTTTGGTTTTGGAAATTACGGAGAAAGCGTTGAAAATCAAACAGATACAGAAATAAAAAATAATATAATGTCTATTTTGAAAAAAATATATGGTTCGACAATTCCTCAGCCAAAACAGATTTTGGTCAGCCGTTGGGGAAAAGATGAATTTGCAAAAGGTTCATACTCCTACTTCAATGTTGGTGCAAGCGACAGCGACTTCAAAGCATTTGAAACGGTTGTTGATGGCAAACTTTTTTTCGCAGGCGAACATAGCAATCTTGAATACAGAGGAACGGTACACGGTGCATATTTGAGTGGCTTACGTGCGGCAGATGCTTTGTAAAATCAATATTTCAACTTAAAAATACTCAAATCTGGCTTGTTTTTCCTTTTTCTTTTCAGTTCGTAATCGTAAAGTACACGACCTAAATTAGCAAAAAATGGCATACCAACGCTGTCATATTCGTATTTCCCGTCGTTAAAAATTTCATCTTCATTGCTCAAAATTACCGCTGAAACGATAAACTCAATGTTGTTTTCAAAATCAACAATGTAGGCGTTGTCAATCATATAACCATAAGCGTCACCAACTTTGTTAAAAATTCTGATGTTGTCAGGACGCTGTTGTTTGCCATCACCGTACATGAAAAATTTGCAATAACCATCGTAATGACTCGTGTCATAATGTGGAAAACGACTTTCTCTTGGAAAAATACTCATGTATTTCCACAAAAACTGATAATCTTCGTTGGTCAAATCAAAACGATTTTTGACAGGAACTGTATTAGGGAAAAGTGTCGCTCGCAACATCAATTGTTGGTCGTGAAGTGAAAAATAGTTTTTTCCAGAAAAATCAAACGCACCAAGAACCAAGCTGTCATTTCCATTCCAATAACCTTTCCCTTTCAGAAGACTTTTTTGCTTATTAACGTATTGATTTACAGATACTTGTTCGCCTTGTTGCAGTACTATTTTTTTATCTTTTTCTTGAAAAAAAGTCATAGGCGCAGTAAAGCGATTGTCAATGCCAGGAATACTAAAACGGTGCATAAAACGGGAGTTCGTATAGCCTTTTGCGGCTAATTTGTCATTGATATAATCCCGCCCGAGGAAGTCAAATAGATGATTGTAAGCAAAATTATCACTCACAATCATGACTTCTTTGATGTCTTCGCTGATGCTTGGAAGTTTATTTTCAGAAAGATCATTTTGGCTAAACGGAATTTGCTGCCGACGGACAGAATCCATGCGGTAAGGCGTTTCGGCACTCAACGAAGGAATCGCCCGTTTGAGTTGGTTGATTTTTTCCAACGCCAACAGCGAACAAGCGTACTTTACGGTGCTTGCTGGATAAAAATAAAACGTAGAATCTGCCCGATAACCAAAGGTTTTAAACGTCGGCTGATTGTTCGCATCTCTATCAATTTGTGTGTATAAAATCTGAACTTCGTAACGCTCAGGATTTTCCGTTATTTTTCCAAAAAACGTTTTATTTTGCTCCAAAAGTTTTGTTAAAACGTTTTTTTGAGCAAAATTTTCATTTTTTAAAGTAAGAAAAAAAATAAAAGTCAATAAGTATTTGGAAAATTGTAGCATTGTAGATAGTTGTAAGTCAATAAGTTGTAAGTCCCGCAAAACGTGGTGCAGCAAAATTACAATCTATTCTCCAATTTTTATAATGACCATAGTTTTTTTCAAAAAAAAGAGCTGTACAAAGTAAAAACTTCATACAACTCTTTTTTATTTTAGCTCATTGAGAATTTATTTTAGCTCACGCAGAGGCGCAGAGAACGCAGAGTTTGTTCAAAAATTTACAATTTTTAGGCTTCTCCGAAGTTTTCAGTACTAATTATGCTCGTTTTTCTCAGCATCTGATTTTGGTTCACGAGAAGGGCGATTACCAGCGTTGTCATCGTTGTCGTGCTTGCCTTTACCATGACCTTTGCCATGACCTTCTTTACCACCTCTTTTCTCTTTCATTTTTTCCTTCATTTTGTCTTTTTTCATTTTGTCCATTTTGTCCGCTTTTTCATCGCCAACGGTTTCTCTTACAGCTTCTTTATGTTCGTTGCGCAGCTCTTTCATTTGTGCTTTGCGTTCTTCATCAGAAAGATTCGTATTGTTTTTAATTTCGTCACGCTTTGCTTTTGTCGCTTGGTTCTGAGCTTTCAATTTTTGACGTTCTTCTGGTGTCAGCACAGATTTTTTGTCAGTTGGAGCTGGATTTGTACTTGCTTCGGTCGGCGCAGGTGTTGAAGAAGTCGTTGTCGTGCTTGTTTTGCGACCAGTAGTTTGGGCAAAATTGATGTTTGCGAAACTGGCAACGACAGCCAATACTAAAATAATTTTTTTCATAATTAGAAATATTTAAGTTTATTTAAAATGAATTTATATATTTGACGCTGAAAACGATTTTCGGTTTAGTTTAAAACACTTTTTTAATATATATTTAACCAAAATGAGAAAAAAAGCGATTGGTGTAATTGGTGCTGGCAGTTTCGGAACGGCAATTAGTGGTCTTTTAGCAAAAAATAACGATGTTCTTATTTTTAGTCGAAGACAAGAGGCGGTGGAGCAAATCAATAAAAAACACGTCAGTTACGGTGCGTTGTTGCCTAATAATATTGTTGCGACGAATAGTTTGGAAGAAATCGCTGACCGTTGCGATTTGATTTTCCCAGTTTTGCCGTCGAGTGCATTTCGTCGTTCTATGAAATCAATTTCGCCCTACTTGCGTCCATACCATATTTTGATTCATGGTACAAAAGGTTTTGATGTTGGTGACATCAGCGATGCGGAGCTTTCTCATACAAGTCTTTCTCGGTCGGAAGTACATACGATGAGTGAAGTGATTTTGCAAGAAACGGTTTGCTTGCGTGTTGGTTGCATTTCTGGCCCTAATTTGTCAAAAGAAATCATTGCGGGTCAGCCAACAGCTGCTGTTGTTGCGAGCCGTTTCAAAGAAGTATTTACCGTAGGAAAAGAAGCGATGGAAAGTCGAAAGTTTCATGTTTTTGCTTCTGATGATTTGTTGGGTGCAGAACTTTCTGGTGCGTTGAAAAATATCATTGCCATTGGCTCTGGTATTTTGGGCGGTATGGGCATGGGACGAAACCTTCAAGCGATGTTGATAACTCGAGGTTTGACCGAAATGTTGTATTTTGGAAAGGCAATTGGGGCGAGCAACGAAGCATTTTTTGGAACAGCTGGCATTGGCGATTTGGTGGCTACGGCAACTTCTACGAGTTCTCGAAATTATAGTTTTGGAGAAAAAATTGCACAAGGCATGACGCTCGAACAAATCAATGCAGCAATGCCTGAAACTGCCGAAGGTGTTCGTACACTTCGCATCGCAAAACAATTGGCTCGTCATTACAAAATCCATGTTCCGATTACGGAAATGCTCCATAAAATTGTTTTTGAAGGACTCGAAGTGAACCGAGCATTGGAATATTTGATTACGTATCCTTACGATAAAGATGTGGATTTTATGTCTTAAAATCAATATTTTTGTATATACTGAAAAATATTTTAGCTCACGCAGAGGCGCAGAGAACACAGAGTTTTAAACTTTTTCGTAGTGTCCGAAATCTCGTGCTTGTAAAATAAACGCATTTTCGCACACGGATTTTAGCAGATAAAATCAATAAATTGATTTCACTCACGGATTTTCACGGATTTTTTACGTAGGGAATCCGTGAAAACCCGTGAGTGATGCGAAGCATCATCTGTGTAAATCTGTGTGCGAAACTATGAAACATAAACAACTTCATGAGTAGCACGAAGTTCTGTACACTAAGAACTTTTTCGTAGTTTTTAGTACATAACAATATAAAATCACAAAAAAAACAACACCGATTGAACCAATTGTTAAGATTTTACTATACACGTCGGAAAGTGGTTTTGGGATTTTGCATTTACGCAAAATATTGAACACCAAGCGTTTGCAATATCTTTAATATCTAATCACCAATATCCGTTGTGTATATAACATGATAAATCCTAACAATCCGTTCAATCAGTGTTCCAATCCTACGTAGCTTGTTGGACTCAATCAAAAACAGCAACAACTACATCTTCTGATGCTTTCCATTTTTTGACAAATAAGCGGCGAGTATTCATTTTTATTTCGATGGATTTTGAATCTGCTGCATCAAAAAATTGGTCAAGACCATTCAAAAATGAAAAACTATTAAAGGTCGCAATAGGAGTCAAATCTGTCTTTTGATTTTTATTGTTGTCGTATAAAAACAAGGAAATCAAGGTTTTAGACGCTGGTGCAACCTGTGGTGTGGAATGGACAATGCCATCTACTTTCAGGCTGTCACGACCATTCACAACTGCCTGACTTGATGAAAAAACATTCAAAACACTTTGCTCAGGATTCGTTGGCAAACCTGCCAAAAGGAAACCTGCGGTTGTCGTTGGTGGCGGAATTGTTCGCAAATACACCAGCAAATTATTGTGAATAAAGCCTTCACGATAATAGTGTAAAGTTCGTTTTCCTGCACTTTGTTCTTTTACCGTAATTTCATAATTTACGTTTGGTTTGATGGGTACAGGTTTCCAGTTCCCAGTTGCGTCTGTGGTCAAACTATGGATTGGTGTAGGGTTCAGACGCTCGCCAGTAAGTGCATTGAGTTCGTAAATTTTCACTTCTGCATTTGCTGCGGGCGAATTTTCACCAAAAGTTAGCGCACGACCACCAATACAAGGATTACTCTCCCAGCTGATGCCTGTTGTCGCTGGTTTTTCATTTTTGAAAAATTCATACGCTGCCGAAAAACTCTCGGGGCTTGTTGCTACTTGATAATGATCGAGATTGTCTAATTTTATATTTTTTGCGCCTGTAATATCTGTTCCTTTTACCGTTTTATCGCCATCAGACCAAAGGTTCAAGGTAGGAACTTCGCCTTTTGGTCCAGCCGCCATCGTTTGCGCACCGCTCGCAATATGAACATAATGCGCTACTTTTGCCGCTCGAGTAGCATCTTGCAAATAAGTGTAACAAGTGCCTCCTCCTGCGGAATGACCCATGAGTTCTACTTGTTTGTAGCCTGTTTTTGCTAAAATATTGTCAATAAATTTGTCCAAATTGGCAGTATTATTCGCTCCAAATGCCAAACTATTCCAATCAAAAACATAGATTCGAGTCCATTTGTAACCGTTTGAGGTAAAACGTTGCGCAAATGAAGCATAAGTATCGCCAGAAGCCAAAAAACCGTGTACCATTACAATCGGTCTGAATGTCGTATCAGGCAATAAAGCTGTTGTGTTGGGCTTTTCGGTTTGAAAATTTGTACCATTTTGAGCGTTATCTGTCTCGTTTGGTGTAATTTCCAGCTTGGAACAAGCCGAAAATAGCACAAGGCAACTTAAATATAAAAGGATTTTTTTCATTTTGTAAAAATTTTATTCAATATCAATATTAAATTTTGTCAATAGACCAGCGATGCCCGTATAAGAAAATTTCGCTTTTTTCATTTTGTTCAATGCAGGGTCAAAATCATAGTTTTTTGCTGTCCGAAAATCTGCTTTTTCTAAAATACTCCTTTCAAAAATAGCATTGGCGAGGTTACAATTTTTGAAAATTGCCATACTCAAATCCGTTTCCGTAAAATCGACTTCTTTCATCGAACAAGCCCAAAAAATCGTATTTTTTATTTTTTTTTGAAAAAAAGAAGCATAATCAAGCGTACAATTGTCGAAATGAACAGCAAAAAGAAAATCATTACAAGCACTAAAATCCAATCCCATCAGTTTGCAATTGATGAATTTTGCTGTTTTTAGTTTTAGATTTTCCACATTTGCCATTGAAAAATTACATTCTGTAAAAACACAATCCATGAAAGAAGCGTTGTTCAAATCTGTTTTTGAAAAATTACAATTTTGAAAAATGCAATCTACAAATTCTTGATTCGCCAGTGTTTTTTCGGTGTAATCAATGTTTTGAAAAGTCTTGTCTTCGTGCATTGTTATTTATTTTGAATTTATGCAAAGATACACTTTTTGCAACCTTCCATAGTAGCTTGCGTTTTATAAATAAAAATATTTTTTGATGCAAGAGATTTTCAAAGGTTTAAAAGTAATAGAGTTCGCTTCCGTTTTGGCGGGGCCTGCGGTAGGAATGTTTTTCACAGAACTCGGGGCGGAAGTTATCAAAATCGAAAACAAACCAACGGGCGGTGATGTGACCCGAACTTGGCGATTGCCTTCCGAAAGCAAAGAAACGCCTTATTCAGCTTATTTTTGTAGTATAAATTGGCAAAAAAAGCATTTTTTCCTTGATTTGAATGACAAAAATGACATTCAACAAGTGTTAGATTGGGTAAGAACAGCCGATGTGGTGATTAGCAATTTCAAGATTTCTTCCGCCAAAACAATGGGTGTTGATTACGATACGCTGAAAAAAATCAATCCACAATTGATTTTTGCACAATTGACTTCGTTTGGTGAAGACGATGAAACGCCAGCTTTTGACATTGTTTTGCAAGCCGAAGCGGGTTTTCTTTACATGACGGGCGAACCGAATCGAGAACCTGTTCGTATGCCCGTTGCGCTGATTGATTTGTTGGCGGCACACCAACTCAAAGAGGCGATTTTGATTGCTTTATTGGAAAAAAGTAAAACGGGAAAAGGTGCTTATGTGACGACTTCGCTCTTGGAATCGGCTGTCGCATCGTTGGCGAATCAGGCAACAAATTGGCTTATGGCAGGGCATAAGCCGCAGCCCATGGGAACAAAACATCCGAACATTGCGCCTTATGGCGATATTTTTTACAGTGCTGACGAAAAACCAATTGTGATGGCCGTTGGTACAGAAAAACAATTCACACAATTGTGTAAAGTACTGAATACGAATGAGTTATTACAAGATATTCGTTTTTCTAAAAATGCTGCAAGGGTCATTCATCGCAATGAACTTAACCTTATTTTACAAAATGCTTTTAAAATTTTTCAACAAGATTTTTTATTAAAAGCTTTTAAAGAAAATGGTGTTCCCGCTGGAAAAATTCGCACAATGCAAGAGGTTTTTGAAAATCCCAAAGCTCAAAATATGATTTTGGAAGAAACCATGACTGATGGTGTGGTTAGTAAAAGGGTGAAAACAGTTGCCTTTCAGTATAGGGAAAATGAATAGATTTTTGGAAAAAACTAATTACGTCCATTTTATATATGCTACATTATGCGCTTCTGTGTGCAAAGGTATATCCAAATTACGATACATTTTTTCTAAAACACTCGTTGGAATGTCAGCATTACGATTTTTCAATACATTCTTACGAGAAGTTTCGAGGTAAATAATTTTGAAAAAAGGATTGTACGGTGTAAGTAAACTGACTAATTTTGAGCGCAACTCTTGTGTCAAATT
>JAYWHK010000115.1:0-10694 GCA_043777755.1 Saprospiraceae bacterium
CTTCTCAAAAGGAAAAGCTATATAATTTTATGCTTATTAATTAGATAAACAAGCCTGATATATCCTCCAAAAATCTGAAAAACTGGAACATCGAGTAATACCTAAGATTTCTAGTGGAGTTGTGTTATAGTCTTTGTATTACACAACTCCACTCTTTAATAAAACCCAACGATACAATGCTGCCCATAAATTCTTTTTTCCAAAAAAATACGATACTTTTGTTGTTGCTATTGTTCGGTAAAAATCAAAGTTTATATGCACAAAGCACCAATCTTTCTGTGTTGAGTGACGATTTTTTACTTAGCCTTTCCAAAGATTCTCTTCTATTTTATGAAAAAGAAGTACGTTTAATTGACCTACAAAAAGCATTTCATATCCACGATATTTTAATAGCAAAAGCACAATTAAGCAAAGACCCAATTGCTATTTATGACGCTTATAACCTAAAAGCAAAGCAATATCAAGCGGTCAATCAATACCACAACGCATTAGTTTATTTTGATTCTGCGGCTTTTACAATCAAAGAAAAAAATTCTAAGTTATTTTTTGATACACAAATAGATCGTGCAGTTGTCTTTCAACAACAGCATCGTTATGGTGAAGCACGAAACATTTACCTCAACATTTTACAAAAAACTGAAAATAGTAGAGATACTTTATACAAACATGTCAGCCTTTGTAATCTCGGTGTGCTGTTTGAAGAAACAGGTGATTATCAAAATGCAATCCGCTATTATAAAGAAGCTTTATTTGCTGTGGAATTAGAAAAAAACAATACCTATGTTTGTGCTTACTTGGCAAATTTATCTGACGCTTACAAAAGTAACAATCAGCCTAAAGAAGCCCTGATTTATATTGAAAAGGCTTATTCTATTGCAATGTCTGACCAAGATTTAGAATTGAAAAATAGAATTTTGATTGCTTATGCAGCTATTTTAGCCGATTTAGAACGGTTTGAAGAAGCTTTTGCAAAACTCGAAGAAGGTAAAAAGTACTGTGTAGGTGAATATATAAAACGCTATTTTAACAATATTTCTATTGCGAAAGCGGAGATTTTATACAAACAAAAAAATATCGTTGCAACCAAACAAATTTTGACTGAATGTTACAATCGTTTGCAAAACATTGCCAATAAAACGAAAATTACCTACCATTTAGGAGCTATTTATTTTGATGAAAAAAATATTCCAAAGGCAAAATCACTTTTGGTGGAATGTCAAGGATTAGCCGAGCAGAATAATATCATGGAATATGCAGAAAAGTCGCATCGCTTATTGTATCGTATTTTTGACCAAGAAAAAAATGCAGTGAAGGCGTTGTTTCATCTAAAATCAGCAAATAATATTAGAGATACACTCCTAAATCTTGAAAAATCAGAACAAATCTCTATCTTACAATTCAAATTTGACTTAGAACAAAGCGAAAATAAGCTCAAAACTACCGAACTTAGAGCAAATAGAAATTTGATGCTACTGGGCATTCTTATGACATTGAGCATCATTGGAGCGATGTTTTACATCATGTATCTCCGCAATCAGAACTATCGTGATGTAGTTGCTAAAAATAGTTTAATCGAAGCGCAAAAACAAGAATTGGAAGCCCAAAACAATATTTTAGAGTTGCAAAAAAGACAGTTAGAAGAGTCGAATACTTTGTTGAAACAGTTTTCTTATGCGGTGGCGCATGATTTGAAAGAACCTTTGCGTACAATCAGTAATTTTTCAACTATTATTCAAAGACGTTATAAGGCTTTGCTACCTGAGGAATCACACGAGTTTTTTGAC
Organism: Saprospiraceae bacterium; assembly: GCA_043777755.1. Classification (GTDB taxonomy): domain Bacteria; phylum Bacteroidota; class Bacteroidia; order Chitinophagales; family Saprospiraceae; genus CANHEE01. The sequence goes on from JAYWHK010000115.1 coordinate 1,785, forward strand.
TTTGTTAGCTCTGGTTCAAAACGTATGACGACTATGCTTGATGGTTTATTAGAATACGCTATTGTGAGTACAAAAAGCGAAGCAAAACAAGAATTTGAACTCAACGATGTATTAAAAGAGGTCACGCAAAGCCTTCACAAAAAAATTGAGGACAGCAAAGCCGTTATTCTCATGGAAGAAGAAATGCCAAAAGTGAATATGAGCCGTATTCATGCTGTCCAATTGGTACAGAATCTTATTAGTAATGGATTGAAATTTGCAGAAAAAGAACCTGCTATTGAAATAAATAGCCAAATTGTAGATAAACAGGTTATCCTAAGTATCAAAGACAATGGTATTGGTATAGACAAAGAAAGTGGTGCAAAGCTATTTAATCTATTTCATAGAGTCCACAAAGACAACAGTAAATTTGAAGGGACTGGTGTAGGGTTGGCTCTTTGCAAAAATATTGCTGAGAAATACCAAGGTAAGATTTGGTTTGAATCAGAAGTCAATCAAGGCACAACCTTTTTTGTACAATTGCCATTGGCAGCGTAATAGAAAAATATCGTTTCATGCAACCTATCATTTTCTGAGGTGTCATTAAGAGAAACAAATATTTTTAACTTTACAATTTATAAAAATTATGAAAAAAATAATTTTCTTCGTATTGCTTTTAAGTGCATATTTTTCTTTTAACGCATTCCAGTGTTCAACGAACATGGTTGGAAATGGCAATCGTATCACAAAAGAATTGACAGGTTTATCAGATTTTAATGCTATTGCAAATGGCATCGTTGCAGACATCGAATTGGTCAAAGGCGATACTTACAAAGTCGTTTTTGAAGGTGACGAAAATCTTTTGGAAGCGATTCGTGTAGAAATCAAAGGTAAAAGTTTGAATTTTGAAAATAGAAAAAGCTATTCTTATATGTCTTCACGTTCTAACATCAAGTTTACAGTAACGTTACCAGAATTAGAAGACATCGCATTGGGTGGTTCGGGCAGCATTGTTACAAAAAGTGATTTTAACTCAGAAAAAATGAGTATTGCGTTGGGTGGTTCGGGCGATATTCGCTTGACAGGCAAAGCAAAATACCAAGAAGTTGCCATCGGTGGTTCAGGAGATATTGATTTGAGTAATTTGATAGGCGAAAAAGGAGAAGTTTCAATTGGCGGCTCTGGCAATGTGAAAATCAATGTTTCTGAGCGTTTGGAAGTTGCCATTGCAGGAAGTGGCGATGTTGAATACCAAGGTAATCCAAGTGTAAAAGAAACGGTGGTTGGTTCTGGTGAAGTGAAAAAAAGAAGATAGGGAATTGTAGATATTAGATATTGCATTGATTGGGTAGTATTTGATTATCTCTTTTTAGCCTGAAAGTAAAGAAAAAGCCTATAATTTATTGAAAAACAATAAATTATAGGCTTTTTTTATGCTGGTGATAAATCCTTTTTAGGACACCACTTTTGTTTTAGTGTAGTCGTTTTTTTACTAAATTTTTTCCAGTCATTTTCTTTAAATTCAAGATGAATGACGGAACAGGTTGGCATTTCGCCTATAAAATCTCCATTTTCTGCCAAGTCAAAAGTAAAATCAGAAATACCAGGATTGTGACCAAACAAAAATACAGTATTGTATTGATTGTCAAGGTTTTGTATTTGATTTAGAATCTCGATTTTAGAAGCGAGATAAAGATCTTTTGTTTTTTTGATTAAATTTTCGTTGAATTGAAGCTCGTGGGCAAAGTAATGCGCTGTTGAAATTGTCCGTTGTGCAGAGCTTGTAATAAAAAAATCAGCTTTCAAATGCCCAAACAATTGAGCCATTGCTTTAGCGTCACTATGCCCTCGTTCATTGAGTGGCCTGTCAAAATCACTTAATTCAAATTCCCAACTTGACTTCGCATGGCGAACTAAATAAATATTTTTCATAAAATGGTTTTATCTTATCCAAATGAGTGGACAGAATTGTGTTGTTATTTAGTAATAAGTTTTAGTTGATAAATTTTAGATACTACTTCTTGAAGGATTAGTTGTAAAAAAACAAATATTATATAATTGCTATACATGCTATTTTATACTGTCACAAATGTAAGATAAATATTTGTATAGACAATTACATTAATTCGTTAAATAAATCTTAAAATTTCAATATATTTTATTTTATTAAGTGTTGCGACAAAAACGGTTAATTTTTTGTAAATACTTACGACTTTTCATGCCTACTTGGATTGACGACTGTCTATTATTTTATTCTTTTCAAAATGAAATAAACGATTCTTAAAATCTATCCAGTTTTTATTTTCTTTATTCGTCCAAAGCACCTCTGACAAGGCATAAGCTCTTGGAAATGTCATATACTCTACCATTTCTGGCGTTTTTATGTATTCTGTCCAAACATTTCCTTGCGCACCGAGTATGAATTTCTCCTCCTCTTTTACCAGACCATTTGGAATTGGGTCATAAGAATAAGTATGTTCCAAAGTGTTCACTCTGCCCATAGCTAAGGGTTCTTTTGCTTTGTCGGGTTGTTGGTAAAAGTTAAAATAACAATATGCTTCGGGTGACATAATCACATCGTGGCGTTGTTGTGCTGCTAAAATGCCTCCTTTTTCACCTCTCCAACACATGACCGTTGCATTGTCAGAAAGACCACCTTCTAAGATTTCGTCCCAACCAATGAGTTTTTTTCCTTTTTCATTCAAAAAACGTTCAATTCTTTTGACAAAATAACTTTGGAGTTCAAACTCATCTTTCAAACCTTCCTCTTTGATGCGTTTTTGGCATTTTTGACAAGTTTTCCAACGGATTTTGCTACATTCATCACCTCCAATGTGGACATATTCACTTGGGAAAAGCTCAATAGTTTCACTTAAGACATCTTCTAAGAACTGAAAAGTTTCTTCTTTCGGACAAAAAACATCATCGTAACTGCCCCAACGAGTCCCAACTTCCAAAGGCTTCTCTGCACAACTGTACTCAGGATACGCTGCCAAAGCCGCCAAAGCATGACCAGGCATTTCTATTTCGGGAACAACGGCCACGAAACGAGTTTTTGCATACTCAACTACTTCACGGATTTGATTTTGTGTGTAAAAACCGCCATAAGGTTTTTTGTCAAAACGTTGCGGACGATTTTTGTGGCTACCAACCAAGGTTTCTTTTCGTTGTGCGCCGATAGATGTCAATTTAGGATACTTCTTGATTTCGATGCGCCAGCCTTGATCTTCAGTCAAGTGCCAATGAAAACGGTTGTACTTGTTTGCAGCCATTTTATCAATGTATTTTTTTATAAAATCCACTTCAAAAAAATGACGACCTACGTCCAAATGCAAACCTCTCCAACTAAATCTTGGCTCATCTTTTATTTCGCAACAGGGTACTTCAAGTTTTAGATTAGGAACAATACTGTTTTGTTCGATTGCTGCGGGAAGCATCTGTCTGATGCTCTGCATAGCGTAAAAAATTCCTGCCGCGCTTTTACTTTTGACGTAAATTTTATTTTGGGTCACAATTAGTTCGTAACCTTCTTCATTTTTTATGTCTGCACTAAGTTCGATGGCAATAACATTCTTTTCTGCAATAGTAGAGCTTGTATTTAATCGAAATCCAGCAGATTTTTCGATTTTTTCAATTAAATAATTGACCGCCAATTCGACATCTTCTGCGCCAATCGGTAGTATAAAAGTAGTATTTTTATTAATTTGAAAAACACCACCTTGTATTTTTAAATCGTTTGGCTTGGGAATAATATTAACCGTTTTCACTTCTGGAATCTCAAATGATTCAGCAGTCGTTTCGATGGGTACAAATTTGGTTTGGAGAAAAAAGAACAATGAAAAAATGAGCGAAATGTTCATGTTGAAAATAGAAGCTGATATTTTTTTATAAAAAACACTCACTATACTTTACTGAAATTCAAATCAATATATATAGCATAAAAAAATATCAAAATAGTTTGTAGTATGTTTCCTTAATTTTTTTGCAAAATAGAACGTTTTTATCAAAAAAGCTAATTTTTTTCATTTGAAAATTTTATCTTTGTAAAAATATTAAAGTAGGCTTATGGAAAAATCAACTTTTTTTAACAGCGAGGTAGGCGTTTTTTTTAAGAAAAACATAGAAACTATTTCTTTTGGTTTGATGCTATGTTCAGTATTATTTCCATTGTTTTGTGTGGATTATTTGGTGACTGGCGATGGTCCTTGTCATTTTTACAATTCTAATATTTTGAACAATTGGCATTTCAAAAACCAAGCATCGTTTTATAAGCCTTTTTATCAATTGAATTACCATCTTGAGCCGAACTGGATTACCAATGCTATTCAACTCCCGTTAATCAATATTTTTTCAGTTATTTGGGCTGAAAAGATATTTTTTTTACTCTATTTTTTGACATTTTCATTTGGATTTAGAAGATTAATTGTGGCGATTAATCCCAATTCTGTTTTTCTTTCTTCTGTCGGATTACTCTTTGCGTGGAGTCATATATTGATGTTGGGCTTTACCAATAATTCATGGAGTTTTGCTTTGTGGTTTTGGGTCGTTGCCATTTGGATAGAATCCTTGCACAAAGACAGTCAAGAAAAAAATGCGCTACTTTTGTTGTTCTTTCTTCTGATTTACTTTGCGCATCCTATGGGAATGATGTTGAGTTTTATCTCCATTGCTTGTATCACTTTTTTCTGGGGTATATTTATTTCAAAAAAAGCATTAGATATTTTTCAATTTTATAAAACACAGTTTCTTAGGATTATTCTTGTGGCTGGACCAGCAATTATATTGTTTTTACATTTTTTCCTTAGGAAAGAATGGTCTGTTGAAGCAAAAAAAGTCCTTTCAGGAAATGATGTCCTTGGGATATTCAAACTTATCGCATTGATAAATGTAAGTAGTAAGGAAAGAGATTTGGTCTGTGGTATTGCTATTTTTATTTTATTGCTCTTTATATTTGCACTTACATTGAGGATTTTAAACCGAAAAATTGAATTGAAAGATGGTTTATTTTTACTATCGATTTGTATTTTATACATTACTTTTAATCCTCCAAGTAGTTTTTCAGGAGGCTTAGAAATCGGTGTAAGATTAGGTGTTTTGCCCTATATTGCAATGATTTTTTGGATTGCAGTAACAAATTTTGCTAATTGGGTAAAAATCTCAGTGCCTTTTGTTGCTTTATTTTTTTCGATATGTTTAGCAGCAGTACGAGTTCCTGTATTGATAAACGCCTCAGAATATGCATCGGAAATAGTTTCTGTCAAAGATCAAATTCAAGACCAATCAAAATTATTGGTTCTGAATTATGATTGGATTGGAAGAACACTTGATAACAAAGAAATTGCCAATAGGATTTGGTTGTTTAATCATGTAGATTGTTATTTGGGAGCATACAAGCCTTTGGTTATTTCAGACAATTATGAAGTAAATTTTTGGTACTTCCCTGTGATTGAACGCTGGGAAACCAATATGTATAAAAAAACAAGTGTTGAAGGTATGACTTTTGACAACAGACCACCTCGGGCAAACTTTTTAAATTATCCCAAGGAGGCAGGAGGTCAAAAAATTGATTATGTTTTGATGCTTTCTTATCGTGACGAGTTTAGCCAACATCCTTATACAAAAGAAATTTTTACTCAACTTGATTCTGCTTATACACAAGTTTTTAAATCCAATAATGCTCGTGCTATTTTATACAAATTAAAATAAGTTTCAAATGCAAAAAGCCATTTTTCTCGACCGTGACGGTGTTCTTAACCACGATAAAGTAGATTATGTTTATACTATCGAAGAATTCAAAATCTTTGATGGCGTGGCGGAAGCCTTGCGATTGTTCAAAGAAGCAGGTTTTAAATTGATTGTGATTACCAATCAATCTGGCATTGCCAAAGGAATTTATACAGAAAAAGCTGTCTTCGATTGTTTTGATTACCTGCAAGCAGAAACGGGAAATCTTATTGACGATATGTATTTTTGTCCGCATCACCCAAAATTTGACATCGTTTGTGCTTGTCGAAAACCAGGTCATAAAATGATTTTGGACGCTGCACTAAAACACGACATTGATTTGTCAAAATCTTATATGATTGGCGATGCACAACGGGACATCACCGCTGGAAACAATGCAGGCGTAACGACGATTCACATTAACAATGGCAAAGAATCTGCCGAAAATACTCATTTTTCTGCCAAAAATTTATTAGAATCCACTCAGTTTATATTCAAAGAACCAAAAAAATTATGATAAATTGGCTTCTACGTTAGTAAGTCCCTCCTTCGGAGGGATTTAGGGAGGTCTTTACTACAACTCAAAACATTATGATAAAACTACTTTCTACGATTGACATTGCTGTCGTTATTTTACTATTAATCTTTATTGTAGGTGCAAGTATGTACTCCAGTTTTAACAAAAAAACTTCGGAAGAGTACTTCATGGCGAGCCGTTCATTGCGATGGTGGTCGGTTGCGGGTTCTATTTTTGGAACAAATATTCATGCGCAACAAATCATCGGTATGATGGGCGTTGGCTACTCGGTAGGTTTTGCGCAAAGCCATTATGAGGTTTGGGCGATTCCTGCGATTCTGATTGTGGCTTACATTTTTATTCCGATTTATAGGAAACGAAACTTTTTTACACTTTCCCAATTTTTAGAAAGTCGCTACAACTCGCAAGCTCGATTGGCTTACACAATTTTGATGATTACCTTCATTATGATTCAGTTGGTTGGCGGTTTTTACATTGGAAGCCGTACTTTGGGTTTGCTTTTTGCGGATACTTCTTTTGCGCCAAGCTACTTGCAAGGCATTATGTTGATAGCTTTTGTGACAGTTTTATTCACTGTTTTTGGCGGCATGGAATCGGTCGTGATTGCAGATAACATCTTGACAATCATTATGATAGCTTCTGTTCTACTCATTGGAACGCTTACGTATATGCAGCCTGAAATTGGTGGTTTATGGAATTTAATCGCACTCGACCATGCCCAAGAAAACAAAATGCACTTGTATCTTCCATCGAATCACCCCAAGTTGCCGTGGTCTGGGATTTTTTCAGGATTGACCATTTTGAATATGTTTTATTGGACAACCAATCAGTACCAAGTACAACGTGTTTTGGCAGCGAAAACAGATAGAGATGCCCGTTTGGGTTCGATAGCGGCAGGTTTTTTAAAAATGATTATCCCATTTTTTTCAATAGCAGCTGGAACAGCAGCGTTTTATATTTTTAAAAATCGCTACGGTGCAGATGCTGTAAAACCAGACGATACTTTTTTGACTTTGCTAAAAACTGTTGTTCCAATGGGTTACGGTTTTGTTGGTTTGATTTTGGCAGGTTTGACTTGCGCCATTTTTTCAGCGATTTACTCCATGATGAACTCCGTTTCGACCATGTTGGCGTATGATGTTTATAGAAAATACATCAATCCTGATGCGAATGATACAAAAATGGTTCGTTTTGGGCAATTTTTTGTATTTGTGATGTGTGGAATTGCCGTTTCTTTGGCATATTACACCTATGACCCGAACTCTACGGAAAACTTTTTCTTAAAATTAGCGAGCCAAACTTCTTACATCAAGCCAGGTTTGGTAGTTGCATTTTTCTGGGGTGTTTTTTGGAAAAAAACAAATCCGACAGCAGCAGTTATTGTATTGTTGTGTTCTCCGCTGATAGGTTTGGCGTGTGATTTTACGTATGAAAACTACTTGGTACATTTTGATTTTATAAAAAATACCTTTGGAGAAAAATTCAATTTCTTGTACCGTGTATTTATGATATTTTTGCTTGGTTCTATCATGGTTTATGTTTTGAGTAAAATCATGAACAATAAAAGCAACGCAATCAATGAAGAAGCAAGCGAATTGACCGTTTCTATTGCAGGATTTGAAAAAGTCGTTTTTGCTGTTGCAGCGATTCATATTCCATTGATTGTCATGTCTTTATACCATATTATAACGCCACAATTTGCAGCATTTCCAGCGGCGGCACTTACTTTTGGCTTGTTTGTTTGGTTCTTAAAAAAGGAAAAAAGGGATTATCCATTTTATGAATCTGATATTTTTTATGCAGGATTGTTAAGTTCTGCGATGAGTTGGATTATGTATTATTTTGCGTAAAAATTTTTCAATACAAAAAATCGAGTAGGAGGAAAAGAATAACGTAAGTTATTCTTTTCCGACCTCTCACCACTAAGCGTACCGTTCGGTACTTAGTGGTTCATTAGGAACGAGCCTTATATCTTTTGTAAAGCTCTGTTAATGATACATACCCTTGTCGCTTGAACCAATTGTTGGCTAGACTGGTCGTTAGGATTGGACTATGTGCGATGCGCCAATACTGACTTGTCCTGAAATACTCTCTGTTTTCCAAACTTCCCATCTCTCAAAATTCCGCTATCATCTAAAAAAAAGACCATAGCGTTTGGCTGCTGTCGTCATTTGTCCAATAGTTAACTCTTGCTATTGTTTACTTACTAATGTTCAGTCCTTCCCTAACTTCCTTTAAAAAATTAGGTACTATGACCTCTGCCGACTTCTGTTAATACTGCCTTCAATATCACTATCAAAGTTCGCTTGTAGCTGATGGCATTTCATCCGCCCGTAAAGCATATTAACAGACCTCCCCAAGTAAGATTAATTTCTTCCTTCTCATGTCACCGCCATATTTACTTACCTAACTTTCGGATAGGTATAGGACTTCGTTTTGTTTTGCAAACTCGTCCAATTAGATAAGCCTTATATATGGTTTCTGTTCGTCGGTGCGAGAATTTGTCGCCGGCTTCCTTCAGATTCGTCTTCACAAACGACACCATTGCCTATAACTAATACTTCCCCTATCAGGGCAATGTCATTAAGCTAAGAATTTTATAGCCATTTTTTCATAATTATCTAAAAATCAATTGATTATAAAATATTTTAAAAAAATAAAGCCTTTAA
>JAYWHK010000116.1:0-28224 GCA_043777755.1 Saprospiraceae bacterium
AAAAATAAAACAATAAAACACCTTGATATATTACTCATTTTTTGAGAAAAGTTATAAAAACATAAAATTAAAAAAAATCTTTTGCAAAAATACGATAAAACTTTTGCAAGTGTTACACTTATCGTTTGAAAATGCCTTTTTATTATGTATCTTTGCGTAGAAAACTATTTTTATCAGGTAAATATTCAGATTTTATGGGAATTGACGTACTTTTTCTGCTCTGCGCAGGATTTGGTTTTTTTCATGGCTATACTCGAGGTATCATCGAAACGGTGCTTACGGCGTTTGCCTATATGTTCGGACTTTTGGCAGCTTTCAAATTAGCACCAACGGTTTCAGGGATTCTTTCATCTATATTTAGTAACGATTCGGCACTGATGCTTATTGTCGGTTTTGCGGTAACGTTTATTGGCATTATTTTCATTATACGAATGATTGTCAATGGAATGGAAAGTATATTAGAAGTTGCCCATGTTAATATCATCAATCAATTTGCAGGAGGTGTACTGATGGCATCTTTTACAGTACTGATTTTTAGTACTTTGATGTGGTTCTCAGACGAAGCAAAATTACTCAATGACACCACAAAACAACAATCTTTTTCTTATCCTTTTTTAAAAAATTATCCAGCAAAGGCAAAAAAAGTTGGTCAGGCTTTTCTTCCTGTTTTCCAACATTTTTGGGACGAGTCAAATGAGCTTTTGGATAAAGTAAAAAAAAATGGTGGCATCGAAAAATCAGAAAGCGAACCCAATATCATTGATTTGCCCGACGACGATAAACCCGTACCCGTGCAGCCTTCTAATCAGCCAAAACCAAAGAAAAAAGTCTTGGACGATGATGAAATTTATTAAGAAAGTGGGAAAGATAGAAAGTGAGAAAGTAAGGTATTGTTTTGGTTTTCAATTAGTTAGAGCTATTCCAAACCATTCCAAACATTAAATAACTAAAAAAACAGTGTACTAAACAACTAAAAAAATTTATGAAAAAAAACTTATTGTTCCTATTTTTACTTTTTTCCCTTTCAAAAAACACATTGGCACAACACCTTGAATTGGGTGCTGCGCTTGGCTTATCATTTTACACAGGTGATTTGTCCCATAATTTAATTGCAACAATGGGCGAAGGCAAAGGTGTTTATGGTGTTTTTCTTCGTCAAAGTATGAATGAAAAATTTGCAATAAAGGCTTATTTTAACCATGGAACAATCTCAGGCAGAGATGCCCATGCAAAGGAAGAAGATTTAAAATTGAGAGATTTGAGTTTTCGTTCAAAAATCAATGAAGTAGGGTTGAATTTTGAGTACAACATTAAAGGCTACGAACCAGAAGGAATGTATCAGCCTTTTTCGCCTTACATTTTTGTAGGTATCAACGGTTTTTCTTACAATCCACAGACCCGTTACAACAACGATTGGACTGATTTACGCCCATTACAAACAGAAGGTACTTCTTATAAAAAGATTTCTGTGGCAATTCCTGTAGGCGGAGGCGTTAAATTTGCTTTGAATGACCATTGGAATTTGGGCGCAGAATTGGCTTTCCACCCAACTGTAACGGATTTTTTAGACGATGTAAGCAAAAATTATATTTCTCGTGATGATTTGGCAGCACAAAGCGGTCAAATAGCTGCCGAATTGGGGAATAAAATAAATGCCGCAACAGGTGTAAAACGTGGCAATGACTCAAAATTTGACTGGTACCATACTTTACAAATTACCATTTCTTACAACTTTTTAGACAATGGTTTGATTGGTTCTCGTCGTGCTTTGCGTGGACGTAAAGGTTGTAAACAGTCTTTATTTTAATTTTGAAAACAAAGATGAACTATCTTTTAATATCAAATTGTAACCTTTTTTCATTTTTTTCGTAAAAAAAATGCTTTTTGGAATAGCCCAAATAGCGAAAAGCACAAATTGGCAAAACCTTTGCTAAGTAATAAACGCACATTCAATCGCTTATGCAATATTTTTTTTAATATTTTTGAAAGAAAGTGTGCTTTTTTACGGAATTTGATTTGGTTTTTCGGTATAAAAGCTATTACCTTTGCAAGGTTTTTGGCAAAATATTTTTTTTGTTAAAATATTACAACATAAAAACCTTATAATCAACATTTTAAACATTAAATATTTAATCGAAAAACAACTTTTTTATTCATTACGGTTAAATAATTTATAATTTTTTAAACTTAAGTAAAATATAACAATGGCACTGATTGGAAAAATTCGTGAAAGAAGTGGTTTAGTGTTAGGTCTGATTACCTTAGCCGTTTTGGGCTTTTTAATCATGGATATAACGCAGGGTGGTCCTTCGGGAGGTAAATCAAGTATTTTTGACAACCCAAATACAATGGGTGAAGTGGCTGGTTCTAAAATTAGCACCCAAGATTTTAATCGCGCAAAAGACATTTTATACAATGGTAGTAAAGCGGATTATTTGAGCATATCTTCTCAATTGTGGAACTTCTTCGTGGAAAAAGCAATCGTGGAAAAAGAAGCGGAAGCTCTTGGCTTGGGCGTTGGCAAAGATGAATTAATGAATTTGCAATTCAACACAGACCCAAATCGTTTGAGTCCTATCGTTCAACAGCGTTATGCTGAAAATCCTGGTATTTTACAACAAGTAAAAGGAGCTATCGAAAACAATCAGTTCACTGGTGAGCAACGTGCTTATTGGGCAGAACAAGAGCAAGAAATCATCAAAGATCGTTTGCAATCTAAATTGAACGCAATGGTATCTAAAGGTGCTTATGCTCCAAAATGGATGACGACGATGGCATACCAAGACCAAAATAACAAGGCTGATTTTACGTATGTAAAAGTTCCTTTTGTTTTTGCAAAAGATGAAGAAGTACAAGTAACAGATGCTGATTATAAAGCATATATTGAAGACAACAAAGGTATTTTCTTACGCAAACGTCCTGCAAGAAAATTAGCTTATGGTATTTTCAATGTAGCAGCAACACAATCGGATTCTCAAGCAGTAGCAAAAAAAGTTGCTTCTTTGGTTGCTGACTTCAAAGCGGCAAAAAGTGATTCTATCTTTGTTTTGACAAACGATGGTGCTTACGAAACAGCTTATTTGAAAAAAGACCAATTGAGCAAGCAAGCAGCAGATAGCCTTTTCACAAAAGGTGTTGGTGCTATCGTAGGCCCTTATTTAGATGGCAATGCTTACCGTGTAGCAAAAATCTTAGGTCGTCGTGTTATCGCAGACTCTGTAAAAGCTCGTCATATCCTTTTCAAGCAACAAACAATGCAAACTGTTGATAGCCTTTTTGCAGCATTAAAAGCTGGCAAAACGTCTTGGGATTCATTGAATGTAAAATACAGTGAAGACAAAGTTTCAGCAGCAAAAGGTGGTGATTTGGGTTACTTTGCACCAAACATGATGGTGAAAGAATTCAATGACCTTTGTTTTTATCAAGCTGAACAAGGTAAATTCTATAAGATTGTTACACAATTTGGTGCGCACATCGTTCAAGTAACAGGTGTGAAAAACATCAAGAACGAGCAAGGTGTGAAAGTGGCTTACATCAAAGCTGGTATCGAACCAAGTGCTGAAACACAAGCAAAAGTTCGTGAAAAAGCAATCTCAATTGTTCAACAGTACAAAACGGTTGATGCAATGAAAGAGGCTTTGGCAAAAGAAGGCATCACAATGGAAACTTCTCAATTGTTGGAAGAAAATGATTACCAAATCAGCAACTTGGGCGTAAATGCTAAATCTCGTCAAATGGTTCGTTGGGCGAATGAAGCAAAATTGGGTCAAGTAGCATCTGAGGTATTTGAATTTTCTAACGAAGGTCAATATTACACAAGTAAATATGTTGTGGCTGGTTTGAAGAGTATTCTTCCTGTAGGCTTGCCTTCTGTAGCTGACATCAAAGATGAATACATGGAAGCTGTTAAGAATCGCAAAAAAGGTGAATTGTTGAAAGGAAAGTTGGCTGGAAAAGATTTGAATGGCGTTCTTGCATTCTGCAACAATCCAAATACGAAAATAGATACTGCAAGACAAGCTAACTTCGCAGCTCAGTTTGTTCCAGGTTTGGGCAATGAGCCAAAAGTAATTGCTTCTGTATTTGCTTCTGCACAAGGCGCAACAACTGAGCCAATCATTGGTACAAATGGTGTTTATGTAGCACAAGTTCAAGCAAGAATGGATTCTCCTGCTCCTGCTGATGTAACCGCTGCACAAAAGCAAATGACAAATACTCAACGTAGTCAAATTCGTGCTCGCTTAATGCCTGCAATGAAAGACAACGTTACAATCAAAGATTATAGAGCAAAACAAGGTTTCTAATTTTGTTTTGAAAAAATAAAAAAAAATCCGTTTCGATACGCTCGAAGCGGATTTTTTTTGTGCTAAAAGTAGTATAATTTATATAGAAAACTTTTTTTCTTCGTTATTTCATTATATTTTTACAAAATTAAAAAATAAAATATGAAAAATTCTTTTTTATTCCTTTCACTTTTGTCAATGTTGCTACTCGTAAGTTCGTGTAGTATTTTTAATAAAACAAAAAACGGCGATGCGGGAGCAAGTTCCTTTAGTAGTAAAAAAGCAAAAGCTGTCATTGCATCTGCTCGTACAAAAACAGGTGCGCCTTACAAGTATGGCGCAACTGGTGATGGTGGCTACGATTGCTCAGGTTTAGTTTTTACTTCATTTGAAGAAGCTGGAATCAAACTTCCTCGTACTTCTACCGAACAAGCGACCGTAGGTCGTGATGTGGTTTTTGCAAAAGTACGCCCAGGCGACTTGGTGTTTTTTGCGACCAAAAAGGGCGATGGGAAAATTACTCACTCTGGTATTGTCACTGAAATAAAAGAAAAAGAAGTTGTCATGTTTATTCATGCTGCAAACTCTGGAGTAAGAGAAGACAACCTTTATGCACCTTATTATTTTAATTCATTTGTAAAAGCAAAAAGAGTAGAGTAATTTTTAATTAATCCAATTTTTTGCTTCTTGTTCTACATGAGTCAATAAAATTTTCACGCCATATTTGTCTTGTAAATGTTTGGCAAGGCTGTCTGCAGAGAAAACAGAACGATGTTGTCCGCCTGTACAACCAAAATTTACAGTCAAATGTGCAAAATCACGCTCTATATAGTTTTCCACAGACTTATCCACAAGCGAAAATGAGCTTTGAAGAAAATCGTCCATGCTCTTTTGCTGCTTCAAAAAATCAATAACGGGCTTATCTCGTCCTGTTAGTTTTTTGTATTCGTCATAACGTCCAGGATTTTCAATCGCCCGACAGTCAAAAACAAAACCGCCGCCATTACCAGAAGTGTCTGCTGGAATACCTCCTTTTTTGTAAGAAAAACTTGTAATCGTCACCGTCAGTGCTGAAGCTGCGCCTTTTATTTTATCAAATGGGTCAAATTGTTTTGACTCGACCATAAGACGCAAACACTTACGCAATTCTGGAATTTCGACAGGAATCTGAACATTGTCTAACAACCAAGCAATGTTTTTTATAGCAAAAGGAATACTTGCGATGAAATGCTCTCGTCGCTCGTACAAACCTCGGAATCCGTAAGCACCCATTGCTTGCAAACAACGAATCAGCACATAACCATAATAATAACGAATAAACTCCTTCCTATTCACCCGAACTGACAATTCTGCACAATCCAAATAATGGTCTAAGAGTTCTTCTCGAATATTGTGAGGAATATTTCCTTTGGCTTGAAAAAGCAACGATGCCAAATCGTATTGTAAAGCACCTTTTCTACCGCCTTGATAATCAATAAAATAGGGTTCATTGTCTTTAATCATAATGTTGCGAGTCTGAAAATCACGGAACATAAAATGATTGCAATCGGCTTGTAGTAAAAATGCAATAAAACGCTCAAAATCATCTTCTAACAGTTGTTCATCGAAAGGAATTTTTGCTAATTTTAAAAAATAATTTTTGAAATAATGCAAATCCCAAAGCATAGACTGATGGTCAAAAGCAGCACGAGGATAACAAACGTTGTAATCCAAACCTTCGCCACCTTTTATTTGCATCAAAGTAAGTTTGCGAATAATTTTTTTATACAAATTAATTAAATCCTCTGAGAAGGATTTTCCTTCGGCTGGCAACAGTTGAAACAAAGCAATATCGCCCAAATCTTCTTGCAAATAGATATTTTTGGCATTGTCCACGACATACAATTCAGGAACATTTAAGCCTTTATTGTAAAAATGTTTGGTAAAAGATAAAAAAGCTGTATTCTCTTTCACGTCTGGACTATGCGTTCCAATGACGGATTTGGTAGCACTTTTCAAACGATAATAGACTCTGTCTCCGCCTGATTGTGCAATTTTAGAAATGCTGTTGAGTGATTCGCCTGACCATTCTTCAAATAAATGGGTCAAATTTTGTTCGATGATTTTTGCTTTTGCCTTTGCCATGTTTTAATTTTTTGCAAAAATAAAAAAATCCTACTACAATGATTGTAATAGGATTTTTTTATTTCTCCAAAACCTAATTATTTTGCTTTTGCAAAAACCTTTTTCAACAAAGCGGTGGTGCGCTCAATTGGATTTTCACGAATATCATTTTCTTTTTGCTCCACCATTTTAAATAAGCTACTCAATGCTTCGTTGGTAACGTAATCGTCTAATTTTGGGTTTGCTTTTTGTTGCATCAAAGGAATTTTATTGTAAAAATTCACGGCATCGCCCCAATATTTGCGTGCTTGAAACTTGTCCAAAGACTCAATGATAATTGGATTGAACTCAGCATACAATTTTTGAGAAGTTTTTGCTTTCAAATAACTTGTTGCTGCGCCTTTGCCGCCTGTCAAAATATTCCAAGCATCTGCAAAAGAGATTTCTTTGATGGCTGCGATAAAAATAGGTTTTGCTTTTATAGTTGCATCTTCTGCACCACGGTTGATTTTTTCCAAAACAACATCTTCCAACTGCGAAAAACCTGGAACTCCAGCTAATTTTTCAGTTACTTTTCGAGCTTCTGGTGGCAACAAAATCTTAAAAGCACTTTTGTAGAATCCGTCACGTGCAGAAAGCACATCAACGCCTTTTCCAACACCAAGGTTTAAGGCTTCTTTTAAACCACCGCCAACTTCTTCGTTGGTAGGATTTGCGCTTTGAAGTACAGTGTCCATTGTACTTTGAATGGTTTTAGGGTCGCAAGCCACTAAGGTCAATGCCGAAAGGCAAACTGTAAAAGTTATTTTTTTCATATTTTAAATTTTTTAAAAAAGGACTTCAAAGTCAAAACAACCTGAGAAATTATAAGCACACACTATGAGAAAGTTGTTTCAAAACCTTGAGTCCTTTTCTTTTCTTTACAATTATATTTGTTAGACGTTTTTATTTCAAAAAAGAAACAAAAATAAATCTTAAACTTTTATTAATTCTACTTTGGCACTATAGGATTTTGCTACGCTGTAAAGCAAAGCTCCAGCTTGGCTCAATACAAAATTAGCCATTTTTAGGCTACTCCAAGCTGGAGCTTGGAGCTACATTCCTTCAATTCCTGTTACTGTTGTATATTTAAACGACAATTTTTTGTCAGGAAAAATAGTTTTGTAAGCGGATTGTACCATAAGTGTACCTTCGTGGAAACCACAAAGAATCAATTTTAATTTCCCAGGATAGGTGTTGATGTCACCAATAGCGTAAATCCCAGGGATATTCGTAGCGTAATCAAA
This sequence comes from Saprospiraceae bacterium, assembly GCA_043777755.1. Lineage (GTDB taxonomy): Bacteria > Bacteroidota > Bacteroidia > Chitinophagales > Saprospiraceae > CANHEE01. The sequence goes on from JAYWHK010000116.1 coordinate 7,673, forward strand.
GGTATTTACTTCAATTGCACCTTTGTCAATATTCAAACCCCAATCTGCAATTGGACCAAGTTTTGGAGAAAGCCCAAAAAGAGGAATAAAGTGATCCGTTTCTAACTTTATTTCACCTTCGGTATCGTGTTTTACCACCACAGAATTTAGTTTTCCTGCGCCTTCCAAACCAACGACCTGAGAATCTGTCAATAATTTCACTCGACCAGATTCTACCAAATGATGTACTTTTTCAACAGAATCTAACGCTCCACGAAACTCTTTTCTTCTGTGAATCATCGTAATATCTGCTGCGACATCTGCCAAAAAAATTGTCCAATCCAATGCCGAATCGCCACCTCCAGCAATTACAATGCGTTTATTTCTATAAAATTCAGGATCTTTAATGATGTACTCTACACCTTTGTCTTCAAAATCAGCAATGTTGCCAATTGGTGGTTTTCGAGGCTCAAAACAGCCTAAACCGCCAGCAATCGCAATCACAGGTGCAACGTGTTCTGTTCCCTTGTGCGTTGTCAATTTGAAACGCCCATCTTCTAATTTTTCTATTGTTTCAGAACGTTCTCCCAAGGTAAAACCTGGCTTGAAAGGCTCGATTTGTTTCATTAAATTATCCACCAAATCACCAGCCAACACACTTGGATAACCAGGAATGTCATAAATTGGTTTTTTAGGATAAATTTCTGTCAATTGTCCGCCAGGTTGTGGCAAGGAATCAATCAAATGGCAGCGTAATTTTAACAATCCCGCTTCAAAAACAGTGAATAATCCTGTTGGACCAGCACCAATAATAAGAATATCTGTTTCTATCATATACTACTACGAATTTTTAATCACGAATTGTTGCGAATTTGCACGGATTGCACGAGTTTTTAATCACGAATTGTTACGAATTTGCACGGATTGCACGAATTTTTAATCACGAATTGCATGACTTATTGACTTATTAACTTACGACTTATTTACTATTTTAATACGTATCGGTTAAACTTTTTATTAAAAAATCTTTGTAAAAATCGCCACTTTTCAAAGTGAACTCTATTGTTTTCGTTTCATTTGGCAAAAGATCAAAATAATTGTCTGACCATTTTCCAAGAGCTTCGGTTTGAATAAATACATTTTTAGCCAAGGTTTTGCTTTGCAAAATTACTTTATAACCACTTGGCGTGGCTTCAATCTGATGTATAATCTGAGGTGTTGGTAATTTCAAATTTTTCGGATATTCAAAGTAATAAATAGACGAAGCAATTGTTTTTTCATTGTTTTTTAAATGAATTAAAGCAAAAACTTCTCGTGACGAATGTCCATTTAATAAATTAGCAATGGCAAAATGAGCGTATTCATTGCTGCTGTTTGCCTTGATATTTTTATGCTTTTCATTGTGTGTCGAAATCAAATTTCCTTGAAAATCAAATACTTGCACTTGAATATCCGCATCAATATCTTCTAAAATATCAGATACAACAGCAATTTCTAAATTTTTACCTTTTTTTTCTGGTGAAATCAAAATTGGCGCAAAAGCATTTTTTACAGCATAATGCAATGCTTTCCAACGACCCAGACCATCAATACCCGACCAAGAAGCCACTTGCCAAACGTCGTTCAACTGCCAGTAAAGCGTTCCCATACAATAAGGCATCGCTATTCGATGAGCCTCTATGCCACGGCGCATACCATCGGCTTGTAAAACTTGGCTGACATAGACAAAATCTTCAAATTTTTGAGGAACGTGGTATTCTCTGTCCATATATTTACGAATCAAAGTATTTCCTCTTGGGTGTTTTTGATGAACGGTCATAACAGGTGTTTCGAGTCCTCTGTCTTGCTCCTCTGTGAAGGTCAAAATCGTTTTCCATTCGGGAAAAGATTGAAAACCATACTCACTCATAAATCTTGGCACACGTTGTCGGAATTGCTCAAAAGGCTCTTCGTCGTGCCAGATTCCCCAATAATGACTATCGCCTTCCGAGTCCGCTTTTGGATTAAATCGGCTGTAACTTGGCGAACTTTCCCAGTAAGCTGTACCGTTGGCATTTTCTTGAACAACTTTTGGTAAAATGCTCATAAACAGTGTTTTATAATCTCGCCATATTGCATCTTTGCGTTTGGGCGCAAGCGTAAACTGCATTTGCCAGCCCCAATTGTGCCACGCTTCGTTGATTTCATTGTTGCCACACCAAACGGCAATACAAGCATGATGTCGCAAACGGCGTACATTTTCGATGGCTTCTTTTTCAGCATTTTCAAAAAAATCAGCATCGCCAGGATACATCGCACAAGCGTACATAAAATCCTGCCAAACCATGATTCCTTTTTCGTCGCAAAGGTCATAAAATTCGTCATTTTCATAAATTCCACCGCCCCAAACACGCAACATATTCATATTGGCTGCTGCTGCATCATCAATCAGTGATTCATAATCTTGACGTTTTACGTTGTCTGGAAAAACACTCATCGGAATGTAATTTGCGCCTTTGGCAAAAACAGGCACGCCATTGAGTTCAAAGTAAAAAGATTCTCCAGTTTTGTCTTTTTCCCTAACTAATTTCAAAGTTCTTAAACCAATTTTTTTAGAAATGGTTTGATTTTTTTCACCATTATTCAAAATTGTTTTTGTATCGTACAAATACGCTTCGCCTAAGCCATTTGACCACCAACGACGAGGATTTTTTATCCGAATATTATCAATGGTAAAAACACTCAAACCTTGCTGTGTAATGTTTATTTTTTTTGTAAAAAACTGATTATCAACCTCAAATGAAATTTCTTTTTCACCCAATTGGCTGCTTTCAAGCGTTACGTCTGCTTGTAAAATCGCTTCTTCTTTGCTCAAAAAAACTTGTTTGATGTTCACTTCTTTGAGTCTGCTACTGTTCCAAGTCGTGAGTTCAATATCTCGCCATATTCCGCAGTTCACAAATCTTGGGCCCCAATCCCAACCATAATGAAACTGAGGTTTTCGAGAATAGACACGCTCGTTTGTAGGGATTCCAGGCAAAGGAAAAATCCCACCAGCATCTTTAATAAACTCATCATGCTTGACCGCAGAATAAAAATAAATACGAATAAAATTATTTTTTTCCTGTAAAATATCTTTCACTTCCACTTGCCAAGAACGAAACGCATTGTTTGCTTTCAAAATTAATTTTCCATTCAAAAAAACATCAGCGTGCGTATCTAAACCCTTGAAATTCAGCTCAATGTGTTCACTTTTTAATACTTCTGGCGAGAGGTCAAAATTTTTATCAAAAACCCAATCTTCTTTTTCAATCCACTGAAATTTGCTTTCATTGTCACGGTAAAAAAGGTCTGGAATCAGTCCTTTTTCCATAAGTGCCGTATGAACAGATACAGGAGTATTGACAGGCAACCACTCGTCGTTCAGTCCAAATTCGGGTTTGAAATTGGACATTTTAAAACGCCAATCGTTGTTTAATGAAATAGGTGTTTGGGCAGGCAACATATTTTTAAGCATCATAAAAAAAATAAAGATGAGTTTTTTGTTCATAACAAAATTTTCCACAAAAGTACAATTTTTTGCGAAGAATGGAACAATTCGTGGTATAAGCAGGCGTATAGAAATAAACGTGGTTATTTTGTCGTTGAGAAAAAAGTTATAAATAGCTGACTATAAGGAAGTTATTTATAACTTTTTGAGCAATCGACTGAAAAAAATAACTACGTTTATTTTAGCCCAACTACATAGTTCCTGATTTTAGCGAAAATAAAAAGGAGGGAGAAATTATCAAAGAAAGTCCAAAAAGGATTTTTTTTAATTTTTTTCTATCTTTGCGAAAGATTTTCAAAATCAAGTTAGCATTTTATGGAAAAAATAGATTTTCAACATTTTTTAGAGCAATTCCAAGAAGTGGAATTGCCTTTTACATTAAGAACAGAAACTTACGAGGAGCTTTCTGCTGGTCGTGACCCCTTGCACATTGCCATGATTGAGCAATATGTGATGGATGAGGACGAAGAAGATGATGGTATGACAGAATACATCGCTTGTTGTCGTTTGCAAAAACATGACAATTACGAAGCAGTTATTTACTGGCGTGCTGGATTGCTTACTTATGAGTACGTTCTAAAAACTTATACCAAAGATGGTGTCGGAGTGATTGATAGTCAGATGATTGCAGGAACAGTAGTCAAAGACGATGTTATGGTGGAAAGTATCGCAACGATTCAAGATGACAGGATTATTTACATCGCTATCGGAGCGTCAGATGTACATACCTTGGATTTTGATACTTCCAAAAACAAAGTTCGACATTTGGAAATTTTTGAAGATGGCACGATTGTGGAATCTTAAAGAAATGTAAAAGTTAAAACCGCAAAATGTAAATTTTTAAAGTACTTTAATCGAGTATTTAATAGACTGCTAAGATTACAGTTTAAGGCAAAAAAAAAGCCGCCCCGTCTTTCCGGTAGCGGCAATTTGTATGCACTCACTTACTCACACATATCTTGAAACAGTGGAACAAAATGGTTTATTTTTTTATTAGCCGACTGTGTTTTTTGCTCTTGTTGAGTACAAATTTGAGCTTTTTTTACGGAATAACCGCTACATGAATTGCTTGATTTGTGACATAATAAAATCAACTTATGAATATGTAAAAAATTGAAAATCAATGTATTGTAATCTGATTTTGCAATTTTTTTACGAGGTATTTTTTTTATAAAAAAAATATAAATTTAGGTTTTTATACTTTTATAAAAATCTAATAATCAGCATTTTAAGATAAAATAGCATGATAAATTTTTTTAAAAATTTTTTCAAAAATAACAATAAAAATAGACTTCAAGAAGACAATACGATGAAATACCTTATTGTAGGACTCGGAAATATAGGCTCAGAGTACGACGAAACCCGCCACAACGTTGGTTTCGCCGCAGCGGACAAGTTGGCTGCTCGCTTTGATGTATCATTCAAAAACAATACCCATGGCGATTTGGCAACGTTCAAACACAAAAGCCGCACTTTCATTTTGCTCAAACCTTCAACTTACATGAACCTTAGTGGAAAGGCTGTTCGTTACTGGATGCAAAAAGAAAACATTGCCAAAGAAAATATTTTGGTAGTGTTGGACGATTTGAATTTGGATTTTGGAAAACAAAGGATTCGTCCCAAAGGCTCTGATGGTGGTCACAATGGACTCAAAAGCATCGACCAACTTTGTGGTGGCAACGATTATCCACGTTTGCGCATCGGTATTGGCGACAATTTTAAGCAAGGACGACAGGTCGATTATGTACTTGGCAAATGGACGAATGACGAAATGGAAAAGCTCCCTGACATTCTTGATGTTGCCGTAGAAACGGTTTTGAATTTTGGTGTTTTGGGCATCGAAAAAGCCGTTCCACCACCGAATAAAGATAAAAAGAGTTAAAATTTTTTTTTTTTAAATATTTAAAGCTAAAAATTTGATAAACTGTAAAAAAACTTGTTTTTTTACAGTCCATTAGATTTTTTCACAAAATACAATCGTTTTCCCATGAGGAGTATAATTCTACTTTTTACCATTGTTTTTACAACTTATACGTATGCCAACGCTCAGATAACGGTGGACAACACAACTTTTCCAAAAGCTGGTGACACCTTGCGTTCTTCTTCGATTGCTAATGTAAAAGGCTACGCTATCGAGAAAGCTGGATTAGGCAAAACATGGGATTTTAGCCAACTTAAAGCATTGACAATTGACGAAACGCTTATTTTGGCTGCAAAAGATGGTTCTAAACCAAGCGATTTTCCAAAGGCAACCTTGGTAGAAAAACGTACAAGTGGAGAAACATACATCGTTGCTAATACAAAAACGTATGAAACGATTGGTTTCGTCGGACCAGATCCAACGGGTTTGGGTGTTGCGACTTCTACTAAAATCAATCCTGCATCAATCAATCGCCGTGCGCCAATGAATTTTTTGGATTTGAACAACACCAATTCTGCGTTGAGTGTTTCGATTCCATTAACGGGGCTTCCAGATTCTCTCTTGGGACAAATCGGTCAATTGGCTGCCTTTGTTGATTCTTTTAGAATAAAATTTACGGCTACTCGCACTGACTTAGTAGATGGTTATGGAACAATCAAAGTGCCAATGGGTTCGTATGAAGTCTTGCGTGAAAAACGCTTGCAATATAGTAATACTAAACTCGAAGCGCATACCAAATTGTTCAATAACTGGACAGACATCACGACTTTTTTTCCAGCAGGTCAATTGCCACCACAAATCAAAAATTTTGTAGGAACAGATACAAGTTTTACCTATAGTTTTTTCAGCAATAAACACAAAGAAATTATCGCTGTAGCAACAATGGACAACCTTGACAATGCAAAAGTGACTAATATTTCTTTTAAAAATATTAAAAAACTTACGCCTACAATTGATTTGGCTAATTTTGACAACCGTCCAGATGTTCGTGCCTATCCAAATCCTGCAACAGATGAGGTGAATTTAGAAATGACTAACCTTACCGCTGGTACTTATACACTCAAAATTTATAATCTTTTGGGTTCTGTTATTTGGCAAGAAACCCATAGTGTTGCTGGTTCAAAAACTGTAAAAGTTGATGTTACACGCTTGCGCAAAGGTTCTTATCTTTACAGTGTCAGCAATGCCAACGGAAAAATACTTTCTACAAAACGTTTGCTCATTATGAAAGCGTAAAATAACGTGAACGAGACGCCTACATATTACTATGACTACCTGATTTGCGAAGAAATGTTTCTTGGCGATTGGGAGAATCTTCTCAGCATTGGTTGGGACAGGATGGGCTATTATTTTTTTCGCAAACAATTAGAATACCACGAAGGTTTCGACAGCAACCTTGATTATTATAAATACACCTTACAAATCATGCCTTTGCGTTTTGAATTGAAAAATAATTTTTTCTTTTCAAAAAGCCAGCGAAGTATAAAAAAACGCAACGCAGACCTCCGCATAGTATATCAAAAAGCAACTTTGGACGCTGTAAAATTAGACCTTTTTAACCGTTGGCACAATGCCCGTTTTGGTTATTTTAGCCGAATAGAGCAATGGATTCATACGGATAATCGTCCATTTTCTTGTATGGAATGTTGTCTTTATTTGGAAGATACATTGGTTGCTTGCAGTTTTTTTGATGTTACTGCTAACTTTACGTATAGTACCTTAGCATTTTTTGCACCAGAAGAATCCAAACGCAGTTTGGGGATTTACACCATGATGTGCGAAATCGAATACGCTATTGCTAAACGAAAAACACATCATTACCCTGGTCATGCACACCACGAAAAGACCATGTACGATTATAAGAAAAATTTTGCCAATGCGGAATATTTCGACTGGTCAAGTACTATTTGGAAAAATCTAAAATAGTTAAATTTTTATTTTTATCGAAAAAAATAAAAAAAATTTTAAAAAATATATACAAGATAAAATATATCTTCGTATATTTGTAGCTCACGAAACAAAAATATTTTTAATAATTTAACAAAACGAAAAAAAGTATGACACAGTACATCATTTCTACAGTTGTTGGTATGGCAGGAAGCTGGCTTTCAGGCTATTTAGGCAAAGGATCAAATTATGGTCAAATCGCTAACCTCGTACTTGGTGCGGTAGGCGGAAATGCAGGTGCATTATTACCAGGTCTTTTAGGCATGGGTGCAACTGCGGCAGCTACTGGTGGCGACACTTCATCTATGGTGACGAGTGCTATCGCTTCATTAGTTGGTGGTGGTGGACTCACAGCTCTTTCAAGTTTTTTACCAAAAGGCAACGCCTAATATAGAAAAAACTAAGAGAGTTGGTCTTTTTGAAGAAAATAAAACCACATTGCTTTTGCAGTGTGGTTTTTTCTATTTAATTTCGTTTTTAAATATTAAAAAAGCGAATATGATAACCCATTTCCACATCAATTATGGTACAGTTTTAGGCGAGCAAATCGTCATTCGTTTGAAACGAAACAACAAAGAAGAAAACATCATTTGCCAAACGTATGATGGCGTTAATTGGAACGGAACAGTTCAATTAGATGCCAACGAAACTATTTTTTATAAATATATCCTTCAATCCTATAAAGGAATGTTGGAAGAATACGGCACTGACCGAAAATTCTATACAGGCAAAAGCAAAAAGCAGCTTTTTGTCCAAGATGCTTGGCGGCCGCCTTACGACGAGCGCAACGCTTTTTTTTCTGCGGCTTTTCAAGATGTTATTTTCAAGAGGAATGAAAATGATGTGAAAAAGCTGAAAAATAAAGAAAAGTCAAGCAATATTGAAACAAATGCACTAACTTTTCAGCTACACGCTGCAAATGTTCCAAGTGATTGTGTCGTTGGTGTTGTTGGAAATCATTTGCTTTTGGGCAATTGGCAAAAGCCGATTTTACTTTCTTCTGAGCATTATCCAACTTGGACAGCAACAGTTCAAACGCCCGAAAGTGACGTGAAAGTAGAGTATAAGTTCGTTTTGTGCGATGCCAAAACAGGTGAAATCAAACAATGGGAGCAAGGTGATAATCGAAAATTATTTTTTTCTTTTCCAAGTTTTGCTGGAAATGCCTTGGTACATACTGATGAATTTTTTAACTATACAGATAGTCGTTGGTATGGGGCAGGCATTGCAACGCCTGTTTTTGCACTAAGAAGCCAGAAAGGTTTGGGTATTGGGGAATTTACTGATTTGAATTTGCTGATAGATTGGGCTGCTGCTACAAAAATGAAAGTTGTACAAATTTTGCCTGTCAATGATACGATTGCCTCTAAAACTTGGATTGACAGTTATCCTTATGCTGCAATTTCTGTTTTTGCGCTTCATCCTTTGTATGTAAATATTGAAAAAATTGCAACATTAGAGAATAAAACTGACCAAAATGCTTTAGATAAAGCTATTTTTGAGTTAAATACCTTAGAAGTCGTTGATTTTGAACAAGTTTTGAAATATAAATTTTCTTTTTTCAAAAAATTATACCAACAAGAAAAAGAGCGTTTTTTCAAAGATACAAAGGTGCAGAAGTTCTTGGCAGACAATGCTTATTGGCTAAAATCCTATGCTGTTTTTTGTTATTTGAGTGACCAAAACGAAACATCAAATTTTAACCTTTGGAAAAATCATAATATTTTTTCTGAAAAAATAATTACAGAACTTGCCAACGAAAAAACAGCTTATTTTGATAATGTTGCCTTGTATTATTTTATTCAGTACCATGCACATCAACAGCTTTTTAGTGCGACAGAATATGCTCGTTCACAAGGTGTAATCTTAAAAGGCGATTTGCCAATTGGAATTTATCGCTACAGTTGTGATGCTTGGGTTGCGCCAGAGCTTTACAATATGAATGGTCAGGCAGGTGCGCCGCCTGATGCTTATGCAGAAGCTGGACAAAATTGGGGTTTTCCAACCTATAACTGGGAAGTCATGTCGCAAGATGGTTTTGCTTGGTGGCAAGGTCGAATGACCAAGTTGGCAGAATATTTTGATGCTTTGCGTATTGACCATATTTTAGGATTTTTTAGAATTTGGCAAATCCCGATTAATCAAGTCGAAGGTACACTTGGCTTGTTTAATCCTCGACTGCCTTATTCTCGTCTTGAGTTGGGCAATGAAGGTTTGCATGGAAATTTAGAGCGTTTTACAAAACCGTATATTAGAGCGCATCATTTAATGGAAATTTTTGGAAGTGACGTGGATTTTGTTAAAGAAAATTTCCTCGAAACTTCGGACAACGATTATTTTTCACCAAAAGAAATCATTGACAACCAAAAGAAAATCAAGGCTTTATTTAATGAAAATAAAAAATATTTGAATAAAAATCACCTTGAAAAACCTTTGATGAAGTTGTTGGGTGAAGTGCTTTTGATTGAAGAACCCAATAGTAATGTACTATCTTTTAATCCAAGAATTACACTACACACGACCCGTTCATATAAGGAATTGGAGCAATTTCAGCAATATATTTTCGATAGACTTTACGACGATTATTTTTTCAAAAGACATGATGAATACTGGAAACAACAAGCACTTTGGAAACTTCCTGCACTTCTCAAAGCCACCAATATGTTGATTTGTGGTGAAGATTTGGGTATGATTCCAAATTCTGTTCCTGATGTAATGCGAGAATTAAACATTATTGCACTCGAAATTCAGCGTATGCCAAAAGGAAACGCAACCTTCGGTGATACAGAAAAATATCCTTACATGACTGTTTGTAGCCCTTCTTGCCACGATATGTCCACCGTCAGAGGTTGGTGGGAAGCAGATGCTGAACTAACGCAACGTTTTTGGAAAGAAAACCTCAAACAACAAGGCAATGCGCCAAGTGATTGCTCAATAGCTATTGTTGAAGCGATTAATAAGCAACATTTTCAAGCACCAAGTATGTGGGCAATTTTTCCATTGCAAGACCTTATCGGAATGGACGAATCATTGAGGAGAAAAGATGCCAAAGCTGAACAAATCAATGAGCCATCAAATCCGCAGCATTATTGGCGTTTCCGTTTGCACCTTTCTATCGAACAATTGTTAGATGCAAAAAAATTAAATGAAAAGATTGTAACAATGGTGGAAGAGAGTGGACGATAAAAAGAAAAAACCGCTACGAATTACAAATTCGTAGCGGTTTTTTATAAGATGAAAATATTTTTTATTTTTTCTTTGCCTTTGATGCTTTTCCAGCTTTAGGAGCAAAAGCGTTTGGAATTTCGACTTCAATCATCTTTTTTACTTCTTCAAGTGTCAAAAGTATAGCTTCGTCGGCGGTAATTTTTTTACCATCATTCTTTGCACTGAAAGGTTTATTTTTTGCAAAACAAATCATTGGTCCCCATCTACCATTTTGGACAGAGATTTTTTCACTTTCCCAATTGTGTATAAAACGATTGCCTTCTTTTTCTACTTTTGCATCAATCAACGCTTTACAATCTGCCATACTCAAAGCATCAAAATTGATTCTTGTTGGCACGTTGATAAACATATCATTCCACTTAATAAAAGGTCCAAAACGACCTTTTCCTTTCGTGATTGGTTTTCCTTCATATTGACCAATTGGCGCATCGGCATCTAATTTTTCTTGTATCAATTCTGCTGCTCGCTGCAAAGTAATGGTCATTGGGTCTTCATTTTTGGGAATCGAAACAAATATATCCAAAAACTTAATGTACGGCCCAAAACGACCAGCACCAACAGTCAATTCTTCACCTTCGTGTTTGCCCAGAGTGCGTGGCAACCCAAATAAATCCAATGCCTCTTCAAGCGTAAGCGTTTCTAAGGTTTGACCAGCTTTCAAGTTAGCATATTTTGGTTTTTCTTCTTCAGCCAATTCGTCAGTAGAGCCAATTTGTGCCACGGGACCAAATTTTGACATACGCACCAAAACAGTTCTACCTGTTTCTGGATCTTTACCCAATTGACGCTCGCCAGTGATGCGTTCTGCGTTTTGGGTAGCATCTTCTACGGTAGCGTGAAAAGGGTGATAAAAATCAGCCAACATTTTTTGCCACAATAATTTTCCGTCTGCGATGTGGTCAAATTTGTTTTCCACATCAGCCGTAAAACCATAATTCATAATTTCTTGAAAATGTTGATCCAAGAAATCTACTACTAAAGTTCCCATATCTGTTGCAACCAAAACATTTTTGGCTGCGCCAGTCATTTCTTTGTCTATTTTTTTATTGATTTGACCGCTTTTCAAGGTCAAAACATTGAATTTTCGCTCGTTGCCTTCTCTTGATTGCTTCACAACATAACCACGACCTTCTTCTGTAATTTTAGTAATCGTCGGGCCATAAGTAGAAGGGCGACCAATGCCCAATTCTTCCAATTGCTTGACCAAACTTGCTTCCGTAAAACGGGCTGGCGGACGTGTAAAACGCTCCATTGCGACCATTTCATTCAAAGGTAAAGGTTGTCCAACTTTCAAAGGAGGCAACATTCCACTGGTTTCTTCGTCTTCATCGTCATCTTTTCCTTCCAAATATACCTTTAAAAAACCTTCAAATTTGATGACTTCACCCGTTGCTACTAACTTCGCTTCCCTGATGGTTGAAATTGCAATATTCACATTGGTTCTTTCCAGCACAGCTTCTGCCATTTGTGATGCAATAGAACGCTTCCAAATCAAATCATAAATGCGTTTCATGTCAAAATCACCTTCGGCTTCACGTTTGTCCATGTAAGCTGGACGAATTGCTTCGTGCGCTTCTTGTGCGCCGGGTTTGGTGGTTTTATATTGACGACTATGAACAAAATTTTTGCCATACAATTGTTCTATCTGAGCAGCCATTGCTTGAATTGCCGTGTCACTCAAATTCGTAGAGTCCGTACGCATATACGTAATCAAACCTTGTTCGTAAAGCTTTTGTGCTGCGGACATGGTGCGATTTACTGCAAAACCCAATTTTCTACTTGCTTCTTGTTGCAAAGTCGAAGTAGTGAACGGTGGTGCAGGTTTGCGCTTTCCAGGTTTTATTTCTATGTTATCTATAGTATAAGAAGCAGGAAGGCAACGCTGTAAAAAAGCCATCGCATCTTGTTCTTTGTCATATTTTTCAGAAAGTTCAGCTTTTAGGCTGACGTTTTTTCCTTGTTCATTTTTTACATCAAAAATAGCACTGACTTTGTAAAAAGGCGTAGCGTTGAATTTTTGGATTTCACGTTCTCTCTCTACCACTAATTTTACAGCAACCGATTGTACACGACCTGCCGAAAGGCTATTTCTACTCAATTTACGCCACAAAACAGGCGAAATTTCAAAACCTACCAAACGGTCTAAAACACGACGAGCTTGTTGCGCATTGACCATATTAAGGTCAAGCAAACGAGGATTCGCTACCGCTTTTTGAATCGCTGGTTTGGTGATTTCGTGAAAAACAATGCGTTTTGTCGTATGAACATCTAAACCAAGGGCTTGGCAAAGATGCCAAGAAATCGCTTCTCCTTCACGGTCTTCATCCGTTGCAAGCCATACGTTTTCGGCAGTTTTCATCAATGATTTTAGTTCGTTGATGACTTTAAATTTATCAGGAGTGACGGTGTATTTTGGAATGAAACCGTTGGCGATGTCAATACTCATATCGTCTTTGACCAAATCACGGACGTGTCCGTAGCTCGCTCTGACAACAAAATCGCTACCAAGATATTTTTCAATTGTTTTTGCCTTTGCAGGGGACTCTACTATTAATAAGTTTTTTGCCATTATGGAGCAATAAGGATTTTGATTTGTTTGATTTTTGATTTTCTTTTTGGCATAAAAAAAATGTAATGCTCTGAAAATCAAAATTTTAGATATAATTTTTTAAAAACTTTATTTAAAATTAACTGCAAAAGTATAAAAATTGTTTTATGTAGGTAGTTTTTTTATCTTTTTTCGTTTAAAAAAAATTATTTATTCTTAATTATTGAAGCTGAACGATTAATTTATGTTATACTAAATACATTTTTCGCCCTTATAGGCGTTTCTTGGGATTTTCGTCTGGCAAGGCAGGACAAACACGATTATCACTAACTGATTTAGTACCGTTACTAACAGTATTTTTCCTATACTCAAAAGGATTCCCCAATGTGTCATGCACTCAAAACAATATAAACAAACATCACTTTGATACATATTCCATTGATTTTTTAAAAATAAAAACTATCTTTGCACGATTAAACTACTGGTACATAAAATTACTTTGACAACAAGTAAACCTTAAAACTATGAGTAAATATCTTTTTTTAGTAAAAAAACAACTTTCTTTTTTATTCCTTTTTGCAAATATTATTGCAATAAAAGCGCAATCTTCCGCACGTTGGGAGTACATTCAACGCTATAAAGAAATCGCAGTTGAAGAAATGAAACGTGCTGGCGTTCCTGCAAGCATCAAGTTAGCACAAGGGCTTTTGGAATCTGGTGCGGGTACAAGTTCTCTTGCCAAACAAGCCAACAATCACTTTGGTATGAAATGTGGTGCGGAATGGCGTGGCGAAACTTTTTATTTGAAAGATGACGATTACGATGAAAATGGTGTTTTGAAAGAATCTTGTTTTCGTGTTTTCAAAAGCCCCGAGGAGTCTTACAAGGCGCACTCGGAGTTTTTACGTGACCCAAACAAGGCTTACCGTTATGGATTTTTGTTTAGACTTCCCGTAACAGACTATAAAAAATGGGCGCAAGGACTCAAACAAGCAGGTTATGCAACAAGCCCAACCTACGACAATGCACTGATTAGCATTATTGAACAATACAAATTGTCAGCCTATGATTCGGGGCCAAGTGACCCGGGTCTTTCAGATGTTATTTTGGTCAATGATGTCAAAATGACAGTGGCAAAATTAGGACAAACGCCTGCGGAATTGGCAGAACGTTACAAAGTCAAACTCAAATGTTTGATGAAATACAACGAAGGCATCAAAGGAGCGAATCAACCTTTGGCGGTCAATGAACATATTTTTTTACAGAAAAAAAGACGTTTTTTCAGAGGTGGTCAAAAAACACACTACGTCAAACCTGGCGAAACGATGTACAGTATTTCTCAGCAATACGGTGTTCGTTTGAAAAGTTTATTGCGTAAAAATAAAATGTCAGAAGGAACAGAAGCGGCATTTGGTGAAAAACTACACCTTCGTGGCTGGCCTTTTGGTAGAAAATCACCAAAATTACGTGAAAATATAGGCAAAGAAACACCAACCAATCCTTTTGACGAAGGTACAGGCAAAGTTCCACACATTGACGAAACCAACCAAGTTGATCCTAATGATTTACCAACACAAGGCAATAAAAATGGTAATAACAATGGTTCGTCTAACACAAATACAGGAAATAATAACGGAACGACCAATAACAATAATACTGGAAATAACGGAACGAATAACAATACTGGAACAACTAATAATCCTTCAGGGAATACTTCTTCTAACAATGGCAATACCAATGGTAGCGGTACTGTAACACCTTCAAACCCAACAAATAGCGGAGGAAATAACAGTTCAAACAACAGTTCAAGCAATCCTACAACGAAGCCAACTTCTACAACAGGAAGCTCGACGACAAAACCTTCGACGACGACTGGCGGAGGAACAACAACTGGAAACCCAAGTATTCCTCCATCAACAAAACCTTCAACGACGACTGGCGGAGGAACAACAACTGGCGGAACAACCAAACCAACTTCTACAACTGGCGGAAGTACAACTACGAAGCCTTCAACAACAACTGGTAGTACGACTACAAAACCAAGTGTACCAACAACGACTGAAGAACCTCGTCCAAGTGGTGTACAATACCATATTGTGGACAAAGGCGAAACCTTGTATTCTATTGCAAAACGCTATGGTATGACTGTTGATGGACTGAAAAAATTGAACGATTTACCAGACAATAATATTAAATTAGGTCAAAAAATAAGATTGAATTAAGTTTTATGAAAAAATTTCGTGTGCGTTTTGCACCTTCCCCAACGGGAGCTTTACATATTGGTGGTGTAAGAACTGCGCTTTATAACTACCTTTTGGCAAAAAAAACAGGTGGTACTTTTTTAATCAGAGTAGAAGATACTGACCAAACACGTTTCGTGGAAGGTGCTGAAGATTATATTATGAAATCCTTGGCGTGGTTGGGTATTATGCCAACAGAAGGGCCAAATTTAGGTGGCAATCATGCACCATATCGTCAATCGGAGCGAAAGGCAATGTATATGCAATATGCCCAAGATTTATTGGCAAAAGGTCATGCGTATTACGCTTTTGATTCTTCCGAAGAATTAACTGCTGAACGAACTACCGCTGAACAACTCAAAGAAACATTCCAATATGGTGCAGCGACTCGTATTCGTCTGCGCAATAGTTTGACGCTCAGTGATGAAGAAACACAACGTTTGGTCGAAGAAGGAAACTATGTGATTCGTATGAAAATTCCGACCAATCACGATGTGGTAGTGACGGACATGATTCGTGGCGATGTAACCATTAATAGCAATGAATTAGATGATAAAGTTTTGATGAAAGCCGATGGTATGCCAACGTATCACTTAGCAAATATCGTGGACGACCATGATATGGAAATTTCGCACGTTATCAGAGGTGAGGAATGGTTGCCAAGTGCAGCGCATCATGTTTTATTGTATCAATTTTTTGGTTGGGAAGCACCGCAATTTGCACACTTGCCTTTGATTTTGAAGCCTGATGGCAAAGGTAAATTAAGCAAACGAGATGGTGCTAAGTTTGGTTTTCCTGTTTTTCCAATTGACTGGGCAGAACAAAATATCATTGGTTTTGATGGATTTGGTTTTGACCCAAAAGCTGTGATTAATTTCTTAGCATTGTTGGGCTGGAACTCAGGAACAGAACAAGAGATTTTTTCATTAGAAGATTTAATAGAAAAATTTTCTTTAGAAAAAATCAACAAGTCGGGCGCACGTTTTGATTTTGACAAGGCAAAGTGGTTCAATGAGCAATACATCAGAGCAACATCAAATGAAGATTTGTCTAAAAACCTTCGTGAGGAAGCCAATGAAAAAGGATATGCTGTAAGCGATGAGTTTTTAGCTGGTTTTTGTGGATTGATGAAAGAGCGAGTTACTTTTATGAATGAATTTTTGACAAAAGGTGCTTATTTCTTTGAAGGTGTAAAAAACTTTGATGACGAAACAATTCGCAAACGTTACAAAAAAGAAAATCGTGAAAAATTGGATAAAATGGTGAATATTGTTTCTGAAATTGAAAATTTTGATGCAATAACCATTGAAAGTACCGTGAAAGAATTTATGCAAAATGAAGGCATGAAGCCTGGCGATGTCCTTCCATTGTGGCGTTTGGCACTGACAGGAATCATGCAAGGACCAGAAGTAATGCCCACGGCGGCACTTTTGGGCAAAACCGAAACTGTAAAAAGACTGAAAGAAGGTTTGGATTATTTTGATAACTTATAGAAAATAATATTCTAATGGAAATTAACAAACATATTATTGATCAAAGAATTGCTAAAATAGTTCAGGATTATTCGAGTCTATTTTCGTCATCTGATGAAAGGAGAAATAAATCCAAAGCTTTTGTCACTTTATGTGCGGCAGTCTATTTAAGTATTGAAATAGAAGAAGCAAATAATATTGTTACAGAAGGCGGTAACGATGCGGGAGTTGATGCGATTTATATTGGAGATGTTAATAATAATGAATTTATTGTTACCTTATTTCAAGGAAAATATGTTTTTGATTTAAATAAAGATGCTAATTTTCCAGCCAACTCATTACAGCGAGTGATTGGCTCAATAGGCTCTATTTTTGACCCAAGAAAGCCTGTTTTGTTGAACAACGATTTGAAACCAAAAGTAGAAGAGATACGTTCTCTAATATCAGATGGAAATATACCAATTATTCGATGCGTATTTGTTAGTAATGGTTTAAAATGGACTCAGGAAGGAGATAATCACATTAAAAATGCTGGTTTTTTGCCTTCACAAGTTGAATTTGAGCATTTTAATCACAATGATATTGTTCAATCTTTGCAGAATAAAAAAGGGATAAAAACCAATATTCGATTTTCTGGAAAAAGCATTGTTGATAATTTTAATTACAAAAGGGTTTTAATAGGTAAAGTTAATGTATTGCATTTGGCGGAATTGTTTGAAAGTAATGGTGATACTTTATTGGAAAAAAATATTAGAAGGCATTTGGGTGTTTCAAAAAATCGAGTTAATGAATCTATTCAAAAAACTTTGCTTAGTGCTAAAAAAGACAATTTTTACTTTTATAACAATGGAGTAACCATTGTTTGTAGTAAGTTTTCATACAATGCTTTGCAAGGAGAAGACTGGAATGTGAACATTGAAGATATTCAAATTATCAATGGCGGACAATCTTGTAAAACCATTCAACAGACAATCAAAGCTAATCCAACTGTCGATTATTCGCAAGTATATATTTTAGTCCGCTTGTACGAACTATCAGGAAATGAAGTGGAGGATCTTGTAACAGATATTACGATTGCAACAAATAGTCAAAACCCAGTAGATCTTAGAGATTTACGAGCAAATGATGTATTGCAAAGGCAATTAGAACTCGACATCAAAGAGTTGGGCTTTACTTACAAAAGAGCTAAAGATATAAACGTTGTCAATGATATTATTCCATCTTCGGTTGTTGCAGAATCTGTATTTACCATTTGGCGAAAAAAACCACATTTAGCAAAATTTAAAAAAACGGAGCTTTTTGGAAAATTTTATCAAGATATTTTTGAGGATTTGAACGCTGCACAAGCGGTTTTAGCCGTTTTAATTTATCGCTATTGTGACAATCAACGTAAAAAAGATGAAATGTATCCGATAAAATTACACCTGCCCTATAGTAATTATTTTTTGGCAATGATTCTGGGCGATTTAATTTTGAAAGATACAAACAATACATTCGAGCAACTTACGCATCATACTTTTAGCGAAACCAAAAACTATTTTGAAAACAACAAGGAATTACTTTTTAATAAATCTTGTGAAGTTTTAGAAGATGCTTTAAAAGAAATATATCCCAATGGTTTAGAAAAAGTAGAAGGGCGCAGGCTTTCAGCAACGTTCAGAAGAGAAGAACTATTGGAGTACATAACAACTTATAAAAATGGCTATTCAAGACCAATATAAAGATAGACAATTCATTATCAAGACTTTATTTGCCATCGCAGCGGTGCTGTTGATTGGCAAAGCAGCCATGCTTCAGGTGTTAGATACAGAATTTCGTCGTCGAGCAGGTGCTACTGGAATTGAAAAAGTAACAGTATTTCCATCAAGAGGCTTGATTTTTGACAGAACAGGACAACTCATGCTCAATAATGATGCTGTGTATGATGTCATGTGTACGTTCAATCAAATCAATCCTAAAATGGATACCGCAAAATTTTGCCGCTTGCTAAAAATTAGCAAAGAAGAATTTATTGCCAGTACCACCAAAGATTTTAAAAATAACAAACGACTTTCTAAAAATAAACCTTTTACTTTTTTATCAAAAATCCCTTTAGATGTTTTTGCAAGTTTTCAAGAAAGTTTGTACGAATTTCCAGGTTTTTCTATTGAATTAAAAAGTATTCGGAGTTATCCTTCGCAAAGTGCGGCACAGGTTTTGGGCTACATTAGCGAAGTTAATCAAAAACAAGTTGATTTTTATAAAGGACTTTATACCAAAGGAGATATTATCGGTTCGAGTGGATTAGAATCCCGTTACGAATCAGAACTCAAAGGCACAAAGGGAATTTCTTATCTTCTAAAAGATAATTTAGGTCGAGCAATTGGCGCATACCGCAATGGTATGGCGGATTCGCTTTCTGTGGCTGGTCAAGACATTATCTCAACGATAGACATTGATTTACAAAAATTTGGAGAAGAACTCATGGCTGGAAAGTCGGGGTCTGTTATAGCAATTGAGCCAGAAACTGGCGAAATCTTAGCCATGATTAGTGGTCCAACTTATGACCCAAACCTTCTTTCCATCAATAAAAACCGTGGTGAAGCCTTTTTAGAATTGATGAATGACCCTCGAAAACCATTTTTTGATAGAACTGTTATGGCAAAATATCCACCAGGTTCTATTTTCAAAACCTTGGTGGCGTTGATTGGTTTGCAAGAAGGTGTGCTTTCACCTTATCGTGGAATGAATTGTAATGGTGGTTTTCACTACAATAATTTGACCGTAAAATGTGTTCACAATCACGGTTATTTGTCAAATGTTGCTGATGGAATAGGGAAATCTTGTAACAATTACTTTTGTACTGTTTTTAAAGATATTGTGGATAAGTATGGTTTTTACAACAATCAACACCAAGGTTATCAGACATTTGTGAACCATCTTTATGATTTTGGTTTAGGAAAACCATTGAGCATGGATTATCCACACGAGTCTGGCGGAAATGTTCCATCGGTAGCTTACTACGACAGACTTTATCCAAAAGACAAAGGAAGTTGGTATTCGACAACGGTCATTTCCTTGGGAATTGGACAAGGCGAGATGCAAATGACAACAGCTCAAATGGCAAATTTGGCAGCTACAATTGCCAATCGTGGTCATTTTTTTACACCACATTTAATAAAAAAATTCAAAAATGGTACTTTAATTCCTGTTGAGTTTTTGAAAAAACACCAAACGAGAGTCGAAGCGCAACATTTTCAACCTGTTATAGATGGTATGGAACAATGTGTTTTGAGTGGTACAGCAACAGGGGCAAGGATTCCAGATATTCCACTTTGCGGAAAAACAGGAACAGTTCAAAATCCGCACAATCGTAACAAAGACCACTCTGTATTTTTTGGTTTTGCACCAAAAGACAATCCCAAAATTGCTATTGCCGCTTATGTAGAATTTGGTGGTTTTGGTTCTTCCGCAGCTGCGCCAATTGCCAGTTTGATGGTAGAAAAATACCTCAAAGGAAAGTCCTCTCGAAAAGACATGGAAGACCGCATCAAGAAAAAAACATTAGGAAATTATTAATTTTTCAAAAAAAATCACTAATTATTGCTTATTATACACGTCGGAAAGTGGTTTTGGGATTTTACATTTATGCAAAATATTGAACACCAAACGTTTGCAATATCTTTAATATCTAATAACCAATATCTGT
>JAYWHK010000117.1:0-10640 GCA_043777755.1 Saprospiraceae bacterium
CACAACTCGTTAATATACGAAAGTTTTGTCGTACTTTTTGTATTGTTGCCAAATGTACGATACAAAAGTAAAACATAAATGTGGATTTTTCAAATTTTATTTTTCAAAAGAATTAACAATTTTTTCCAAGGTTATATTACTGATGTGCGAGTATAGCTTTAGCATCAATAGTTCACACTTTTCAACGAGCTAAAGCTCATTTTACCATTTTTTATAAAAAAGAAAAAATAAACCCATCAATAAGAGTAAAATAAACAAATCTGGTTCGGACATTCGTTGCGGTTCTTCTTCTAAGTCTAAGTTTTTGTTGCTTGCCAAGACTTGTGCTTGTTTTTTGAATAACATTGCCTTTTGCGCTTCGGTTTCGACGACCATATAAGCCGTAAATGGCATCATAATTTTAGATTGAAAGCTCATTTTCAATAGATTTAGCCATTCTTGTTCGCCATTTTTTGGATAAAAAACTTGCGACAAATACCTGCCTTGCATCGCCAATCCTGTTTGCCAATCGGGTTCTGATATGTGGTTTTCATTGGAAGAAAAAGCATTGTTAAAAACAATACTTGCTTGTCCATCATTGCGCAAATAAACATCTGTTTTATTTTTTGAAAAATGAACTACTTCGTTGGTTATCAATGTATTAAAAAATCCAAGATTATCTTTTGGATTGTCAATAAGCGAATGAAAAGCCAGTTGTCCATTTTTTTCTAAAGTAAAAAAATAATCGCTTTCGGGAAAAGCAAGTGCAAAATCTGAAAAATTATTTTCAACAATTGCATGGTCAAAATGATTAGAAACCACTACAATAACAGGATATTCAAGTTTGTTTTTTGATGTAAAAGATGCGAATAATGCCTTTTTAATAGCTCTATCCAAATAAAAACCACCTTCAAAAGATTGTGCTTGCAGTTTTTTAGTCCAAGTGTTATCCCAATCCGTATTTTGAATGTAAGCGTTGGTAAAACTGATTTTTGAATTTTTAGGAGAAAAATAGTTTTTAGCCAATAAAGAATCAATTCGCTGTTTGTAAAGAGCTGTATCGGCAATACTTTTATCTGAAACATCAACTATAAAATGATAATATGGCAATCGTTTTACTTTTTTCAAATTGGCTTTTTCTTTAGCAGAAATATACGTTACTGCACTATCCTTGGAGGTTATTTTTTCTATCGTAAGTTGTTGATTATCATTGCCTAACATGATTTTGTTGCCATCAATAGTAAACGTAAAAGGCTCTTTGTGCAATAACTGAATCCCTGTTTTTCGAGTTTCATTTGCAGTAAAAGGGAAGATTTTAAAACCAATTTTATTGCCTGTTTGGTAGCTTAAAAGTCCAGGGTCTTGCCTTGTTTTTGTAATTTGATTAAAAATCCAATTTGCCGTTTTTTTCTCCGCTAAAATACCCATCTCTTTTTTATCGCCAACATACAAGTAGTAATCGCTAATCCAACAGCCAGCGGGCAACTCAAAATTACTCGAATATTCTTGTAAATTATCACTGCCATTTGTGATTTCTAAATCTATCCAACTCGACCAAGCATTTTGTTTTTCATCAAAATAACTATTTGATTTACAACTACTTATTTTAATATTTTGCGTTGGATTTTCCATCGCAACAGGGCGGATTGTCGTTGCTTGTTTTCCCAAAAAGATGGACTCTATTTTGTCTATTTTTGCGTCAGACAAAATCAAGTTATCCAAGACCATCGAATTGTAAAAAGCGGAAAGAAAAGGTGTTTGAGGACTAAAAAGCGTTAGTTCGCCTTGATTGCTACTTGCTTTATTGGATTTTATGAGGTCTAAGGTTTTGGCTAAGGATATTTTATCCAAATTGGTTTGATTCACCGAAAAATCAGGTTGATAAATGTAAGACAGAGCGTTATTTAATACCTTTTTGTCATAAATAGAAATCAAAGTAATTGCAATTGGTAAGACTAAAAAAGCCGAAAAAGCATAAATTATTAGCTTTTTTGAAGAAAAATATACTTTTAATACTTCAAAATCGCTACCCAGGATTGAAGCGTGAACCAACATTAACATCAAGGGAGTGAGCATCAAGAAGCCCAAGCCAAATGCCACAATCAGAAAAATAGAAAGTGGTAAATACGGTAAAAAAACCATGAAAAAGTAAAATGTATAAGCCAATGTCAGACTACGGGCAAGAAAAAGCAATAGCCGTAAGGATATTTTTTTAGGATTTGGCAGGCAAATCAAAACGCCATTCAACACTGCCAAAATGTAAAACCAAGGGTTTCCAAAATCGCCAAAAATATTTTTTTGAAACAGTTTTCCAATGAGTCCGTCATTGAGTAAAAGCCCTAAAATAGGCAATATTATTCCAATTATTATTTTGAAAATAAAGGTATTTTCGCTTAAAAAACTGGATTTTTTTTGCAATAAAATAAAAATACTCCTTACCAAGAAAAACATAAACAATACTACGCCACTAATGTAAAAAATAGAAGTTAGGTGTTGTAAAAAGCGGTTTGATTCAATATTTTGCCATAAAGGTAGAATTAATTGCAAAAAGGCAAACCACGCCAAGGGAATTGCCAGTGTTGCTATAATATTTTTACCAATTTTGTGATTGTCGTTAGGTTTTGTCAATTCAAGGACAACGACCAATAGTGCGTGTGCCAAAGTTGGCATAATGAACGAACCAACATACAATTGAATCTCAACAGGCATAATCCACTGTGGAATATTCGATGGGAATATTTCAGAAAGATGGAAGATATAGGCGTATAAAAACACTACATAAGTGAATAAACTCAGTAGCCCGTAACGCAACGAAATGGGCTGATTTTGCTGTGTTTTTACCAAGGCATAAACATTCGTAATTAAGCTCAAAACGCCCAAAACACCTCCAAATATCATCCAGTTTCGCCAATGATTTTCATCAAGGAGACTTTTTACAACTTGGTATTCCCCAATGAAAATAACAAAAAGCAATACGATTGGTAGCGTATTGATAATAAATAAAAACTTAGGATTCAGTGAGTTACGCATAATTATTATTGGTATTTAGGTTGATTTTTTATAAAAAATTGAATGAGTATGTGAAGTAAAATAAAAAAAGATAAATAAACAAAAACTCCTTCTGCCTCATGAAGTACTGCTTTATTTTTTGAAATAAAAGATAAGTCAAAATAACGCATTTTTAAAGCAATAAAAATCCTTGATGTGTTCACAAAAATAGTGGAGAAGTAAGCCAATGATAAAGCAAAAGGCAATAGAAAAAAACGTTGAGCGTTTGTTTTTAAATGCGGTAAAATAGCAACAGACGACATCAAAAAGCACAACAAGAAAAAAGTAAAACCAGAACAAGATTTTTCAATAACGATGTTTAATTTTTCATGGTAAAAACCACTTTCGTTCCTGTATATTGCTGTCGAATTGGTAAGCCATTCGATGCAATAATTGGTCGGACGAAGTAAGCATAAAACTCCATCATTGCCTGATTGTGTATAAAAGAGTTTTAAAAGACCGAATATAAGTGCAATTAAAAAGTATAAAATTAGATTTTTATTCATTTTTTTAAATTAAAAGTACTTTGAAATACAAAGTTATAGAGAAAACTAATTCTTTGCAAATTTTTTTAACTTTTTTATCAAAAAAACTTCTCTGTATGTAATTTTTAGCGTAGAATAGCTTATTTTTTTACTTTTATTGACTATCGTCAGTAAGGCTGTCAATATCAATCACGATAATTCTTATCTTTGTGAATTTATTGGTAATTCATTTTGTAATACGATTTGTAAATTGCTATATTTGTCCAAAATTATTAAAAACCATACTAAAAAATGACTGTATTAAATATTTTTGAAAAAGAAGTAGCTGACGGAATCGTTGCTCGTATCAATAGCTTAAACACTTCTAATCTGGCACAGTGGGGCAAAATGGACGTAGCTCAAATGTTAGCACATTGCAGCGTTACGTACGAAATGATTTATGACAACAATCATAGCGCACCAAATTTTTTCCTAAAATTTATTTTGAAAAATTTCGTAAAAAGAAGTTTGACGGACGCTACTACGCCTTACAAAAAAAACTCTGGGACAGCTCCCGCTTTTATCATCAAAGGTGATAAGGATTTTGATACTGAAAAGAAACGTTTGGTGGATTTTATTCAAAAAACGCAGCAATTGGGCGAAGCCCATTTTGATGGAAAAGCATCGCTTTCTTTTGGCAATTTATCCAAAGTAGAGTGGAGTAACTTAATGTACAAACATTTAGACCATCATTTAACACAATTTGGCGTGTAACAAGTAGAAATGTCTAAATAAATACGGTTCTAAAAAATGCTCTATTCACCAATCGCTGATACAACAATTGTAACGCATGATGTGCCGCCTTTGATTTTTGCAGAAAAAATTCTTTTGCCAGAAACCACATTGGAACGCAGCTTACTTGATATTCCTGAATTTCTTGAAGGACTTTTTTGGGGAAAACCTCGTTATGGGCATCCCGAAGGTGCGGTACTGTATCACATCAGAGATGTTTTGGACAACATCGAAAAATTAACGCTTTCTAACATTGAGCGTGAACGTTTGCGTTTGGTTGCCTTGGTACATGATACTTTTAAATACATCGAAAATAGAAATGCACAAAGGGATTGGTCGCAACACCATAGTATTTTGGCAAGGCGTTTTTTTGAAAAAATTTCAGACGATAAAGTGGTTTTGGATTTGATAGAATTACACGATGAAGCGTATTACGCTTGGCGTTTTCACAAGGCGGGTTGTTTTGGAGAACGGGAACGTCGTTTGGAAAAAATAATGCATCATCTGGGCAATGATTTACAGTTATTTTATGCCTTTTTTAAATGCGATACCACTACTGGCGACAAAGACCCAACGCCAATGTTTTGGTTTGAGCAACTTTTTGAAGGGAAAATTGAGCGAATTGAATTGTAAAAACACAATCTGTAGCGTTGGCATTAACGCCAACGCTACAGATTGTGTTTTTACTCCGTAGCGTTGGCGTTAACGCCAACGCTACGGAGTAAAAACACCTATTTTATACCAACGCCAATGCTTTTTCTAAATCTTCAATCAAATCATCAGCATCTTCAATACCAACGCTCAATCGTATAAGACTGTCTGTTAAACCAACTTTTAGGCGTTCTTCTTTCGGGATTGAAGCGTGCGTCATACTTGCAGGATGTCCAATCAACGATTCTACACCGCCCAAAGATTCCGCCAAACTAAACAAATGTGTACCACTCAATACTTTTGCAGCCGATTCGTAAGAATTTTCGTGTAAATCAAAAGACAACATTGCGCCAAAATCACGCATTTGTTTTTTAGCAATTTTATGTTGCGGATGCGTTTTAAAACCTGGATAATTAACACTTGCTACTTTTGGGTGATTCACCAAATATTCTGCAATTTTTTTAGCATTTTGGCAAGCTCTTTCCACACGCAAATGCAAGGTTTTGATGCCTCTCAAAATCAAAAAACAATCCTGAGGGCCAGGAACAGCGCCACAAGCGTTCTGTAAAAAATGCAATTGTTGTGATAATTCTTCACTTTTCACCACGACACAACCATGAATCACATCAGAGTGTCCGCCAATGTATTTTGTAGCCGAGTGCAAAACCATATCCGCACCCAAATCCAATGGATTTTGTAAATAAGGCGATGCAAACGTGTTATCCACACAAGTCATTACGCCTTTTTTCTTTGCTACATCGCATAGTGCTTGAATATCCACGATGTTCAACATCGGATTCGTAGGCGTTTCAATCCAAATTAATTTTGTCTTTTTAGAAATGGCTTTTGCAACATTTTTCGGGTCAGTCATATCTATAAACTTAGACTGAATACCGAATTTTCCAAAAACACGCACCATTTGACGGTAAGAACCACCGTACAAATCATTCGTAGAAATGATTTCGTCGCCTGGCGAAAGCAATTTCATAATAGCGTCCATCGCTGCCAAACCAGAAGCAAAACAAATAGCGTCTGTGCCATTCTCGAGTGCTGCAAGGTTGGTTTCCAATACTTTACGTGTTGGATTCTGTGTTCGTGCATACTCATAACCTTTGTGGTCACCAGAAGCGGCTTGCACATAAGTAGAAGTTTGATAAATAGGCGTCATAATTGCGCCCGTACTTGGGTCAGGTTCTATGCCTGCATGAATTACTTTAGTTGCAAATTTCATATATAGGTCGTCGGTTTTGACCGAACTTGAAAGAAATTAGTTAGTATATTTTTTTAAAAGTGGTGCAAAGTTACGATTTTTTGTGCAGAAGTCAATATTTATTCCATTTCCATCAATAATTGTGCTTTTTCAACCGCTTGTCCTTTGATGATGTTTATTTTTTTAATAACAGCATCGGCAGGAGCTTTGATAACGTTTTCCATTTTCATAGCTTCCAGAATCATCAAAGTATCACCTTTCTGAATCACATCTCCTTCTTTTACCATAATACTCAGCACCAAACCAGGCATTGGCGACTTGATGTTGTTAAATTTTTGCGTAGCAGAGAGCGAAAGCCCAATTTCTTTGATTAATCGGTCGTACTTATCAGCAATTTTGGTCTGATAAGTACGACCATTTACTTTAATTGTAAATGTTTTATTGGCAAAATCAGTTGCAACGATTTCAGCACGATGTGCTTTTCCATTTTTTAAAACATGAAAAGAACCATCACGGGCATCAACCGCATCAAAATCAGCGATTTGTTCGGGAGAAATGTTCCATTCTTGCTCATTCACGAGAACGCTAAAAGGTGTTTTACTGTCCATAAATTTGGTTTTGAATAAATGAATTTGGTTAAAATTATGGTATAAGGCTTTGCAAAAATATAAGTATCAAAGAAGATTTCGATGAAAAATAAAATTTTTATTTTTCATAAAATTCAATAATTTTATTAAAAATGCCTAACAAAATAGGCAAATCGTTAATATAATAGCGTGTATCGTCCAAATAAAGCGTGTTTTCTTCAAGTTTTAGAAACAACCAAACATCGCCATCTGTTACCACACCGTGGATAGTTGGAAAATCAGTATCGTGGTTTTTGTTAAAAATTCTCGCACCAAGCATTTGAGCTGTTGCCTGAGGAATCGCCTTGTTGAGCTTTCCAATTTTGGCTTCGGTTACACATAAAATTGGGGATTGCGGCTCTATCGTATTTGTCGCTTTTGTAATGATAAAATCAATTTCACCATTTAAACCTTGCTTACTGTCTGCATTAATTATTTCGCCAGAAAAAATTTGTACTCTATCGGGAAATTTTCGTTTTATTTCAGCCAATACAGGCGAAATAACACGTTCTGATACGGCTTTCTCTGTAGAAAGTGTAATCAGCCGAGCATCCTGCAATGCAAAGATTAGGTTTTGACTTGGCTCAAAAGTTATCAATTCTTCCCTTTTGAAAATCAATCCAATTTTGGTTGTTATCCCAAATTTATCTTTAAAATCTTTTTCTTTGAAATTTTTGTAAGACATTTTTTATTTTATTTTTTTTCTCATTAAAAAATCTTCTTGTCTATCATCGCCCATATAAAAAGCGTGATTGCCAAAAATCTCGAAACCAAGGTGCTTGTAAAACGCAAGCGCATTGGTATTTTCTTCCCAAACACCCAACCAAAGCCAGTCATTTTGGTGAAAAATGGCTCTTTCTAATGATTTTTCAATCATTATTTTGCCCAAACCTTTACCTTTTTGACTTTCTGCAATGTAGATACGTTCCAGCTCTGTCATGCTACCTTGTGTCGGCATATTTTCTATTTCTGCATCGTGCAAACGGTTGATATTCAGCTTAATATAAGCAACAATTAAGTCATTTTCTTTGATTACCCAATACTCAATTTGTTCATTTTGCAACTCATTTTCCATGTTTTCAATAAGAAAATTCTTATCCACGTATTGCTCAAAAAACACAGGTTCATTGAGGTGTGCATAAGTAGCTGTAAAAGTATCTTTGGCAAAAGTTAAAAGTGCTGCTGCATCAGCGATAGTTGCTTTTTCTATCTGCATAAAATGAAGTTATGAGTTATGTATTTTATCTACAATAGTTTGCAAAACACCTAAAAGTAAAGGCACATTGCTAATATAATAACGATTTTTATCAATTAAAATATGACTGCCGTCAAGTTGAAGAAAAGCCCATTCTTGTCCTGTAGTCACACAACCATATATGATTGGAATATTTTTTTTGTACTTTTGATTGAAAAGATTTGCAGCGTACATTTCTGCTGTACATTGCGCATAACCTTCCTCGATTGTTCTGTTTTTAGCTTCTACCAAACAAAAAATAGGTGCTGTAACTTCTATCGCATCAAGACTTTGGGAAAGAATATAATCACAAATCCCATTCAAATCCTTCGTAACATTGAGTGAAGCCCCAGAAAAAAGTCGAAATTTTGATTTATTATTGCGCTGTAACTCTTTCAAAATAGGAACAATAATAAACTCAGACTTTGCTTTTTCGGATTGCAAAGCGTACAAATCTTCTGCCTCTTGCAAATCAAATGACAAACGCTCGCTTATTGCTGAAATATCTATTTTACCATTAAATAAATCAACTTTGCGTTGCTGTACGTTGTATTTTTCTTCAAATTGAAGAAGTGATGTATATTTTGAATATGCCATTTTTTCTTATTTTGATACAAAAGTAGGTTTTTTTTGCAGAAAAACAAAAACGACAAATAACAAACTTATTATTAATGCTATTTTGGGTAAAATGTCGCCATATCGTGCATAAAAAGTCATGTCTTTTCCTAAAATAATCTTGGATTTTACAGCCGTAGCAATACCATATTCGGTAGCCATTTCGACTTCGCCCAAACGATTTATCACTGCCGAAGAACCCGTATTTGCAGACCTCACTACAGGCAAACGAAATTCCACCGCACGCAGTCGAGCAAAATCCAAATGCTGACGATAACCTGGCGTATCGTCCCACCAACCATCGTTGGTCATTACAAACATCGCTTTTGCTCCATGGCGAACATAATCCGCACAATAATCACCGTAAATACTTTCGTAACAGATAACGGGCGCAATTCCAATTCCGTCAGCGTTCCACAAAAGATTGCGTTCTGACTGTCCACCAAGTCCTTCGACAGTACCACCAAATCGCTTAAACAGTGGTTTTAAAAAAGATAAATATTTATAAAAAGGTAAGATTTCTGCGCCTGGCACGAGCTTGCTTTTTTTATAAATTGGCATATTTTGCTGATTATGAACAATTTGCGTTGCTGCGTTGTAGATTTCTATGTTGCGATTGCCTCGCTGTCGAACCGTCGGAGGAAGATTATCTCCAGAAGGGTACAAACGAAACATATCAAAACCGCTGACAATATGCAGCTTTGGAAAACTATCCGCCAAGGCTTGAAAGGCTTGAATTGGTTCATAACTTTCCAAGTGATCAGCATCAAAAAGACCAAAACTTGTTTCTGGAAAAATCAAATAATCCGTATTTTTAGTGATATTCTGATTCGATAACGTCAAAAAACGTCGCAATTGGTCAGCATCAGGCACTTCAAATTTTTCGTAATGTGGCTCATAATTCGGTTGCAATGCAACGATTTCTACACTTTTACGGTCTGAAATTTCATTTTTTCTACTATTTTTTATTAAAAAAGAAAAACCAATCGGAACAAACAACGTCAACGCAACAAAAGTCAATTGTTTTTTATTGAAAAAATCAAAAGCTGATTTTTCAAGATTGAAACAAGCATAAACCAAAAAATTTACAACCAAAATCCAAAGCCCGCCACCAAAAACACCTGTAAATTCATACCATTGAATCCAATCTGTTTTTTCGGCAAAAGCATTGCCCAGCGTCAGCCAAGGCCAGCTCAAATCCCAACTGAGATGCAAATGTTCCCAACTGAACCAAAAAGAAGTAAAGCAAAGAAAACTTAAAAAATATTGATTTTTATGTATAAAAAACCTTTCTTTACAAATAAAATACGCTAAAATAGGCAAACTCATAAAAAATGAGTT
Organism: Saprospiraceae bacterium; assembly: GCA_043777755.1. GTDB lineage: Bacteria > Bacteroidota > Bacteroidia > Chitinophagales > Saprospiraceae > CANHEE01. Next base: position 9,961 of record JAYWHK010000117.1, read on the forward strand.
TAAAAAATTGGCAATCAAACCTGGAATAAATCCTGCATTTCCGACCCAAAACGTCACCAAAACATTCCACCAAACAAAAGTATTGTAACCATAACGCATCAACAAACGCTTTTTAATGCTTTCATCTGATGCTAAAATTTCATCTATCAAAATAAGCAAAGGAACAAAAGCGATAAACATCAGTGGCGTTAGCGGACTCACAGGAAAGCCTGCCGACAACAAAAAACCACTCAGTGTCGAAAGCCCAAGCCAACGCCAGCCTTTTTCGGGTTTTGTGTACAGACGATGCGCAGCCAAAAGCCAAAACGACCATGCGCTCGTCAGCAAAAGCAATATCCACCATGACCAAAGCGGCAATTGGTACATTTTCCAAGCGGAAAGGGCAATGCCAAAAAAGGCAATCGCCAACAATGAAAAACGAAGTTTTTGATTCATGCAACAAAAATAAATCATTCAGCGGTGATTTTGAGTAATTTATCCGTTTTTTTAGGTAAAATAATTTTTATTTAATATCTTTGTCTGGAGTGCGGACTTTAGTCCAATGTCATTTCTCTAAGAGGAATCATATAAACATCAGTATCCGCTCAAAAATGGTTTAATACGCCAGAATATTAGGATATACTGTACATTAGTTGCTTTTAAAACCTAATAAAAACATAGCGGACTCTAAGTTGTGACAG
>JAYWHK010000118.1:0-10639 GCA_043777755.1 Saprospiraceae bacterium
TAAGAAGACCTAAGTAAAACACGCAGTCTTAAATGCTCAAAATTAGGCATACCAAAAGAAATTCTCTTGACGTGCCGAATTAGATTATTAAGTCCTTCGATTTTGACACGGTTTTATTAGTAAAAACAAATAAATTTTGGCTTTTAGAAAAAAGAGTGTAACTTTGTATAAAATACACTTTTTATTACTAAAAAATATGGAAGTAACACTGAACATACCAAATCCTAACGATTGGTTTAATATTGAGCCTTTGCTAAAAAGACTTGGCATCACTGTAATTTCTTCAAAAAATATAGAAACGACTCAGAATGATTGGAATATTATACTTAAAGGTATAAAAAAAGAAAATTTTGACGGTTTTTTAAACGATTTTGAAGATAGTAGAAAAGATAGAGAACTACCATTCCGTTAATGACTATGAAAATTATTGATAGTAATTTAATATTTCTGGTTTCAATCAATTAAAGGTTGTATTGTATCAAATCCTATGAATTAACTAAAAAAAACGCCTTGTAAGTTTCCACTCACAAGGCGTTTTTTATTTTTTCTTACACAAACAACTGCGTCATATTTGTTTTTTCTACCAAAATTCTTGGTAAATCTTCGATTTTCACACGATCTTGTTTTAAAGTATCTCTATCACGAAGCGTAACGCAACCATCTTCCAATGTTTCAAAATCTATCGTTACACAATAAGGTGTTCCGATGGCATCTTGACGACGGTAACGGCGACCAATCGCATCTTTTTCATCGTATTGACATTTTACGTGTATTTTGAGTTTGTTAAAAATCTCAGAAGCCTTGGTTGTCAATTCTTCTTTGTTTTTCAACAATGGCAATACCGCACATTTGATAGGCGCAAGTGCTGGATGTATGCTCAAAACGGTACGGGTAGCATCTTCGCCTTTTGCATCAGGAACAGACTCTTCTACAAGCGCATTGCTGAGTACAGAAAGGAACATACGGTCACAACCAACAGACGTTTCTATTACATAAGGTACATAACTGTGATTATCTTTCCAGTCTTCGGAAGTCTGTTTTTTTGCTAAAACTGAATTTATAGGACCAGTATAATCTTGATCAAAATATTGCAATTTTTTACCTGAATATTCTTCATGTTGTCTCAGGTCAAAGTCTGTACGAGAGTGAATCCCTTCCAATTCTTTCATTCCAAATGGGAACTCAAACTGAATATCTACGGCTGCATCTGCATAGTGCGCCACTTTATCGTGGTCTTTGAAACGCAATTTGTTAGCTTCTGTACCGAGTGCCAAATGCCATTGCATACGTTGTGCTTTCCAATATTCGTACCATTGCATCTGAGTGCCAGGGCGTACAAAAAATTGCATTTCCATTTGTTCAAATTCACGCATACGGAAGATGAATTGACGGGCTACAATCTCGTTGCGGAAAGCCTTTCCGATTTGAGCAATACCAAAAGGTATTTTCATACGAGAGCTTTTCTGCACATTCAAGAAATTCACAAAAATTCCTTGTGCTGTTTCTGGACGAAGGTACAATTTATCGTCATTTCCACCTGCTGCACCACCCATCTGCGTGCTAAACATCAGGTTGAATTGGCGTACATCTGTCCAATTTTTTGAACCACTCACTTCGCACACAATGCCGAGTTCTTCAATCAAAGCTTTGATGTCCGCAAGGTTTTCTTCTTCCAAGCCTTTTGCCAAACGCAATTCAGCATTACGAGCGTCTGCCAAATAATTTTTGACACGCTCATTCGTTGTTTTATATTGCTCCTCATCGAAGCTATCTCCGAATCGAGTTCGGGCTTTATCTATCTCTTTTTGCGCTTTTTGATGTTGCTTTTCGGCATATTCTTCAATCAAGACATCTGCACGGTAACGTTTTTTGCTGTCTTTATTGTCAATAAGTGGATCATTGAAGGCATCTACGTGACCTGACGCTTTCCAGATTAATGGGTGCATAAAAATAGCCGAATCTAAGCCCACTATATTGTCCTGCATTTGGGTCATGGCATTCCACCAATATGCTTTGATGTTATTTTTTAGTTCCACACCAAGCGGGCCGTAATCATACACAGCACCTAAACCGTCATAAATCTCGCTGCTTTGGTATATAAAACCATATTCTTTGCAGTGTCCTGTTAATTTCTTAAAAAAATCTTCTTGTGAAATTGCCATTTTTATTAAAATTAAAAAAATAAATGGGATAGCAACACTGATTTTTATGATTTTTATGATGTGTTAAGCTCTTAAAAAATCTTAATTATCATAAAAAATCAGCGTTTCAATACTGCTTTTATTTGAAATTTATTCTGCTTTTTTCTTCGTTGCTGCTTTCTTCTTAGGTTTTTCTTCTACAACAGGCGCAACTTCTTCCACAACAGGAGCTGGAGCTACAACTTCTTCTACCGCTGGAATAGCTTCCTCTGTTTTTGGTTCGTCATCTTCCAAAGACAATGCGCTTGCATCATTCAAAAAAGTGAACCATTTGATTAACTTTTTCATATCGCTGACATAAACACGGTCACGGTCATAATCAGGAAGTACTGCTGCCAAATAATCTTTGAACTCCTTATCGGCTGCTTTGATGGCAGGAACAGGAATTGTTTCGATGTTTTCCAACATTTTGCGAAAAACTTCTTTCAATGCGATGGATTCTTCTTCTTGATTATTTATAAAAATAAAAATAGATTCCAAAGGGGTGAAATTAGACGTACGAGAAGATACAAACTGACGTTTGCCTTCTTTCAAATCTTCTACTATTAAGCCATTTGACTTGTTTGTCACCATGCGGTAAATGCCTGGAAAACCGCCTACGGCTACTAATCTTGATAAATTCATTACTTAGTTGTTGGTTATTAGTTGTTAGTTGTTTGCTATCGTTTGCAATTGTTCCCTATTCGTTGTAATCGCCTATTTTATAGTGAAAAGATTACTCGAATTGAGATTTTTTTAATCGTCAAATTGTTGAATTGGGAATTGCTAATCAACTACTTACTAAAGTGGAAAAAAAGGCAACGTCTAATACCAAACGTTGCCTTATTTATTTTTTACTTTTTTATAAAATAAAAAAGTATATACATAACGAAAAATGAACACTAAGTTTTAATAATTTTTTTCATTATTAATTCTTAATTTTTTCATTTTTAATTATTACAGTTGTACCAAAAGAGAAACTTCGTTGTTCAATACTTCGATGAAACCACTTTTGATGCCAAAATTCATTTTTTCACCATTTGCTTTGACAAGAGCCACTTCGCCATTGCCCAGTGAAGAAACAATCGCTGCGTGGTTATTCAAAATCTGAAATTGACCATCTGTACCAGGTACTTTGACCGACTTGATAGCTCCTTCAAATAATTCTTTGTCTGGTGTTAAAACACTTATATTCATTATTAAAATGTTATATTGTTAGAATGTAAAAACGTTAAAATGTTAGCTTTGATTCGGGAAATTGTAAAACATTCGATTTCTCAAACATTATAACAATCTAACCTTCAAACAATTTTAAGCTGCTTCTTCCATAATTTTCTTACCTTTTGCGATAGCATCATCTACGCCACCTACAAGGTTGAAAGCTCCTTCTGGCAAGTAATCCAACTCACCGTCCATAATCATATTAAAACCTTTGATGGTTTCTTCGATTGGAACAAGTACGCCTTTCAAACCAGTGAACTGCTCGGCTACGTGGAATGGCTGAGATAGGAAACGTTGTACACGACGGGCACGACCAACGATTGCTTTATCTTCTTCTGAAAGTTCTTCCATACCTAAGATAGCGATGATGTCTTGCAACTCATTGTAACGTTGAAGGATATTTTTCACACGTTGAGCGCAAGAATAATGCTCTTCACCAATGATTAATGGGTCAAGGATACGGCTTGTAGAATCCAATGGATCTACAGCTGGATAAATACCCAAAGAAGCAATCTTACGACTTAATACGGTTGTTGCATCTAAGTGCGCAAACGTTGTCGCAGGAGCTGGATCTGTTAAGTCATCGGCAGGTACATATACCGCTTGAACTGACGTAATAGAACCACGCTTCGTTGAAGTAATACGCTCTTGCATCAAACCCATTTCAGTTGCCAATGTTGGTTGGTAACCTACGGCTGATGGCATACGACCCAAAAGAGCCGATACCTCAGAACCTGCCTGAGTAAAACGGAAGATATTATCTACGAAGAATAAGATGTCACGACCACCAGTTGGGTCGCTCAAATCACCATCACGGTAGTATTCTGCAATGGTCAAACCAGATAAGGCAACACGAGCACGTGATCCAGGAGGTTCGTTCATTTGACCGAATACCAAAGTAGCTTGTGACTTTGCCAACTCTTTTTTATCTACTAAGCTCAAATCCCATCCGCCAGCTTCCATGCTGTGGTTGAATTTTTCGCCATATCTGATTACGTTTGATTCAATCATTTCACGTAAAAGGTCATTTCCTTCACGTGTACGCTCACCAACACCTGCAAATACAGAGATACCATCGTAACCCTTTGCGATGTTGTTGATAAGTTCCATGATAAGTACCGTTTTACCAACACCTGCACCACCGAAAAGACCAATTTTACCACCTTTTGAGTATGGCTCAATCAAGTCAATTACCTTGATACCAGTGAAAAGAACTTCCGTTTCCGTTGCCAAATCTTCATAAAGAGGTGGTTTACGGTGAATAGGATAAGAGTTCGCATCTTTAGTAACTGGACCGATACCGTCAATAGGTTCGCCAATAACGTTGAACAAACGACCTTTGATTTGCTCGCCGATAGGCATTGCAATCGCTTTTCCAGTGTCGGTTACGTCCATACCACGTTGAAGACCGTCGGTAGAGTCCATAGAGATAGCACGAACACTATCTTCACCTAAGTGTTGTTGTACTTCAAGTACAAGTACATCGCCATTAGCTTTTTTAATTTCTAAGGCGTTATAGATTTCTGGTAATTTAGCACCTTCGGCTGCGAAACTTACGTCCACAACAGGTCCGATAATTTGCTTAATACGACCAATATTTGCCATGTTGTATATATTAAAATTAGATGATTTGACTAACTTAAAAATTTGTATAAAAACTGAGTTTGATTGAATTTTTATAAACAACTGAAAATCAATTATTTATGTTTTTTAAACTAAAAAAAATTCTACACTCGCTCAATTTTGGTGCAAAGATACATTAATTATTTTATAAGCCAAATAAAATTTGGAAGGTTTTGAAAAAAAATTACGTTGCGCTTACATTTGTGTTTTTTAAGAGTCGTAAGTTTGTAAGTCGCTGTACGAGATGCGTATTTAAGTCGTAAGTCAAAATTAAGTCCTCACAGTCGTAAGTCAAACTCAAGTCGTAAGTCTTTCTCAATTTTCTCACTTTCTTACTTTCCCACTCTCTCACTTTCCCACTCTCTTACTTTCTAATTTTCTCTGCCATCATATTAAACAACAGCACCACACCTAAAATACACAAACCTGGAAACAATGCCAACCACCATGCCTCAATATTGCTTTGCGACTGACGTAACATACTGCCCCAAGTCACTTGTTCCAACGGTAAGCCTACACCTAAAAAAGAAAGCGTACTTTCAGCTAAAATTGCGCCCGTAACCATTGTTGCAGAAAGCATCAAAATAGGGTTCATTACATTTGGTAAAATATGGTTTTTGATGGTTTGAAAATCAGAAAATCCTAAACTTTTTGCTGCTTGAATAAAATCAAAATGCTTTACTTTGAGTACTTCTGCCCTTATAAAAATCGCAACGTACATCCATGAAAAAGAACCCAATAGCAATAGCAATCGCCATTCGTTGCATTTTCCTAAAATGGCAATTAGTACCAATAAAAAAAATAAACTCGGAATAGAACGTAAAATTTCGATGCTTCTAAAAATAAGACTATCCAATGGAATGGCGTATTTTTTTACATTGTGGATAACTCGTTTTTCTAAGAAAAAAATAGTTGTAAAAAGGATTGAAAATACAATTATTGTAAAAATAATTGATTGATAAACAGGTAGTTGTGAAGTTATCCACGTTGTTAAAAACGATGTGAGTAAAAGTGTTAAAATATTGAACAAACTGATTTTTATTTTGTCATCGCCAAAATATCCAGCCAAAATCCCAAAAAATGTTCCTATCAAAATGGCTAATAATGTAGCACCAATACCAATAAAAAAAGCCGTTCTTGTACCACTAATAATACCAGCCAAAACATCTTGTCCTATTTTATCTGTCCCAAACCAATGTCTGTAATGCCAAGAACTAACGTCTTGCGAAGCAAAAGGACTTTTGAAATTACTATTTTTTCCATCAATCGTTTGTGCGGTATAAGGAATAATTGTTCGGACAACCGATTGACAATCGCTGCATTTTGACCAGTCCAATACGTTGTAATTTTTCTGCTCAACAATGCCAAAATTTGCTGCCCATTCGTTCAGAATCGGAAAAATATTTTCGCCATTTATGGTGCAATACAGTGGTTTTTCGTTGGCAATAAAACTACCAAACAAAGCAATAAAGGCGAAAAAATTAAAGGCAAATTTCATATTTACTCTTTGTTTTTAGAATCTATGGCAATCGTAACGGGCCCGTCATTGAGCAGATTTACTTTCATATCAGCACCAAATTCGCCTGTTTGTACAGCACGTTGAGCTATAATACTTAGCTTTTTTACAAAATTTTCATACAAAGGAATGGCTACGTCTGGCTTTGCAGAACGAATATACGAAGGGCGATTTCCTTTTTTTGTACTGGCAAAAAGTGTGAATTGGCTCACGACCAAAAGCTCTCCGTTGATGTCCATAATAGAACGATTCATCAAACCTTCGTCGTCACTAAAAATGCGTAAATTGACAATTTTAGCACAAAGCCAATCTATATCTTCTTGATTATCAGCGTCTTCTATGCCAACCAATACCAATAAACCTTCTCCGATTTGAGATTTGACAACGCCTTCGATGGTCACTGACGCTTGTGTTACTCTTTGAATAATGATACGCATTTTATAATATTTTTTAGGACTATTCAATTTAAACCATTCGCCTTACAAATTCCCAACTCACGATACCCAAACAAACGGATACATTAAAGGAATGTTTTGTACCATATTGAGGAATTTCGACAACAGAACTGCATAGTGCTAAGGCTTCATCGCTGACACCTTCGACTTCATTACCGAAAATGAGTGCATATTTTTTATTTTTTTCAATAGAAAAATCATTTAAAAAAACGCTATTATCGGTTTGTTCAATGGCTAAAAGCTCATAATTTTCTTTTTTCAAATCCAACAAAGCATTTTCAACATCGTCATAATGTTGCCAAACTACGGATTCCGTTGCACCGAGAGCTGTTTTTAAGATTTCTCGATGCGGTGGCGTTGCAGAAATGCCGCATAAGATGATTTTTTCTAAAGCAAAACCATCAGCAGTTCGAAATGCAGAACCTACATTGAGTGCCGAGCGAATATTGTCTAAGACCAAAACGATAGGGAATTTTTCTTTTTCTTTGAACTCTTCCGTATCAATTCTGCCCAGTTCATCTAATTTTAATTTTTTCATATATTTATTAGTCGTAAGTCAGTAAGTCGCTTTTTGTGGTGCGTATTTTAGTCGTAAGTCTTGACGGATTTACTCTCTCACTTTCCTACTCTCTTACTTTCCCACTCTCCTACTCTCCTACTCTCCTACTTTCTTTTCATCACCAAACTATCCATTGGATAATGTGCTTCGAGCGTATCCATTTGCGTTTTTGCCCAAGTGATAAGTGTATTTTTTTGTTCAGAAGAAAGAATTGCATCACGATGAGTCCAAGTATAAGAGTTTAAAGGCATTTTATTCGATTCAACTTGCTCAACGATTTCTTCTAATTTATGGTATTTTCGACGCAATTTGTAGTTGGCAAAAACAGAGAAATTAAGTTCGCTATTGCCTTCTTCTACGTGATGATCAAGCCAAGCACGGACGGGTTGCACATTCGCATACCAAGGATAATTGGTGTGATTAGAGTGGCAATCGTAGCAAGCAGTTTTCAATATTTGCTGCACGGAAGCGTCCATTGGATAAACCGTACTGATGTCTTTGCTAAAGTCATTGTTTTGATTGATTTTTTTGGGAATCAATTGTACCAATAAAAATGCCATTGCAAGAATAGCAGCTATATTTCTGATTGAAAAGTATTTTTTCATGATTGAAATTTTGTTTGTTTATTTTATAATGATGGCAAAGATATAAAAAGCTAATAAAATAAATATAAAAATTGTATTTTTGTGAAAAATCTTAAAAACAATAAAATGACACATCAATTAAAAATAAAATTATTGGGTTTATTTGCTGCATTGCTTATTTTAGCGGTATTTTTTGTAGAAAGAATCCCACAAAGTAATGCTTATCACCAGTTTGCCGATGGGCGAATGATGGCTAATGTTCCTAATTTTTACAATGTTTTGTCTAATTTGCCGTTTTTAGTATTTGGCATCATGGGTATTTTAGCAATTTTGCAAAAGGAAAAAACAGCGTTGTGGAAAAATCGTTTGTTCTTCTTCGTTGGTATTTTACTGACGGGATTCGGTTCAGCTTATTACCATTGGAATCCTTGCATTGATACTTTGGTTTGGGATAGATTGCCAATGGTTATGGCATTTATGCCTTTTTTTACCTTAATTATTGGAGAATATATTGATGAAAAATGGGGCGAACAATTGCTTTTTCCTGCACTTTTTCTTGGAATTAGCTCAGTTGTCTATTGGTATTGGACAGAAATGAAGGGTATTGGTGATTTAAGGGCTTATGCCTTGGTGCAATTTTTACCGCTTTTACTCATGCCCATTATTATGTTTTCGTTTGAACTGAAATTGGGTAAAACCAATATTTATTGGACAATGATTGGTATTTATGCCTTGGCAAAAGTATTTGAAACTTATGATGCTCAGGTTTTTGCTTATTTTCCAATCAGCGGACATTCATTGAAGCATTTGACGGGTGCGTCGGCAGCATTTTGGCTTTGGAAACAACAAAAAAACTAAATTTTTATGGTAACTATTTACCACTTTTGCAGTTATTTACCACGGAGAAACGGAGAACACAGAGTTTGACAAAAAAATTAGCCGAAGGCTAATTTTTTGCCTCCGTGACCTCTGTTTCTCCGTGGTAAAAATAAAAAATCTTCGATTTTTTTAGACGCTAAACATTTACATTTTTATGGTAAAAAAAGCAACAATTGATGATTTTTATTTTTTCAAAAACCTTTATTTTCACCTTGAAATCAATCCATTTTTGTTGTATGAAATGGAAGAAGAAGTTAATTTTGAAGAAATTTATAAGGATTTATTGAAAAATGGCGTATTGTATATTTTTGAACAAGACGGCGAAAAAATTGGTATGTTCAAGTTAGTACCGCTACATTATCGGACAAGCCACATCGCTTATTTGGGTGGTGTTGTGATTCATCCTGACCACAAAGGCAAAGGTTTGGGCTACGAAATGATGCTTGGAATCATCGCTTTGGGAAGCGAAAAAGGTTTTTCACGAATAGAACTCAGTACTGCAACAATTAATAAAACAGCGATTGGGCTTTACGAAAAAGTTGGTTTTCAACAAGAAGGTATTCTGAGAAAATATACTTTTTTGAAAAGCGAAAACCGTTATTTAGATGAAGTTTTGATGTCGTATTTGTATTAAGGTTTGATACAGCACCTAAAATAGAAAACGAACCTACTGAATTTAATATTTATTTTAAAACTGCACAAAGTGCTATTGAACCTCAATTTCTTAAAGTATTGGAGAATATCGTTAAAATTTGGAAAAAACATCCAATTTCTGTTGTTCATATTTCTGGGCATACGGATAATACAGGTGAAAATAATGAGGAGCTTTCTCAAAAAAGAGCCAATGAAACTGCCAATTATCTAAAAAAATTAGGTGTTCCAGAAGGCAATATTAATGTGTCATGGTTTGCTGATACTCGTAAGGTTGCCCAGAATAATACAGAAAAAGGCAAAGAGAAAAATAGGCGTGTAGAAATTAAAATCAAGTTTTAAACCATGCAAAAAATAGATTCTTCTCTGTTTGGTTTTCAGTTTGTGTATTAATTTTTCATTTTTTTAACAAAACATTTGTTGAATTTCCCAAAAAGGACTAATTTAGTATTTTATTTGAAAAAGAGGAGATGAAAGCACTAATAAACAAAGGATTTAAATGGTATTTGTCGCAGCACTACAAGCATATAGAACGCTATATGCAAGAGCCGCATCGTGTCCAAGAACAATGGTTAAAGCAGTTTATTAGTACCAATCAATACACTGAAATCGGGCAGAAATTTGATTTTAAAAGTATAAAAAAATACCAAGATTTTGCCAATCGTTTGCCGATTCGAGATTACGAATACTTCAAACCATTCATTGATAGAATGATGTTGGGCGAAAAAGATGTTCTTTGGAATGGATATGTCCGATGGTTTGCAAAATCTTCTGGAACGACCAATGATAAGAGCAAATTCATTCCTGTTACGCCACAAAACTTAAAGCAATGCCACATCAGAAGTACTTGGGACGCTATGAGTTTTATGTACCACAACAACCCTAATTCTAAGTGTTTTAGTGAAAAGTCAGTGCTTATGGGCGGAAGTGTTACACCTTTCGAGCCATTTCCAAAATCCCGTATTGGCGAT
>JAYWHK010000119.1:0-28154 GCA_043777755.1 Saprospiraceae bacterium
TCAGGCTTGTTTATCTAATTAATAAGCATAAAATTATATAGCTTTTCCTTTTGAGAAGAAAAACATCGTTAAAAGCAGGATAAAACAGCCTAAGTTAGCTATGCGAAAGCGGCACTTTTACCACTTAAATGCTTAGAAGAGTCCCTAAGTAAAAATACAGTTTCGATAGTTTTAATCAATTGATTTACCTTAACAAGGCGAAGTCGCATTGTTTGTCCAAGGTAGATTGTCATAGCTGTATTCTACATCTGTAAAAGTAGGATTTACACTGACTTTATAAATCGCCGAACAATCATTGGTATTCAGTCGGGCAACTTTGGCAGCGATGGCTTGCTGTTGTGTAATCGTAACCGAATGAGTAACGATACAATTAATTGAATCTTTTATGATTACGCTGTAAATCCCTGTGTCCAATGCGTTGAGTGTTGCCGTTGTTGCGCCATTGTTCCATAAATAAGTATAAGGCGCAAATCCTCCGCTTACATTCAAGGCAATTGAACCATTTTTTGCACTAAAACACTTGATTTGCTCCACGCTTGAAGTAACCGCAAGCAGCGGTGGAATAGTCAAATCCAAAGTAACCGTACTATCGCAACCATTGGCAGCTGTCAATACTTTTACATAAATTCCTGTTGCTGTATAAACTTGTGTTCCGATTGTATAAATCGAACCAAAACATAGTTTTTTAGTAATATTTGTTTCAATTTTAGGTTTTATCGTCAAATTAACGGTCAAAACACTGTCGCAACTACCACAAGTACCAAAAGTATTTGGTGTGCGGAGTGTATCGGAATAAACACCACTTAGTTTGTGAATGTATAAACCCAATGTATCATTTCCAATTTTTAGGCTGTCGCCAAAACAAATGCTTTTCGTAATAGTTCCTATTTTAGGCGTTTTTACAGGCACTGAAAAATTCAAAGTAGTATCGCAAACGGCACCATTCCAACGGACTTTGACGCTGTGCGCACTTGGTGGACTACTCAAACAAGGCGAAGTCGCATTGTTTGTCCAAGGTAGATTGTCATAGCTGTATTCTACATTTGTAAAAGTAGGATTTACACTGACTTTATAAATCGCTGAACAATCGTTGGTATTCAGTCGGGCAACTTTGGCAGCGATGGATTGCGGTTGTGTAATAACAGCCGTTCCTGTTTTTTTACATCCAATGTCATCTGTAATGGTATAGGAATACGTACCAATATCTAAGGCATTGACACTCGCACTCGTTGCGCCTGCTATACTCCATGCGTAGGTGTAAGGCGCAAGTCCGCCTTTGGGCGTGAGCGTGATGCTGCCGTTTTTGGCATTGAAACAATTAATGTTCACGATGACTTTATCTGCATCTAAGATTTGGGTTGGAATACGCAGCGTGGTGCTGCCTTCTCCTTTACAACCATAAGCATTAGATGCTGTGACGGTATATATTCCTCCTGCTTTTGCAGTGTAAGTTGCGCCTGTTTTAACCAATGTCGTACCTTGATACCATTTTATATTGTTGATTGGCACAATCGCACCATTCATAATAGTCGCATTAAGCGCAATGCTATCGCCATAACAAGCACTAAGTGCGCCGTTGATTTTTACTTGTGGTATCACGCCTTCGTTGGAAGCAAATTCGATAAATCGCTCCCAACTACAAGGACCACCATTTGTAATGACTACTTTGTATTTCGTGATTATCGACGTTGCCGCCACTTGTATCGAGTCGCCTGTACCTATGGCTGTATTCCCTGCGGTAACATTATACCATTGATAGTTGGCATCAGCGATTTTATCTATTTTTAGTTGTATAAAACCACATTTTACTTTAAAATTTGGACTGATTTGTCCTAATTTCGCTACTTGTGTGGAGGTAGTTCTCGTGACACCGCAACCATCTATGACCCTAAAACAGTAATCACCTTGTGGTAAGGCAGGTACAGTATAGCTCAACGCATAAGGATCTGCATTGGTGTAAGTGACAATATTATTTGGGTCGCAATTCATCATGCGCTGATAAGTATAAGGCGGAGAGCCATTGGTTATTGCCAATTTCACATCCGTCACACTGCCATTGTCACAGACAAAAGCCCTATCCGCTTTGAGCGTCGGTGTTACATAAGGACCAACGACGATTGTTTTTTCATCTAATACCCTACAACTCAAAAGTTTGACAGTGTAAGTGCCAGGTGTAATTCCAAAATGTGTTGCTTTTAGTGTATCTCCAGAACAATCCACATTTGAGAGAGAAAATGGCACTCCATTTTTGAATACGTAATAAACAAAAGCTCCATAATTACAAAGTGTCATAAAATATGGCAATTCTATAGGAATTGCATTAGGAGCAGAATAATTTAAATCTCGCCATTTTATCCAAGCTTTGAGCGTAGGACCTCCTTTAATGATTAAACTATTATTACCAGGACAATTTACTGCCGTAAATAGATCAATTTTAAAAACAGGAAAAGGTTTTAAATCTATGGTTGCATTTGCCAAACAAGGATGATTAGTGGTGTATTGTCCAGGAGGAAGGTTTGAGAAACGCATAGCATCACCATCAAGATATCCTACTATCGGATTATTATTGCCATCTATTAAAGTAAAACCTATGCTTGAAAGTCCAGGAGCCCTTACATAAATGGTATAAGTATATTGACCTAATGGATTATTCCAGTCAGCACAATCTACATATACATAAAAAGTAGGTTTGGTAGTTACAGGAATATCAGGATAAACAACGGTTACACTATTGGTACAACCAGATTGCATGGTATAAGTGCCATGCGGCAACGTATATACCCAGTATGGTGCAAGCGTCCAGTCGGGTGGCGTGGTAACTGTCGGCGTGGTATAAGTGCCAGGAAATAGAGTGCCAGCCGCATTTCTGACTTCATAAGTTGCGCCAGGAACATCTTTTATTTTAATAGAATAGGTAATCACACCATTAACACAAAAAGTATTAAGATGTACAGGAGTAATATTAGGTAAAGTAGGCGGATTTATCGTTATTTGTCCTACTTGACAACCTGATTGATAAGTGTATGTTCCCGCAGGAATGGTATCAAACGTATGTGTATTGCCAATAGTTACAGGATTAATAGGCGCAGAGCCACCTGATAGAGGAATTAAAACAGGACTATTTCCAGTGACTGTAAAATAAGCATACATTTGATTGTTGTAGCAATGATAATTAATCGTAATAGGCGGCGGTGCGCCTGTGGACGGATCAAGGGTAATGGTTTGGGTAACTGTTCCGCAAGTCGTTACCGCTTTTATAGTATAAGTTGCCGAAGGTTGTAAATTGGGAAAATAACCCGTCGTATTGGTATCAAGTGGATTGTTTGTTGCAGAATACAAGGTATAAGTAGCAGCAATGATAGAAGGGTTCAAATAAGGTCCTTCGCAGGTGTAAGCATTTTTTAGTTTGGTCTGTATTGAAGTACACGATTTGGCAGTTTCCAAAAAAGCAGTGTCCTTGCAAATATAAACATTGTTGCAATTATCCGTAAATTTTATCGTTGAATTCAATGGAATAGGACTTAAATTTACGTTGTCTGTATTGGACGTTATGGTCTGTGTTACAGGTGTCGTACAAGTCGTACAAGTCGCTGTGATTGGATAAAAATTAGGTAATGTATTGGCAAAACTTCCTGTAACGCTACACGTCGTTGAATTATAGGTAGTGTTGGGAAGTGGTTTAAAAATAGGGTTAATCCCATCTTCTGCATAACACTTACCTTTTAATTGAAGTGCTAATGGATAAAGCGTTCCGACAGGTATTTGCATTATTCCAGTTGAGTTTTGAGCAAAATTATACCATGCAGTAGGGGCAGGATTACTCCAAGCCCAGTATACATAAGGAGGTATTCCACCCGTAGCGTGACAAGTTATGATACCCGCACTGTAATCAAGGCAATCAAAAACTATTTGCAAAGGCGCAGTTGGTACAAGATTACTAATGGTAATCGTACCTCGACGACAAGCTGTATCTATCACTTCTATAACATTATCTGTACAATCGTGCGGAAGATTATTAAAAGTAACCGACAAAGCACTTGATACGATTGGTGTTTGAGAAACACCACCGATTTTAATCTTATACGTAAATAAAGAAGGTGCTGTATTACTTGCCAGTGCTACGGTCAGCGAAGTGCCACCAGCGGGAAAAGCAGGTGTTGAACTAAACGCTATTGTACCGTAAGTCAAGGTTTGCGCAGTCGTATAAAACTCGCCACAAGCATCCGTTACCCTTACATAATATTGTTGTCCATTGGTAAGACCCGTATAAGAAAAACTTGTTGCAGCCGTAGTATTGGTTTGCAAAGGCGTTGGAGGATTAGGTGTTGGATTGCTATTGTATAAAGTATAGGTGAACGGGCCATGTCCGCCAGTCACTTGCGCTTTGAGGTTACAACCGTCATTCACGACAGTCAAATCAAGGTTAGTGTATTGATCCACTACTGTTGTACAAGCGGTACAAGTATTTAGATTGGCATCTCTTATTTCTATACAATAAGAGCCGGGTAAAAGCCCTGAAAAATAGGCAGGATTTGTCTGCCAAAGCGTTGGTGTAGGAAGCGGAGTAGGTGCAGTTATAATCCTATATTGATACGGAGCCGTACCTGTTGAAGCCAATAGCGTTGAGGTGTCAATCACAATTTTTCCATTGGAAGGACAATCCGAAGGGAAAACTGTCAAAGGCGGACAAGTGAATTGCGCTTGCGCCAATGTTGGCATACATAAAAGCCCGAAGTATAGAAAAGTAAAGTAAAGTAGAAATGACTTTTTCATAAGAGATTATAAATTTAAAGAAATATATCTTTGTTTAATTTATGTAATTATTTTATCTATTTTTGTGACACGAATTGTAAAAATAAAATCATGTCACAAAAGTACAAGTAAGCAGACAGACAAAAAAAGACAAAATTTAACGGTTTCCGAATTTATATTGAAATAGTATATATGAACTTTGATACGTTTTGATAAGAAAAATGAACTTTTAGGCAAAATAAGGTATGGAAAGTATGGTTTTTGAAAGGACATATTTGGGGATTTTATCAAAAAAAAACAAAAAAAATGTCCTAATTTAGTTAAAACCAAATTAGGACATTTTCTTTATTCGTATAAAAATCATCAAAAAAGCTTGCTTTCCAACCAAATTCGTTCTGCGACTTGGGTTGTTTTTGCAAGTTTTTGCTGAACGACAATTCTTTTTTGAGTATCGTTTTTGGGTATTGACATTAGTTTTTCAACAAAATAAATGAAGTTTTTGTAGTTTTCATATTGATATGTTGGCTCGTGCTTGTGTCGAGATAAGTATTTTTTAAAGCTTTCAATCAGCGACTCCAAAGCATTCCATTCTTGTAATTCGTAATAACAACGCATCAACATTCGTCGAACATCGGAAAGATGAAAAATATCGTCTAAATCTACTTTTGCCAACAATACTATTGCTTTTTCATAGAAAACAGTATCATTTTTACCTTGATTGAAATACACAATGGCAAGGGTATAACATTTGAAATTGTCTTGCTGATTGGTATTTAGCTTACAACTATACCTTTCAATAAATTGCTCCGCCCAGTCATATTTGCACAAGCCAACTGCGGTAGTCACGATTTGTTTGAAAAGAAAAGTTGAAAAGATACCTTCTTCTTCAAAAACTTTTTTATCCAAACCGAAGACAAACCATTCAAAAGAATTTTGTAAAAAATCACGCTCTCCTTTATTGACTTTTTTGCTACAAAAATTGGTCAGCAACATCAATAAATCGCACAATTCTACACCTGACAACACATCTTGGTGTATTATGATTAAATTTTCAAAATAATGGTAAGCTGCGGTGGTTTGAGTTTGTAGCATTTTATAGCACGCCAAATAAAGTAAAATAATGGCAGGTGCGTCGTCGTCATTATCCTTTATATTTTGCGCTAAGTAGAGTGTATGCTTGTCTTGATCTACATAATTTTCATTTTGCTCTACTTTGACCACTTCTGCATTGGAAGTTATTCTACATAACGTACGAAGATTTTGAGCCAACGAATATAATTTGAATTGATGATTGGCCAATTCGACTTGGTCTGGAACAGTTCGATTCGTTAAGATATGATTTCTATAAAACTCGTCATTTATTTTTGACAAAGCGAAAAAGTACTCCTCATTTCGCAAGGATTGTTTATCACTTTTTTTCAAAATATCATTGTAAGTACTTTCAAAACCAATTTCGATGTTATTTTTTCGAAAACTTTTTAGTAGATAAATACTTTTTTGAAATGGATCTTGCCTAAACTCTTTTAATACTAAAAATTCTTCTATCAAAAGAATCAAGTCAGATTTCAGATACGAAAATTCTTTGTCACTGATTTTCAATTCTTTGGATAGCTCATTGAACAGTGTTTCATCTTCTAATATGGGATTTCCTTTTTTCTGGGCTTGAGATAAAATACGATAAAATGGTAGAAGTTGCTCACTTTTTCGCTCACTCAAATAAATGGGAGATACAATCAACTTGCGGCAATTCTGAATGTCATCATCTTTTAAGCTATTAAACAAAGCAACAAGTTGATTTTTCCTTTTAGACATGGAGTGTGTACGTTTTTTATTTTTATTTTAGCAACAAATATACGTATAATTTATATTTTCAAATCGTTTCGCTTATTTTTTTATATTTTTTTATAAAAATTAGATTAATATTTTTCATGTAAAACACTGATAATCAATGCTTTGAAAACTTATAATTTCGTTTTTTTCTTAAAAACAATTATCAGAACTTTGTTTTTAATAAGCTAAAACTCGGAAAATGCAAAAAAATGTCTTTTTTTTAAGACTTTATATAATGTACCTTTGCGTTAGCTTGTTTCTTTGTTTAAAATTTTAAGATATGAAAAAAAGTATTACCATAGTTTTCCTCCTAATATGTATTGTGTTTCCATTTCGCTTCTTACAAGCGCAAACGTGTAATATTTCGGACTCCTTAGAGCTGATTTCATTTTATAATTCCAATAAAGGCGTAACTTGGACAAACCCTTGGATATTGTCTAAGCCCGTTAGTATGTGGAATGGCGTTGTATTGAATGGATCAGGCAATGTGATTAAAATGGATATGAAATCTCGACAGATTAGTGGAACAATTCCAGATTTTAATTTGCCGTTTCTACAATATCTTAGTTTTGACGATAATCAATTAAACGGAAAAATACCTTCCTTTAGTGAACTCAAGGCTCTAAATATACTGTATCTACACAACAATATGCTCTCAGGAAATATTCCTGCTTTTGATAAATTAACAGAATTAACTCAACTCGCACTGAACAACAATCAACTCAGTGATACGATTCCATCCTTTAGTAATCTAACGAAGTTAAAAGGAATTACACTCAATAACAATCAACTGATTGGTAAAATTCCATTGTTTAGTAATTTCATTGAATTGAGAGCTATTGCATTGAACCACAATCAATTGAGTGGCAAAATTCCGAATTTTAATTTACCCTTAGTCACTTATATCTTCTTGGATGATAACCAACTGAGTGGCAAAATTCCGAATTTTACCATTGCCAGTAAAGTTGATTCTATAACGATACAAAATAACTTATTTAGCTTTGGCGACCTTCAAAATTGGAGTTACCTCAATACCAATAAGATAAATTATGCTCCTCTAAACCTAACGTTACCAGTCAGCTTTCAACAAGGGGTACTGATAGCCGATTTAGCTGGCATTAGTAATATCTCAGATTTGACTTATACTTGGTATCAAAATAATGTTGCTATCGCAACGTTGAAAGGGAATAATGAGTATAAACCCAATAAAGGAGGTGTTTATCGCTATACTGTATCACACGCGACAATTAGCAATACAAATAATCCTAAGCAAAATTTAACTTTAAATAGCGGCAATGTTGTAGTTGCAAAGGAAGTATCAGGAAAAGTATATGTTGTTTCTAATTGCAATGATGTTCCTAATGTTCCTTTATCAAATTGGGTTATAAAAGGGACGACCAGCAATAATAATAAAATACATTATGCTATAACAGATACAAATGGTGCATATACTATTCAATTAGAAGATAGTGCAACTGGAGAAATTAAAATAGAAGCAACAGAACAAGGAGGGATGACCACCTGTCAGCCTATCTTTACTACGATTGCAAAGGATACCTTGCTTACAAGTTCTGTATCTTTAATTGTTGTCAATGGGAACAATGCACCGAAACTTAGTGTAGATATTTCGACAAGTTACTTAAGGAATAATGATACTGCTACGTATATTTTAAAAGTAACCAATCCAACGAATAAGCCAATCTCAAATGTAAAAGTGTATGTTAATTTTTCGATGGAGTTGTTACCAATTACTGTACTTAACTTAGACACCGTTTATTTGGGTACTGTTGCAGCAAATAGTAGTAGTAGTACTCCAATCAAAAGAAAATTAATTGACAATTCATCTAATTCAGATAAAACTTATTGCGCTTCCGCACAAGTTTTTCCTAATTCCAGCTCATGGTTTGGTTCTAAGTTGTCTATTGTGGCTGATTCAAGTAATATTCCTGATTCTATTCGATTTATCATTACAAATGAAGGTGTTAGTAGTTTTAAATCATCTTTGGGTGGAAAATATTCTATCATAATTGATGATGTGATTTTACGACAAGGTCAGATTAAAAATCTTCTCCCTACTCAAAAGGACACTATAATGATACAAAAAAGCAAGAGTGCTTCTACTTACGTTTGTGTTGTATATCAAGAATCCGACAATCCTTATGGTAGTTTTGCAAGTAAAAGAGTTGAAGGTGTAGGTACGGGCGGAAACTATAATTCAAGTATTTTGTATAGTGACAATGATGATGATTTGACTTATGCATTGGATTGTCAGAAAGCTCTTGAAACGATTCCAGCTAAAACAAGTTCTATTATTCTACCTCTAAAATATGGGAACGAAGTAGCTGGTATTCCCAATACTACTACGATGGAACATCATTATATTATGGTCAATACCACTAAGGATACTGCAAAAGTAGTGGTTTTAGAAGTAAAGCCTTCCCAAAAATTAGATATTGGTCAAATAGAATTTGGAGCATCCTCAGCACCTTATAGCACTGAAGTGACCGCTGACAATCGTTTGGTTTTTACCTTTAATAATATCAACTTACCACCATCGGCAAAAGATACAACAAAATCCATTGCTTTTATGAATTTTCGTATCAAAGTACCTGTTGGCGAAGTAACAGTAGGTAAAGTTTTAACAACAGAAACAGCCATCAAATTTAGTAATATAGACACTGCAAAAATAGTTGAAACCATTTCACGCATCATCAAACCACTTGATACACTCGTGACAGTTGTTTTAAATGTGTTAGATTCTGGCAACTCCACAGAGGAAATAGTTATTTATCCTAACCCATTTGTACATACCACAACGATAACTGTACCAGAAACATGGTTTGGCGCAAACTTACTTCTCTATGATTTACAGGGAAAAATCGTCAAGAAGTTGGTGGTGGATCAATCGAGAATTGAGCTGTTCGCAGAAGATTTGTTAAGTGGCGTTTATTTGTGTACAATTGATAAAAATGGAAAAAATTTAGCAAAAGGAAGGATTGTTGTGGTAAAATAATAGTCAAATCATAAACTCCGCAAGTTTCGGGTTGTTCGGTTTATAAATATCGTTTATCTTTGCCGATGTAAAAAAGAAACAATGATGGAACATATTGATTATCAGAGAGTTGCAGAAGCGATTGAGTATTTGAGTGACAATCTCAGAAAAAGAGTTTTCAAGTGCCAATAATTTTTGATACTTTTGAGCAAAATAAAGACATCGCTTATCTTCACGCTCGAAACTCTGAAGCAGGCTGTTTTATTTGTAAAATTGAACGAAAATAATAAAAAAATATTATATGGAAAAAATTGTCGTCAGAAAAGCCGTTAAAGAAGATTGTAGTGGTATTTTTGAATTGTCGAGAGCATTGGCAATACACCATGAAATGGAGCATTTTCTCACTATAAAATACGAAGATTTTGAAGCGTTTGGCTTTGGCGAAAATCCTGCTTGGTGGGCATATATCCTCGAATACAATGGCGAAATACTTGGTTTTGCTTTGTATTATGTTCGTTTTGCCACTTGGCGAGGTAGAACGCTTTACCTCGAGGATTTTTTCATTTCAGACAAAGTACGTGGAAAAGGATTTGGAAAAATGCTATTCAACGCCTTGATTGACGAAGCTAAAAGCCAAAATATGGTGGCTATCAATTGGCAAGTGATGAAATGGAATGATGCCGCTATTGCCTTTTATAAAAATTATGACACTCATTTTGACGAAGAACGAGTGTATTGTACTTTGACATTTTGATGAAAAATGAACGATTACAACGAAAGAAACTACACCTATTTAGCCAAATTTTAGCTGAATAGGTGTAGTTCTTTTCGTTGTAATCGTTCTACTTCGGCTGTTGTTGCGTCACGCAATGCACCATACCACCATTTTCATAAAGATTTCTGACATCAATACCAATCACTTTTCTTGTTGGATAAAGGGCTTGGATTTGAGCATTGGCTGCGGCATCGTTCGGGTCATTGTAGTTAGGAACTAAAACGGCAGTGTTGCCAATGTAATAATTAATATACGAGCCTTTGTAGCCTAATTTTTTGCCGTTGGTGGTCGTAACGTTATTTTTTGTCAAAGGAATTTTCACGAAAGTATACGCTGCGCCACTTTTATTTTTGGCAGCAAAAAGTTTCGTAATGTCTGATTGTTTTACTTGCCATTCTAACAAATCACTTTCAGCCATCGTAACAATCGTCGTTGCATTGCCAAATCGTGCGAAACCGTCAATGTGCATATCCGTAATCTCCAAACCTGCCACGCCATCAAGCCAAATAAAATTCGTTACGCCCAAGTATTTTGTAAAAATTTCTTCTACTTGAGCTTGTGTTTTACCTGGATTACGATTGTCATTAATAATCGAACTTTTACACGCCATGAACGAACCATGACCGTCAATTTCGACGCTTCCGCCTTCGTTGATGAGCGTCGAGTTGAGATTTACGACCGTTGTTCCTTGGTCTGCGGCAACTTTGCTTGGAACAGCATCGCAATTCGTAAATTTCGCTTTTTTGCCCCAACCATTAAAACCCCAATCTTGGATAACCAATTTTCCTGTTTTATCTCTTGCATAAATTGGTCCATTGTCACGTGTCCAAACGTCATCTGTCGGATATACTTTGAAATCAACATTTGATAAATTCACACCGTCGGCTTGCAATAAATCCGTAATTCTATCTTTTGCGCCATTGTCGTAAGCCACCAAATGCACCTTTTCGCCACCAACTAAGGCTTTGGTCATGGCTACCCAAGTAGCATCAAGTGCGTCACGATAATCTGCGCCGTATTGATGTTCGTGAGGCCATTGTAGCCAAGTGCCTTCGTGCGCTTCGCTTTCTTCGGGCATCGTGTAAAGAATTTCCGTTGGGTTTGGGTTGGGCGTTGGATCGGGTGTTGTACCGCCTTCATCGCAAGACGAACACGCTACGACCATTAATAAAGAGAAAAATAAAAATTTTTGCATAATAATATTTTTTTAGTTAAATAATTTCGACACAAAGGTAAGTATAGTATAATGAATAATGAATAATTAAAAATTTTAAATCTCTGTTAATCAATACTTTATGTAACTAAAATGTACTATTTATTTTTTTAGTTTCACATATCAACACTTTAAATATAATTTTTTTTCCATGAATGAACGATTTATACGTGATTTTGGCGGCTTCGTTGATTAATTCCTTCGGGTTTTAAAAAACCGAAGGGATTTCAAAAACCAGATGACAGCCAAGCTCCTATCGTCGCATGACAGCCATCTTGCCCCTATATCGCTGTCACACGACGGTAGGAGTTTGGCTGTGATGGTGTGACAACCTTAAATATTGAACTTACGTCTTTTAAACGATAATTCCGTATAATTTTCAACGAGCTAAAGCTCATTTTGTCATTACCACTAAATTTTTACCAAATAAAATTGATAAAAAACTTACAAGTAATTAATTATATATTATTTTTGCAAAAACATTTTACGTTATGCCTTTATTCCAACAATCCGTACAAAAGAAATTCATCGCTGAACTTGACAAAGTGAAAGTTGAAAATGCCTATCAGCGTCTGATAGCGCATTTTGGTAATCCAACTATTCAAGCTAATATCAGAAACGCAAAAGAAGAACAATATCAAGAAGGTTTTTTAAGAGAATTGTTTGTTGATGTCTTTGGTTATGTGCTAAATCCGCAACCGAATTTCAACCTTATCACAGAGCAAAAAAATGAAAAAGATAGCAAAAAAGCGGACGGTGCGATTTTGAAAAATACGTCCAATGGGTTTAAACCCATTGGGATAATAGAATTAAAATCTGTCAAGACAACGGATTTGCAATCTATTGAAATTCAAGCATTTAGTTATAAAAATAATCAATCTGACTGTATTTATGTCGTGACTTCAAACTTTCAAAAAATACGTTTTTATATCGAAAATGCGATTGATTTTGAAGAATTTGATTTGTTCGATATTAGCAAAGAACGCTTTGCGTTGTTGTATTTGTGCCTTCATGCAGATAGCGTTTTGGCGGACACGCCTTTGAGAGTGAAGAAACTTTCGGTAGAGAAAGAAGAAAGCATCACGAATACGTTTTACAAAGAATATTCTGACTTTAAAAAAGTGCTTTTTGAGGAAATTGTTAAGCACAATAAGCAACACGATAAGTTTTTGCTCTACAAAAAAACGCAAAAACTATTAGACCGTTTTTTGTTTATTTTCTTTGCCGAAGATAAAGGACTTTTGCCGCCTAATACGGTGGTGGAAATCACGAACGATTGGGAAAAACTCAAAGATTTAGACGAATATCAGCCGCTTTACAGTCGTTTCAAAAAGTATTTTGGCTACCTAAATTTTGGTCATGTTGCCAAAAACTATACGATTTTTGCTTACAATGGCGGACTTTTTGCACCCGATGAATTGTTAGACGGTTTGATTATTCCAGATAATATGCTCTACAATCGTACTCGTTTTTTAGCGCATTACGATTATGATACAGATATTGATACCAATATTTTAGGTCATATTTTTGAGCATAGCCTCAATGAAATGGACGAAATCGAGGCAGAATCCAAAGGGTTTAAACCCCTTGAAAAAATAAGCTCAAAACGCAAAAAAGACGGCGTTTTTTATACACCTCGTTACATCACTAAATACATCGTAGAAAGCACGATTGGAGAACTTTGCCAAAAAGAAAAAATTACATTAGGTCTTGATAATGAAACACTTATAAAGATTGACACCAAAAAAGACAAGAAAGTTTATCAAGAAAAAATACAACAATATCGGGATTGGTTGCTACAACTCACGATACTTGACCCTGCCTGTGGTTCGGGTGCTTTCCTTAATCAAGCCTTAGAGTTTTTGATGGAAGAACACCGTCAGATTGACAGCATGACCGCCATGCTTTTTGGCGATACCATGCTATTCACAGATAATGTGACGGAAATTTTAGAAAACAACATCTTTGGCGTGGACATCAACGAAGAAAGCGTCGAGATTGCGAGATTGTCCCTTTGGCTGCGTACCGCAAAAGTCGGTCGAAAACTCAATGACCTCAGCCGTAACATCAAATGTGGTAATTCCCTAATCAGCGATGTGGCAGTGGCAGGAGATTTAGCCTTTGATTGGAAAGCGGCTTTTCCACAAGTCTTTGAAAAAGGCGGTTTTGATGTCGTTATTGGTAATCCGCCGTATGTTTTTGCAAGAGGAAACATGAATGTTCAAGAAAAAGAGTATTACATGAAAGAATATGTATCTACTCAATATCAAATAAATACTTATATGGTATTTATGGAAAAAAGTATATCTTTATTAAAAAACTGTGGTTATTCGGGTTTGATAGTTCCTAATTCATGGTTAATGATAAGTTCAGCACAAAAATTACGTTCTTTTTTGTTAGAAAATACTTTTATTGATAAAATTGTAAATTTAAGTGGAAACTCATTTGAAGATGCAAACGTTGAAACTATTATTTTAATAAATGCCAAAAGTAATACTAAAAAAAATAACGCTATTACTATAAAGCAAAATCAAAATCAAGATTTTATTTTTCTTCATGATAAAAATCAAAACTCTTTTTTAGCAAATGATAATGCTGAATTTAATATTTATACTAATGATATAAGCTTCGATATTATTAAAAAAATGATAAATAATAGCGAGGAATTAGATACTGTTGCTTCTGTAAAAGCAGGTTTACAGGCTTATGAAATAGGAAAAGGTAATCCTAAACAAACCGCAGAAGATGTAAAAAACAGACCTTATGATTTTAAAGAAAAAGTAGATTATAATACATTTCCTTATTTAGAAGGTAAGGATGTAAATAGATATTTTTTAAATTGGTCAGGTAATTTTCTTCAATATGGAGAACAATTAGCATCGCCAAGAAATTTTGAAATGTTTAGTTCTTCTAATATCATTATTCGTGAAATTACAGGTAATTATCCAAAATCAATTATTGCAATGTATTGTGAAGAAACGTATTTATTTAATAGAAGTAATATTGCTGTTTTGCAAAAAGATAAAAATTATAATCTAAAATATATCACTTGTATTCTTAACAGCCAATTAATGTCATATTATTTTTTAAAAAATACACCTAAATCTGTTAGACAATTATTTCCAAAAATAATATTAGTTGATTTAAGAAAATTTCCTATTAAAAAATTAAACAATAAAGAACAAGAGCCATATATTAGTTTAACTGAAAAAATGCTATTATATAATGCAGACCTACAAAAACACACAACCCGTTTTCTAAAACTTCTACAAAGCAGTTTTTCAAATTTAACAGTAAATAAAAAACTCGAAACTTGGTATAACCTAACCTTTGGAGAGTTCCGCAAAGAATTAGAGAAGCAAAAAATAGCAATCCCAATAAAAGAACTAATGGATTATCAAGAATTATTTGATAACAACAAAGAAACCATACAAGCACTACAAACTAAGATAAACCAAACAGAAAAAACGATAGATAGATTGGTGTATCAATTATACGAATTGACAGCCGAAGAAATACAAATCATTGAAAATCAATAAAATAAAAAATAATAATGGCATACAAAGAAGAAAGTTTAAATCGAATAAGAGAAATTTTATTGGAGAAAAACGTAGCATTTACCGAAAAAAAGATGTTTAGCGGCGTTTGCATCATGGTAGATGAAAAGATGTGCTGCGGCACTCATATTGACAACAAAACAGGCGACGACCTTTTGCTTTGTCGCATTGGCGAAACCGCTTACGAAACCGCAATCGAACAGCCTTATTGTATGCCCATGGAATTTACGGGTAGAGCCATGAAGGGCTATATTTTCGTCAGCGAAGAAGGTTTTGAAAGCAAAAAAGACCTAAGCCATTGGCTACAACTTTGTTTGGAGTTTAACCCATTGGCGAAAAAAAGTAAGAAGTAATTTGGTAAGTAAAGATAGCAATATTGGTTATGAAATAGATTTAGGAGCGAAAATTGATTTTGGCTATACCAAATTATGCAAACGAAAGGCTTGAAAATTACCCATTTTTACAACATTTACTAAAAAAGCATCAGGTCAAAATATTTGTTTATGACCCTGAAAAAGAAATCGTTTTATCATGGAAAGAATAAGCAGCAAATTAAAAAAACATGAAAATGCTATTATTGATTTATTAGAAGATTATAAATCAGAAAGAGCTGATATTGAGTTAATTATAGATAAAAAAAATCGTCATTATCAGTTATTGCGTACTGTTTCAGATGAAAAAAAGCGTTATTTTTCTTCACTTTTAATGCATTTCTCCTTACGAGAAGATGCTACCATTTGTCTTTTTGAAAATAGTACAGAAACAGAAGTAGCAGATGTCTTGATAGAAAAGGGTGTTCGCAAATCAGATATTTTAGTGGGTTTTTTACCTCAATCTGCAAGGGTTCATGCTGGTTATGCTGTTGTGGTTTAAAATCACAATAAATCAAAGCCCCATAGTAATTTTTTTAAGAAAAAATCAAAACCGCCATATCTAATCTAAAATATGGCGGTTTGCTAGTGGTATTAATTTGTTATGCTACCGCATATTCTGTATGCGCCCGATGATATTCTGGAAAATAAGCCAAAACGACTTCTTTTTTAGCAATCTCTTTTTCAATCAATCGCTCTGTAACGCTATATTCCATTTTATCCTCTTGTACCCAAATTTTATCTCCAATAATATCCAAATGAAAGAGTAGGTTAAAGACACGTTTGTGACCTTCCCAACCCATAGCTATAATTTGAAAATGGTTTTTATTCGTATCTGTAATAGACACAAAATCAATATCTTTATTGCTTGGCTGACGCAATTCCAAAAGGTATTCCTCTATGACAAGGAGTATTTTTTCTTGAAAAAAAGTTATTCTATCCATTTTATTATTGTTTTTTCTTGTTCGTCGAAAAGAATAAATTTTATAGATACATTTTCGATAATAGCATTGATAAAATCGTAAGTTATCAATTTTTCGTAAGCAAAAATTGGCATTGCTAAATATAATATACGGTCAATTTGTTTGTATTTAATTACGATATTGTAGCCATTATATTGTCCGCTTGCTCTCAAAAAATCATGTATCATTGAAGGATTGATAAAACTCTTGACTTCTACGGCGATTTTCACTAATTCTCTTTCTGCTACAATCATTTTTTCTGCGCCTAAATCAGTTGAAATACCTCCTTCGGCACGGCTCAGTAAAGTCAAAGGATCATCAGTGACTACCCAATTATCTTTAATTAATGCTTCTTTAACGATATTATGAAAAAGATCTTTTGCCATTCCTGATTATTTTCACAAAAATACAACTTTTTTTTAAATCAACTCATTTTTTTTCAAAAACACCCTACAACGGCTGTTGTTGCGTCACGCAATGCACCATGCCACCATTTTCATAGAGGTTGCGGCAATCAATACCGACGACGGTTTTAGTCGGGTAAAGGGCTTGCACCTTTTGGATAGCGATTGCATCATTCGGGTCATTGTAGGTTGGCACTAAGACACGATTGTTGGCAGTGTAATAGTTGGCGTAAGAGCCTTTGTACCCTAAATCTTTGCCGTAAGCGGTTTTGACATTGTTTTGCGTCAAGGGCAAAGTCACAAAAGTATATGCTGCGCCATTTTTATTTTTAGCTGCAAAAAGTTTTGTAATGTCTGCTTGTGGCACTTCCCAATAGGTCAAATCAGCCGTATTCATCGTCACAATCGTAGTTGCATTGCCAAAACGAGCGAAACCGTCAATGTGCATATCCGTCAAATCTGCATTTGGAACGCCCGTCAGCCAAATAAAATTCGTCACGCCTAAGTTTTGTGTCAAAACGGCTTCTATTTGTGCTTGTGTCTTGCCTGGATTGCGATTATTGTTGATAATCGCACTTTTTGTAGCCAAAAAAGTTCCATTTCCGTCAATTTCAAACGAACCAC
Source organism: Saprospiraceae bacterium (assembly GCA_043777755.1). Classification (GTDB taxonomy): domain Bacteria; phylum Bacteroidota; class Bacteroidia; order Chitinophagales; family Saprospiraceae; genus CANHEE01. Next base: position 17,481 of record JAYWHK010000119.1, read on the forward strand.
CTTCCAAAACTAAGGCGGCGTTCAAATTCACTTTTGGCAACACCTGACTTGTCGCCACAGATGCAGGTATAATGTTACATTTGGCGAAAGCCGTTTTATTTCCCCAACCATTAAAACCCCAATCTTGAATTGTGAGTTGATTGTTAGCATCTTTGACGTAAATCGGTCCATTATCTCGTACCCAAACATCGTTAGTTTGAAATAATTTAAAATCCACTTTTGTCAAAGGAACTGCCGCCGTTGTCAAAAGTTTAGTGATACGTGTTTTTTCCGTAGCATTATAAGCAATGATGTGTACTTTTTCGCTTTGCACCAATGCTTTTGTCATCGCAACCCAAGTGGCATCAAGACGATTGCGATAGGTCGTACCATATTGATAATGATGCGGCCATTGCAACCAAGTTCCTTCATGCGGCTGCGTTTCGTCGGGCATCGTGTAAGTTGTTGCGCTGCGATTGCTTGCTTCGTTGTTATTTTCTCTTGTCATTTCGCTTTCTACGATTGCTACATCGCACTCATTGGGCGCATTGCTTTTGGCGATACGTTTAGCCCGATTTTTGATAGCCAAGATAACCTGCAAGACTATCTCAATCGCACTTATCAAGTTGAAAAAATAAGAGAAAGTATTGACGAAATTTTAGAAAATCGTTATTGGATAGCATTTTTTGACGGTTTGCCCGTTGGTTTTATGAAAATAAAATTGGAAAGCGAACAAACTTGGCAATTACAAAAAATCTATATTTTACGTGATTTTTTAGATAAAAAAATTGGTTATTCTTTTTTACAATTACTTGAAAATGAAGTAGTTAAAAGTAATATCAAAAACATCTGGCTAACCGTCGAAGTTCGTAATGAGCGTGCCATTCGCTTTTACGAAAAAATGGATTTTTACAAAAAAGAAAAAACGACTTTCACAATCGGAACACAAACTTTTGATTTTGAATTAATGGAAAAAAAATTTTTAAAATAAAATGCAAAAAATCCTACAAAATCTTTCAAAGCACATCAAACTGGACGAAAAAGAGCAATTGATTTTTGAAAATTGCTTACAAGTAAAAACGCTTGCCAAAAGAGAAATTATTTTGGATGAAGGCAAATGGTGCAACCATATTTATTTTGTAGAATCGGGAACTTTGAGAGCGTTTCACATCAATCAAGAAGGTAAAGAAACAACCATTATGTTTGCCGTCGCTGATTGGTGGATTACGGATATGTTTTGTTTTTTGAACCAAAAACCTGCCTTAATGAACATCGAAGCCTTAGAAAAAAGTGAGGTTTTCCAAATAAATAGAAACGATTTTGACGATTTATTTGTAAAAATTCCAAAAATGGAGCGTTTTTTTAGGATTTTAATGCAAAATGCTTATACCAGAGAGCAATTGCGAGTCATGGAAAACCTATCGCTTATCCACTACTTTTGAAAAACGACGGAAACGTTTTTTACGAAAATCCAACTTCGCTTTATCGTTCACTAAACTATCTAAATCCCTGATATACAGTAAGTAGTCTAATTCTTCCAACTCAAATTCTTTTCTCAATTTTATGACTAAATGGTTGCTGTTTTTATCGTCAAGGCTAGCACCATGAATATTTTTTAAAAGCGGATAAAAGTCAAACTTATTTGGAAAATTATTTTTAAACCAGTGACTTATTGCTTTAGCATCGTTTTTTTCATTTTCAGAAATTAACCCAATTCGTATCATATCAAAGTGTAACATTTTGAGGTTCTAAATCAGAGTGCATCCAATAATCGCCCAATGACAATTCAGTTGCCATGTATTTTTGCGCTTTTTTCACTTGCTTTTCTGTCAAATGACGCATTTTAGTTCCTTTTTCGGTCATTTCAGCTACCACGATTCTATCCAATTCATCATAAGTCAATATATTCAAAACTTCTGGCGAATGTGTTGTCAGAATGATTTGCTTATGATTCGACTGCTCTTTCAAAAAAGTCATCAATTTGAATAATTGATGCGGATGTACACCAAGTTCAGGTTCTTCTAATAAAATAATGCTATCTTCTTGTGCTGTAACTTCTGCAACGATGTAAAACAAGCGTTTTGTGCCGTCAAAGAGTTGTTGCCAATCAAGCCATTCGTCATTGACAAGGAATTCAAGGCGGAGGTAGTTGATAAAAACTTCATTGTCTTTATTGATTTTTACAGAAAAACCTTCGTTAAATCGAAAATCTTGAATTGGGGTATATAAATTTAAATTTTGTTTTACTTTTATTATTAAACTGCTTTTATCGAATTCGGATTGAATTGTATATTTTAGCTCTCCTTCATTTTCTAATACGTGTTGAAATGCAAAAATTTGGCTAAAAAATAGTCGAATTAACCCAAATTCGATTTGATTTCCAACATATTCATAAACTTCGCTATCTGGGTCAGGTATTATAAATGACGAAAATTGAATAGATAAATTATCGTCAAGTAATTTTAAATTGGGAATTGAAAAGTTAATTTTAAAAAAAATGTTATAGTACATTGGAGGCATGAGTGAAAATGGGTTGTTTTTCTTTTCCTCGAACTCTAACTCTCCTTTGTTATTTTTTTCCAAAAAAAATTTGACAAAGCTCCATTAAAATCATTTCTTGTTGAAATACCTAAGTAAGCCTCTTTGGGTGCGTTAGTTTTTTCTGAATTACAAATCCAAGATAGTAGCTTCTCCACCAGCTCCAAAAAATTACTTTTACCACTACCATTTGGACCAATGATAATATTCATGCCTGGCAAGAGGTCTATCTCTACGCCATCTTTGATAGATTTGTAGCCTTTTAGCATTGCTTTTTTGATATATGGTGCGTTATTTTCAGACATAAAATAGGTGAAATATAGTAAAAATAAGGCAAAAATAAGGTATTATTTTGATTTTTAATTATTTTTGCAGAAAATAAAAAACGTTCCTAAAACGAAATCGCTAATGGCATTGTCAAATCGCTTGTTGATGTCTATGATGAAACTGGCGAAACGGGGCGGTGGCTACGATTTTGACAATGGTGAGGACGAAAGTACAGTTATAAAATTTTGCATAATATGAGAATAATTGAAAGTATAGATTTTGATACATGGGTATTTAATCAAATAAAGAACCATGTATTTGCTTGTACTTACATTCCTAAAGATGTAATTTGGTCAAAGAACGAGGCTAATATTGAAATGACTGATATTTCTAATACTGAGAAAATAAATCTATGTTGGGAAAATAAGATTCATTTTATGAATAAAACAGAAATAAGTTTTTCAGAAAAAGTAAAACAGCTTCATTATGCTTATGAAACGAGTCCTTACTTTTATAAAATCGAAATTTGTTCAATAATCATTGATTGTTATCCAAACGTAAAAGATTTTATAAAAAAATACCTTTTATAAAAAATTAAATATGGAAATCAAGAATATCCTTTACATTTTGTCTTTAATGATGAAAATAGTTTTACTAATGTTTTAGATATTAGGGCAATCTCACAATCTATTTTTTTCAATGGAGAAGTAGATTATTTGCCTTATTTTAATGATTTCATAAATCCATTGCTTCATGGTATTGGAATAAAAAATATGAAAATAGGTGTTCAACGGGATTATTTGGATTCAAAAAAATATGTAGATTTAGTAATATTTGTATTCAATGGTAAAAAGTATTATTTTATTGCAGAAAATAAAATTGATATTAATTTATTCATGAATACTATAAATTTCATCATTAAAGACGAAACAGATAAAAAATTTATTAAATTTTGGAATCCTCATTTGGATGAGGTTTTTGGTCGTGATATTAAATGTATGTTGTTGATAAAAGTAAAAAATCCAAAAGAGCAATTGCTTCTTTAATTATGTGCGAAATAATATTAAAATAAATTGCCCTTATTGATGTCTATATAAAACTACCAACAATTCCTACGATTTTAACAACATCCAGAAAGAAAATGTAAAAAACCTAAACAAAATTCAAAAAAACAAGTAGATTTGCTTTTGAAAATAGTTTAAAATCCTTTTTAAAAATATGTCTTCCATCAAAGAAAAGTTAGTAGATTTGCAAAGCCAAGCAAAAGAAGAAAGTGCTTTAGCCAATAATGCGCTTAAAGTATTGCAGAAATATGTAGAAAATGGCAAAAACACACTTGATGATATCGAAAATGGTAGCGATTTTTTTGCTGCGATTGCTTTTCTAAATGCGCAGTCAAAATCTCCTAAAATCGAACATTTTATCAGAAAAAAGCTACAACATAATGCGGTAAATTCTACCGAAGGAAAAGGCGATGGCGAAAAAAGTGGAATATATTACGAGTACAAAATTTCCACTACAAATAAAAATGAAAAAATTAATGCACTTCAAGTTCGCTTGTGGCAGAAAGTTGATTATTATTTACTTGGATATATTGATGAAAAACAATTTGCCAATTCAAGATTGTATCTTGTTCCTCACGAAAATATGAAGAATTTGTGTACGCAATATGGAACTGCAACTCATGGAACAAAAGACGCTAACAATAGCAATGAAAACGTTGAAATGAGCTTGAGAATAGAAATGAAAACCAAAAACGATTTATTGGCTCTTTTTGAGAAAACATTTAGAGCGGCTGATTTAGAAAACTTAATTTTTAATTTTTAAAAAAATGGCAAAAGTACATTTAGATAAATATTATACAAAAAAAGAAATTGCCCAAAAATGCCTTAGTCTGATTCCCGACTTTAGCAGCTACCACACTATTATTGAGCCAAGTGCGGGCAATGGCGTGTTTTCTAACGCTATTGCTGATTGCATTGCTTACGATATAGCGCCAGAATGTGAGAACATCATCAAACAAGATTTTTTTCTTTTGAATAAAATTGAAGGCAACAACAAGTTATTTTTGGGAAATCCGCCTTTTGGAGAAAGGTCTATACTTGCGAAAAAATTTATTCAACACGCTATTCAACTTGGTGCGGAAACTATCGCTTTTATTTTGCCCGATACATTTTCAAAATTTATTATGCAAAAGGTTTTTCCTCTGGATTGGAATTTGATTGTAGAAGAAAATTTAGGACGAGATGGTTTTGAGATAGAAGCAGAAACCTACCATGTTCCTTGTAGTTTTTTTGTTTGGACAAAAAGAGATTCCAACATCAATTTGAGAAAAAAAGAATTGCCAAAACCTCGTAAAATAAAATTTTTACCTCGACTTTCACAAGATGCAGATTTTACAATCAACGGAAACAATGGAAAAATCAAAGAATTAGACGAGGTTACAAATTGGAAAAGTGAGCATTACATTAAAGTTTTAGTAGCCGCAGAAAAAGACAGCATAAAAAAACAGCTGTCTGACATCAAATACAGTTTTAAATCTTCTGTTAATGGTGGCAATGCTTGGATTTCGCAATACGAAATTTTAGAAGAATATTACAATAAAGGTATTGAGCAAGTGAGTCCTACGAGTGTGCTTACTTTTTGGTAGAAATATCTACATTTTTTATCGCTGTGTGCAAGTTAATGCACTGTATATACTCGTCGGAAAGTGGTTTTAGGATTTTGTATTTATACAAAATATTGAACACCAAGCGTTTGCAATATCTTTAATATCTAATAAACAATATCCGTTGTATATATTAAAACCGTAACAATCGCTATGATTTTCACAATAACAAAAAATACACAACCAACTGTAAATCAATCAATTATTCACTAAATAATAGAATAGACAATGGTAAGAAAAGATATAGTCGAAATCAAAATCCAAAGAATAACACCAAGTAATAAAGGTTTAAATCCTACATTTTGCAATGTTTTTTTACTAAGTCCAGCGCCGATTAAAAATAAAGTAACGACCAAACAACGTTTTGCAGCCAACACGATATAAACTGAAAATGGCTTAAACCCTACAAAGTAGGTGTTGAACATCATGGCTAAGATAAAATAAAAGATAAACTGAGGAAATGCCGTTTTTTTCTTGTCTTTTTTAAACAATAATGCTGAAAAAAAAGTCAGCGGTATAATCCAAAGAGCCCTTTGTAGTTTTATGGTGATTGCTATTTCAAGTGCTTCGTCACCAAACTTTTGAGCTGCTCCTACCACCGAACTTGTGTCGTGTATCGCTATCGCTGCCCACATTCCAAATTGAGAATCACTTAAATTTGCTAAAAGACCCAAGGTTGGGAAAAGTACTAAGCCAACAGAATTGAGCAAAAAAACAGTAACCAACGCAACAGATGTTTCTTCCTCTTTCGCATCAATAACAGGAGTAACTGCTGCGATAGCACTACCACCACAAATAGCAGTCCCTGCTGCAATCAGAAAACTCGTGTTTTTGTTAATGTTTAAGAATCTTCCCAAGAAAAAGCCCAAAACAAGGGTTAATACTATTGTACAGATTGTAAAAAGAACACCATATTTTCCTACTTCAATAGCATCATAAAAATTCATACCAAAGCCAAGCCCAACAATAGCGTATTGTAACATAGATTTGGTCAATGATGAATTGCTTGAAGCGTAAGGATGTCCTATTGTGAACGCTACTGCAAAACCCAACAATAATGCTAATGGAGGACTTACAAATGGCATCAAACAAAGTAATACACAGCTCAGAAATATGATTTTCTTTATTTTTGGAGATAATCTGTCTAACATGATTTTTTTAACTATTTCATTATCAATATTTTATAAAATTTATTTTTTACTTTTACAAAATAAATACCATTTTCGATGTCGTTTATATCCGTTTTATTCTCTGATAAATTTTTAATTTTTTTTCCATAAAAATCAACTAAAGCAGCCTCTTGTTGGCTAAAATCTTCGCATGATAATTCAATGAAATCAACAGCAGGATTTGGGAAAATACGACACTCATTATTCAACACATTTTCGGTAGCGATTGTTCCTTTACAAGTCGAAAAGCCATTTTTCAAAATGAAATCTGACAAAAATTCACGAACTGTCAAGCTCAACGAATCTGCAAATTTTTTGCGATTGGTGTCGCTATCTCGGACACCCGTGTAGTGACATTCAATCTGCAAGCCTTCGATTTTTCCACCATTTCGAGAACCATGACGATTGGTGTTGTAGCCACCATTAAAATAATCTTCGCCCGTTTGTGGAAAAGGAATTTGCATACTTGGTACAGAAGGGTAGCCCCGTTTTTGCAAGACCGTTCCGATTGCTTTTTCGCCACGCAACAGTTGTGAATGAGTGGCGTTTTTCAGGTTGTTGGAAGCAAGGTTTTTGATGCTCGATTCATTGATGTAAGTATTTATATTTATCTGATTATCAGTATTTTGTAATTCTGTACTTGTCAAAAGATAACCCAATTCGAGCCTTTGAATGGCATGACCATGAGCGTGTAAATCAATGTAAAGCCCAGTGCCAAATTGTTTGGTGATTTGTGTTTTTGCGCTATCTATATAAGATTGGAACGCCAGCCAAGCCTGTTCTGCTTGTGGATTTCCAAGGGCAGCTTCGACGATTTCACGGTTGGCATCTAACTTAATTCGGTGCAAACGATTGATGATAATGTGTGGAAAACAGCCTGTTTGCTTATAAAAAGCGTTGGCAATGTCACGGGCCAGTTCTTGCGTACTTCCGTCTTTTCCAGTGACGCAAGCGGTGCAGCTTCTGTCAGGAATGTCACTGGGCTTGAGGTCGCCGCCATGAGGCGCAGAAACAATAAACGGAGAATTGCCAGCGATGTATTCGATGTAGTTGTTATTGGAAAAATAGCTTTTTCCAGGCACTGTATTTTGTGCGATTGCTTGATTTTTTTGAAAAAAAAGAAGAAAAAAAAGAAACAGTATTCTCATTGCTTATTTTTTTTCAATATTTTGATATAATCCTTTGTCAAATCGTTCAAAACAGCCATAGAAAGGACATATTGCTCAATTTTCCAGCCGTTAGAGGTTTTTACCAAAATACCCGAACCACGACAATCGCCCATCCAAGTGTCCAATAATTCGTCAAACCAAGCGTATTGACCGTTTTGAGTGAAATAAACAGTTCGTTTTTTAGCTTTAAAATCCCAAGCGGAATCCTTTGCGAAAAACTTTTCAGACCATTTTTTCAATTCATCTCTTTTCCAATGTTCGCTTGGGTCAGTGCCTACATAGTCGCAATTTTCGGTCATTAAACCAAAAAAAGTAGCTTCGTCAGCTACCGCTGCGGCACGGTGCCAACGGTTCATTACAGTATCAATTTCGTTGGTCGTCGGCATTTCACAATTTGTTTTTCGACGGGTATCTGTAATGTCCAAAATCAACCATTTATTGTCTTTTTTGATCAATTGAAACGCATCAACACCACAATGTAAAAATTTATCATCTAAATAAAAAGCATAATCGCACCATGCAGAAGCCAATGCGCCATCAATGCGAATGTCCCAAGACAAAATACGCTCGTCGTAAAGCTCTTTGTGCGGTGTTCCGATGGCGTTTAACAAGGTATTGATGCTTTCTTTTTGTACCAAAAGCGAACCATCTTTTTTTGTCAAAACTGTTTTCAAAGAAGCATCTGGATAGAATAATTTTCGAGCTGCCGAAGAGTCTGATTTTCTCATGCCATCAAAAAGTCCAACGATTGTCTTTTTGATAAGTTGTTGATTGTCTGTATTTTGTGCATTTATTTTTATTGCAAAAAAACAAAATAAACAAAGTGCGATGTGGTATTTCTTTTTCATAAATGACCTTATTAATGATAAAATGTAACTGTTTAGCGTCGAAAAAAAATCGAAGATTTTTTATTTTTACCACGGAGAAACGGAGGTCACGGAGGCAAAAAAATTAGCTTTCGGCTAATTTTTTGTCAAACTCTGTGTTCTCCGCTTCTCCGTGGTGAAAAATTGCAAAAGTGGTAAACAGTTACGATGAATTAATAATTATGAATGATAAAATTTACAAATATTTGATTATCAACTTATTGACTCACAACTTTCAATAATTTTTTATGCTTTAAATGTGTCTGAAGAGCTAAAAGTGCTGCGATTTCCATTTCGTCATTTGTACCAGCCAAAAGAAGTTCTGGGCTATAATAATTTTTGACAAAATGTGTATCAAAATCACCACTACGGAAGGCTTCATGTTCCAAAACGAATTTTCCGAAAGACAAAGTTGTTGCAACACCTTCGATTTCGTACATATCAATCGCTTCGATGAGGCGTTGAATGGCAGCATTGCGGTCTTGTCCGTAAGCAATCAACTTAGCAATCATTGGGTCATAATAAATTGGAATGTCCATGCCTTGTTCAAAACCATCATCTACTCGAATATTCTCTCCGACAGGTCTTTTGTACGTTGTTAGATTGCCTACGCTTGGCAAAAAGTTGTTTAGTGGATCTTCGGCATAAACACGAAGCTCAACAGCGTGACCTTTTATTTGCAAATCTTCTTGCGAAAAACTCAATTTTTCACCTCTGGCAATACAAATTTGCTGTTCTACCAAATCAATACCAGTAATCAACTCTGTGACAGGATGTTCCACTTGCAAACGGGTATTCATTTCTAAGAAAAAGAAATCTTTGTTTTCGTCCAACAAAAACTCCACCGTTCCTGCGCCCAAATAATCACAAGACAATGCGACTCGGACAGCGGCTTCGCCCATCGCTTTGCGAATCGCTGGCGTAAGAACAGAAGATGGAGCTTCTTCGACTACTTTTTGGTGGCGACGCTGCACACTGCACTCTCTTTCAAACAAATACACCACATTTCCATGCGCATCTGCCAACACTTGAATCTCAATATGACGTGGCGAACCAACATATTTTTCAATAAAAACAGAGCCATCACCAAAAGCCGAAGTTGCTTCAGAGATAGCACGTTCCATAGATTCTTTGATTTCGCTTTCTTTTTCGACGACCCTCATTCCTTTTCCACCGCCACCTGCTGAAGCTTTGATTAGAAGCGGAAAACCAATTTGTTTAGCAATTTCTACGGCTTCTGCTACATCAGCAATAGCACCTTCTGTACCAGGAACCATCGGAATATTGTAGGCTTTTGCAGCTTCTTTTGCAGCCAATTTACTGCCCATCATTTCGATGGCTTTTGGTTTTGGCCCAATAAAAGTAATGCCCGCAGCTTCGGCTGCTGCCGAAAAAGTAGCATTTTCACTCAAAAAACCGTAGCCTGGATGAATCCCATCTACGCCCAACGACAAGGCAACTTCTATAATTTTGTTGCCTAATAAATAAGATTGATTGGAAGGAGCTGGGCCTATACAAACAGCCTCGTCAGCAAACAAAACATGAGGCGAATGACGGTCTATTTCAGAAAAAACAGCAACGGTTTTGATACCCATTCTTCGAGCAGTGCGCATCACTCGCAAAGCAATTTCTCCACGGTTGGCGACTAAAATTTTTTTCATATAAAATGGTTTTATTAAAAAGTGAGTGGTTGGGCTTTTTATTTGCTGCAAAAATATAAAATGTTTTTGACAATAGGCAAAATGCAGACATAGAATTTTATCAAGAATAAGTTCTTAAATATTTAATATTTTAAAAAAATAATATATATTTGTGACACAATATAAATGATGATTTAACATTTTTATGTAAAAATCTAACTATCAAATTATTATATACTCGATGTTCCAGTTTTCTAAAAACAGAACATTTTTTAAAATCATAAAAAACAATATTTGTTTTTATAGTAAAATATTGATATTTTATTTTTATAAAAATTATAAAAATGTTATAAAATTTTAGTGTCTAAAAAATTTATA